>DAIDIT010000131.1 GCA_027451705.1 Pseudomonadota bacterium
GCCGCCGCGACGAATGCGTGGTCCGGCGGGATCCGGGGGCCGGTTCCCGCCGAATTCTCCGGCCGGGTCCCGTAGGCGAAGACGCGGAGGTCCGCGGGCGGCCCGTTTCCGGCCGGGAAGACGCAGAGCAGTTGGTCTTCCCCGACGGACACGCCCGGGTCGGACCGCCGCAGCGGGGTGGGGACGGCGACGGGCGACTTGTCGGAGCAGCCGGCGGCCGGCGCGATTCCGAGGGCGCCGCCGGGCCCGACGAAGGCCGCCTCGAGGAGGACCGGCCCCTTCGCGATCTCCACCGGGTGGTCGAAGTGGGGCAGCGTCTCGGCGAGGGTCATCTCGGTCCCGCCGCTCGCAGCGGGCGCGAGCAGCTCGTAGGGCAGCGACTGGACACGGGTTGCGTCGTCCGCGCGGACCTCGACCTGCCGCTCCTCGAGGTGGCGGGGCGGGTGGACGTGGTCGACGAGGTAGTGGCCGGGGTGGAGCGAGAACCGGTAGAGGTGGCCCTGGCGCGGAGCCTCGTCGCGCCACAGGACGGGGCCGGAGACGAGCCGCAGGCCCAGCTCGTTGGCGGGCGTGCCGAGGTAGTAGGTGAGGAGACCCTCGCCGGGCGCGGGCAGCGCGTCGTCCCCGAGCTCGTGCGCGCTCGGGCCGACCGGGGCGGGCGGGGGGACCTGCGGCTCTCCCTCGGGCTTGCCGTGCTTGATCGGTGGCAGCCTGAGCTGGCCGACCTCCGCGCGCAGGGCCGATCCCGGGAGCTGCCATTCGCTCCGGAGCTCGCGCCAGACGGAGAGGCCGGCGAAGGCGAGGAGCGCGGCGGTGAGCGCGCCCGCGAGCGCGAGGGGGACGCGGCGCACGCGGGGTGCTCCCCCACCCTGGCCCTCCCCCGCGGGGCGGGGGAGGGGATGATGCTCCTGCAGGAACGCGGCCTCTCGCGCCTCGATCCGGGCGAGCTTGGAGCGACACTCGGAGGCCGCGACCGCCGCGGCGAGTTCCGCGGCGCGGTCGTCCGCCCCGAGCTCGCCGGCCAGCCGCTCGAATTCCGCCGCGCCCCCCTGCCGCTCGGCCGGGTCGAGGCTCCCGAGCCGCTCGATCAGCGCCGCGAGCGCGCCGTGGGCGATTCGCTCGCGTCCCGACAGTGCCGCCTCGGCTTCGGGAGGGTCCGGCGGCGCGCCGCCCGTCGAAGGCTGCCCGGTCCAGACGGCCAGGAGCAACCGCGAGAGCGCGTACCAGTCGGCGGCGGCCCCGCCCTCGCCCGACGCCTGCTCCGGGGCGGCGTAGCCCGGCGTGCCGCGCCCGCCGCCCGCCTGGAAGTCGACGAGCACGACCCGGCCTTGCGCGTCGACGAGGACGTTCTGCGGCTTCACGTCGAGGTGGGCGAGGCCGCGGGCGTGGAGCCGCGCGAGCGCGCGGGCGATCTCGGCCCCCAGCGCGGCGACGGCGCGCGCGGGCAGCGGCCGGCCGGCGCCCAGCTCCCAGGCGTCGAGGCCGTGCACGTAGGGGAGCACGACGTAGAGCCAGAGCCCCTCGCCGAGGCCGAAGCGCGCGACGAACGCGGCGGGCGCGCCCGTGGAAAAGCCGACGGCGAGGAGCGCCGCGACGCCGGGCTCGACGAGGTCCTGCGCAAAGGCCGAGAAGCGCGCGAGGAGACGCTCGCCGGCCGCCCGGTCGGCGCCCGCGATGCGCACGAGCTTGACCGCGAGGAAGCGCTTGAGTGCGGGGTCGAAGGCGAGCCAGACCGCGCCCTCGCCCCCCGCCCCGAGCCGCTCGACCGGCAGGAGCCCCTCGAGCATCCCTCAGCCCTCCCCGTTCATGCCGCGGAATGGCGCGCGGCGCGCGCGTGCCGCCCTCGCGGCGGGGGACAAGCCCCCGCCCTACGATTTTCGGCGTAGGGCGGGGCCTCGTGCGCCGCCGACCGCGCATCCCGCCCTCGCGGCGGGGGACAAGCCCCCGCCCTACGATTTTCGGTGTAGGGCAGGGGCTTGTCCCCTGCCGCGCACGGTCCCCCGCGACATTGTCCGTCGGCCCACATCTCAGATCCCCCAAGCCTTGCAGCGGCTGCGCAGGGTGCTCTCCTTGACCCCCAGCTCGCGCGCCGCCGCCGCGACGTTGCCGCGGCAGCGCTCGATCGCCTGCTGCACGAGCTCCTTCTCCAGCGCGCGCACGTCGCCCGCGGTCCGGACGGGCAGCTTCGACCGCGCCTCGGCCTCGATCTTGCGCTGCGCCTGCTTCTCGGACTCGGTGAGCAGGATCAGGTCGGAGGCCTGAAGCACCGTCGCGTCGGACAGGGCCGCCGAGCGCTCGATGACGTTCTGGAGCTGCCGCACGTTGCCCGGCCAGCGCTGCCGCGCAAGCAGCTCGATCGCGCCGTCCGCGAGCCGCCGCGCGGGGTGCTTCTCGTGCAGCCAGTGGCGCGCGAGCAGTGCGATGTCCTCGGGGCGGTCGCGCAGCGCGGGCATCGGGATCTCGCCCACGTTGAGCCGCTGGTAGAAGTCCTCGCGGAAGCCGCCCGTCGCGACCATCTCGGCGATGGGGCGGTGGGTGCCCGCGACGATCCGGACGTGGATCGGGATCGGGTGCGAGGCGCCGACGCGCGTCACCTCGCGCGCCTCGATGACCCGCAGGAGCTTGACCTGCATCTCGTGCGAGATCTCGCCGATCTCGTCGAGGAAGACCGTGCCGCCGCTCGCCAGCTCGAACGGCCCGGGCTTGTCGTGGATCGCCCCGGTGAAGGCGCCCTTGACGTGGCCGAACAGCTCGCTCTCCAGCAGCGAGGCGGCGATCGCGCCGCAGTTGATCGCGAGGAAAGGCCTGTCGGCGCCGTGGCAGAGGTGGAGCGCGCGCGCCGCCAGCTCCTTGCCCGTGCCGGTCTCGCCGAGGATGAGGACCGTGATGCCCATCGGACCGAACTTCTTGATGCGCCGGTGGACCTCGCGCATGCCGTCGGAGCGGCCGAGCAAGAGGCTCCGGACCGGATCGCCGCGCGGGTTGTCGATCGCCTTCTGCCGGCTGCTGAAGAGGAGCGTCGGGGAACCCGGGAAGCCGGGCACGCCGAGCATGTCGCCCTCCGTGATCTCGGTCTTGCCGCCCGGCGGGATCCTCCGGCCGTTGATCGTGAAGCCGTGGCTGCTGCCGAGGTCGGAGGCCCAGAAGTGTCCGTCCTTCCAGTAGACCGCCACGTGCTCGGCGGAGACCGCGCCGTCGTCGAGGGAGACGAACACCATCGTGTCGTCGAGCGGATCGCCGCGGCCGTAGACGATGCCGTCCTCGCCGAGGTCGTCGCGCCAGTGGAGGCCGTGCGATTCGACCTCGATCGACATCGGAGGGCCGCTCGGGGCGGCGATCTCGGGCGAGGCGGCGGTCGGGACGGCGTTGACGCGGCGTCTGCGGACCGCGGCGGCGGGCCGCTCGGCGAAGCGCAGCCGCGTCACGGTGAAGCCCGCGGCGCGCACGAAGCCCCCGTGGTCGAGTTGCTGGCGCGGCCTGCCGACGCCGGCCGCGTCGAAGATGGGAGTGCCGGTGAGGGTGGCGACGTGGACGCTGCCGTCGACCGACAGCTCGACGCGGGCGAAGTTCACGGGGCAGAGCTGGGGCGGAACGACGATCTGCGCGCCCTCGTCGCCGCCGAGGACGAGCGATCCGATCTCGAGGTCGGCCTCGGCGACGATCGTCTCGCCGTGACTGACGTAGACGTGCTCGGGCACGGCGATCTCTTAGCACGCGCGGGCGGTGCGGGCGAAGCGCGCGGCGATCCCGGCAAATGGATCGCCCGTCTGGGCGAAGGGATCGCCGCTGCGGCCAAAGGGATCGTCCGGCACGCCGAAGGGACCGTCCGGCGGGCCGAAGGGATCGTCCGTGTGGCCCAAAGGATCGTCGATCTCGCCGAGTGATCCGACGCTGCGGGCAAAGGGATCGTCGATCTCCTCGAAGGCTCCGACGGGATCGGCGGCGCCACCGTCGCATCGGCCGGCCCGATCGGCGGACTCGCAGGCGACACCGAGAGATCGTTCGGCGGGAGCGTCGATCCCTTCCGCGACAGCGAGAGATCCTTCGGCTTGCCGAAGAGATAGGACGCGCTGCCGGAGCGAGCGGGCGGCGAGATCGTCGCTCCCGAAGGCTACGTCGAGCGATCGTTCGGCGAGATCGAGAGAGCGGGCGGCGAGACCGTCGATCCCGAAGGCCCCACCGAGAGATCCTTCGGCGGGTGGGAAGGAGTGGGAGGTTTGCTCGCGCAGGAGCGACGGCTCCGAGCCCGCGCCGCTCGTGTTCATGGCTGCGAGAGGGCCAGGACCGTCTCGACGTGCGTTCGCAGGCGACGGATCAGCACCCGTGCCTCCTGCCGGTCGAAATGGAGATCGGGCTCCTCTTCGTAGCGGTACTGGGCCGCGAAGGGGATGAGCCCTTCGAGGGGGCCGAGGTCTGCCGGCAAGGCCTGACCCGCATCCGCGAGCAGATCCGCGAGCACGTCGAGGTTGTGGGTGCGGGGAAATTCGACACCCGCGGCGAGGAGCAGCGCCTTCAGCAGCTTCTCGACGGCTTGCTGGCAATGGAAGCCGAGGATCTCGTCGCCGATGTCGGCGTCACCCTGGAGCCGCGCGACGGCGCGCTCGTCCTGCTCTGCCTTGCGCAACATTGCGCGGGCGGCGTCAAGGCGCTTCATAGAGGAGCTTGCCGTCCCGCGCCGCCGCGTGGAAGAGGCTGCCCGGGATGTCACGCCAGTCGCGGAACCGCGCTTCCGAGGTGAGGACGAGCTCGACCGGCAACCGCAGCGGACGGAGGGCACGGTAGAGGCGGGCGAGCTCCGCGCCGCGGTCGGCGATCTCGTCCTCGATCACGAGCAGATCGACGTCGCTGTCCGGCCGGGCACGGCCCGTCGCCTGCGAGCCGAAGAGCAGGATTCGTCGCGGCCGCGCGATCCTCCGGAGGATGTCGACCGCGGAAGCAATCTTCTCGACCGTCGTGGTCATCTCGATCGCGAGGATATCACCGATGCCCGGGGCGAGAGGAAGACGAGGGGAGCGCCCGAACCCCGTCCACCTGGTGCGCCGCCGGTTGCGAAGCGGCCAAGCCAACCGGCCTTCGTGGAATCGCGGGGTTGGAAGGCGATTCCGCGAGATCTCGCGGCCGTCCGCGAAATTTCGCGGACATTTCCGCGAGATCTCGCGGATCGCCGAGGGCCTCCGGCGGCCGGATCGCCGTTTTCCATAGGCACGACGAGAGCTTGAGCCATTTGGCACGGTTCGCGGGGGGTCTTTGCAGCTCCTGATTTTAGGGGCCGCGATCGGCGCGGCCCGAAACCAAGGAGCTGTGCCATGCAGGACGAGAAGAAGCTGGTCTTGGAAGTCGGGGAGACGACGGCGGCGGTCGGCGAGGCGCTGACGCTGATCGAGGAGGTGCGGTCGCTGGGGCTGGTCCTCCCCTTCGAGGAGAACCGCCCGGTGGAAGAGCGGCTGGGTCGGATCCGCGGGATGCTCGCGCACCTGCGCTCCCGGCCGATGCCGCTCGGACGGCACGGCAGCGAGGAGCGCGGCCTGCTGAAGGTCCTCACGACGCTCGCCGAGATGGGCGAGGAGCTGGCGGGCCGCAGCCCCTCGAGCCTCGAGGCGCTGAACCAGCTCGCGATCGACCGGCAGGTCTTCGAGGATCTGCTCTACGCGGCGACGCAGGACTTCTTCGCCCTGCTCGACGCGATCGACGAACCGTTCCCGGTGTAGCCGGGCAATGGCGGAAAGGAGGTGATGGCAGGCAGGCGGCACGGCAGCAGCGGGCGGGCCCGTGGTGGGTCCGCCCGTCGGTGAAACCCACACAAGGAAGGTGAACCATGTCCATTGGAATGTCGAACGGCCCCTCGGCCCCCAAAGGGTTCGAGGCCCTGCTCGTCACGCTGTTGACCGGGCTGCAGCAGCTCATCCCGGCCAAGTCCACGCTCGTCGTGAAGGGCGCGACCATGACCCAGGCGCAGGTCGTCTCTGCGCTGCAGGCCGTGATCGCGTACTACGCGGCGGTCCGGAACCAGAAGGCGGCGATGCTCACCGCCCTGGCGGTGCGCAAGCAGCAGAGCCAGGCGGCGCGCGATCTGTACAACCAGATCAAGGCCGCCCTGGTGGCGCAGCTCGGCAAGGGGAACCCGGAGCTCGGGAAGTTCGGGTTCAAGGTCGGCAAGACCCCCAAGCCGCTGACGAGCGAGCAGAAGGCGCTCAAGGCGGCGAAGGCGCGGGTGACGCGGCAGAAGCGCGGCACCAAGGGGTCGGCAGAGAAGGCCGCGATCGTCGCCGCGACCCCGACCCTGCAGCTCGGTCCCAACGGGCCGACGCTGACCCCCAACCCGGCGGACGTCCCGGCCCCCTCGGGGACCGCGGCGGCCGCCCCGCCCAGCGGCGGGAGCACGACGGAGCCCGGTGGCTCCGCCGCGCCCGGGTCGAGCAACACGCCGGCCGGCAAGTAGCGACCGGTGGCAGGACGGCGAAGGCCGCCGCGTGAAGGGACGACCGTGCGGGACACGGACCCCGGAGCGCCAACGCCGAAGCCGCGACAACCAGGCCCGGAGGCCCGGGGCGCGAGACGCCCCGGCCCTCCGGGCCGAACTCTTTCTGGCGCAGCGACGACGCGAGAAGGCCCGCATTCGTCACCGCGCCCAAAGCCCGTCCTCGAAATAGCCGATCGGCCTCGGGCGGGTGCTCGAAGATGACGCGCGATGCATCGCGTTGCCCCCCGCGAAATCGACGTAGGGCGGGGCCTTGTGCCCCGCCATCGCGACGTGACGCGCGGCGCGCGCGGGCCGCCCTCGCGGCGGTGGGGCACGACACCCCGCCCTACAGCGAGAACACGAGCGAGCCCGAGAACGGATACTCGCGCCACTCGCGTACCAACCCGGCGCGGACGGGATTGTTCAGGACGTACCGCACCGCGATCTCGACGTCCTCGTCCTGTCGGAGGAAGTGATCCCAGAAGCTCCTCTGCCAGAAGCGCCCCTCGACGCCGAGCCGCCAGACGGCGCGTTGGACCAGGTTCTTCACCTGGCCGACGAAGGCGACGATGTCGCAGGTCGGCGAGGGCCCCAAGACGAGGTGTACGTGGTCGGGCATGACGCAGTAGGCATACACGGGCACGCGGGTCTCCGCGGCGTGCGTCTTCAGAGCCTCGACCGCGGCCGTCGCCCGAGCCGCATCGGCGAAGATCCGCACGCGGCCCGCGGTGCAGAGCGTCACCGAGCAGATGGCGCCGGCCTGCGCGTACGCGGTGGGGTCGAGGCGCGGGTGGCGGCGGTCGGGACGGGGCACGGGAAACGCAATATCCGCGTGCATGGCGGGGCACAAGGCCCCGCCCTACGTTTCGGTGCCCGGGATCGCCGCGGGGGGCGTGTACGGGTTTCCCTACTATTGCGTCGAGTGCGACCTCGGGTAGCCTGCCGACCATGATGCCTCGAACGACCTTCCTCGCATTCGTTTCCGCCGCGTTCGCCGCCTGCGGCGGTGGCCCCAGCGGACCGACCTCCTCCGGTTCGGGCGGGACCGGCGGCTGTGGTACGCCGGGCGGGAGCCCTGCGTACTACTCCTGCGCTTGCCAGAGCGACTGCCAGGCGGGGACCGTCTGCACGGGAAGCGCCGAACACTACTGCAAGCCCACCTGCAGTGGCGCCTCCGACTGCACGCAGTGGCAGGCGACGTACCCGACCGTATCGTGCGAACAGAACGCCTGCGCCAACGGCGCGGGCTCGGTCGGCGTCTGCAACGATCACCCGAACGACCAGGTGGTCGCCTCCGCACCGCAGTGCCAGGGAAGTGGGGGCGGAAGCTCTGGGGGTGGGAGCAGTTCCGGCGGCGGGGGCGGAGGTGGAGGTGGTGGGTCCTCCGGCCCCCAGGCGCCGGGCTGCACCAACTGCACGACGTGCATGTGCGCGACGGCGGGAAACAATGGCGACTGCCAAGCCATCTCATCGTGCCCGACTTGCACGGCCTGCTACGCCTGCCACCAGCAAGGTGGGGCCTACTGCACGGACGGGACATGTTGCCCCGCAAATGCGCCTTGGGAACTCGGCGGCATGTGCTACGCGGAGTGCGGAAATGTCCAGGGCGGCTGCCCATCACACTGCGACTGAGAACTATGGCTGTAAACTCCTGACCGCATACCTAGGCGAAGCGATGGGATTCGATATGAAACCGGGGCTTTGGCACGTTGTTCTCGCTTCGCTCTTGCTCGGCACCGCAGGTATGGGTGGCGGAGCCGGCGGCTGTGGCGGCGGGACGACGGACGCAGTCGAGATCGACAACGGCTCTCCCGGGGCCGGCTACGGCGGGTCGCCTGCCGGCTCGAACGCCAACTGCGGAAGCGGCGCAGGCCTATGTCCATGCGCATCTCAACTCGGCGACCTATTCTGCGCACAGTGCTCGACCGATCCCTCGAACCAGGTCTGTCGTTATTGCCAGCCAAACACCTATTGCCCCGTGGATCCTTGCGATCCGCATTGTTACTACACGAACAACCCGCCACCGCCCCCGGTCTGCCCGAGCGGGGATCCCGTCGACTGCCAGAATGGAACCTGTTGTCCGAACAACTTCCCGATCTGCTGCGCCGACGGCTCGCACTGCGGGACGAGCCTCGATGCCTGCGCCAACCTCGACAATGGCTCCAATGGAGGCGGCGGCGGAGGCGGCCCCGGCGGCGGTTGCGGGGTGCCTCCAGGTGGCTGCACAGCCTCGCTCGGCAGTGACTTCACGAGCGCCCAGACGGGCGCCGGTTGCTGCGAATCGCCGAGCCTGGCCTGCCCCAGCTCGTGTACCGACGGGTGTGGCAACTCGTGGTACGAGGTCGGCGGGCACCGGTTCGGGCCGTGCCCCAGCAGCAACAACAGTTGCATGCAGAACGCGGCCGCGGCTGCGACGCAGGCGTGCAAGTAATGCCGACGGGGATGCAACCGACTTCGTCTCTCGCGCGGCATACCGGCACGGCCTGCCCGTGGCGTCCGTCCGGCTCCTTCCTTGCGTGTTGCCGATGCAGCGCGAGGCCCGGGCGTCTGAAAGCTCGATCGCTCGTTGCAATCGTCGGCGTTGTGTCGTGGACGTTGGCGGGCCCAGCCATGGCCCGGTGCCTGAAGGACACGGACTGCAAGGGAGATCGGATCTGCAACGAAGCCGGGCACTGCGTCCCGCCGCCCGCCCCGGCTGCGGTGCAGAGGCCCAACGCGCCCGCTTACCCCTCTCCCTTCTCTCAGCCAGCGCCCGTGCCGCAGTACCCGCCCGCGCCGCCGCAATACCCAGGTGTCCCGCAGTCGGAGCCCCCTTACGGCTATACCGCCCGGCCGCCACCGTCACCGGAGTACCAACCGCCTCCCGCGCAGTACCAGCAGCCTCCGCCCACTCAAGCTCCGCCGCCCGGCTACGCCTATCCTCCGGCGGCGCCACCGGGCAACCAGGGCATTCCGCGTGCTTCGACCGCACGGGGAATTCCGCTCACAGTTTCGAGCGCCGGCGATGACGACGACATCGATCGGTTCGTCGTGAAGGTTCTCGACCCGGCGACGGGCCGTTCCGTGTCCACCTGTACCGGAACCCGCGCGCAGGCATGTCGAGTCGCTCTGCCACCTGGCACGCAGTCCCGCATCCACGTCACGCTCGCGTACAGTGATGGGAAGGCGGTCGAGCTGGACCGAGGCGCGACGCCAACCGATGAGCCTGCCGTCGCAACCGTCGATATTGAAAGCCACAACGGGCGGCGAGTGGCGGGGAAGGTACTTTTGTGGACGGGCGTCGGTACGGCGGCTCTTGGAGTTGCCGACGTCTTCCTCATTCAAGCAATGGGACTCGACTGGACAAGCGCCGCGCTAATCGGACTTGGCTCCTCGATTCCGATTGCGGCGACATTGATCGTCGTCGGCGACATCATTCCCAAGCCCGACAAGGTAACCCTCAATCTCGGTTCCTCCCGAGCGGAGGGGCCCACGGCCGACCGTGCGTCCGGATCGAGCGTATCGCTCGCCGGCTTCGGGGTTGTCCCCGTACCCGGCGGCGGTGGACTGGCAAGCGCCGTCTTCACGTTCTGAACGACCATGAGAGGCCCCATGCCATGTCAGACGTCGTTGTGCCTGCTCTGCGCTGCGGTCCTCTTGTCTTATGCTGCGCCCGCGCTGGCCCAGTGCAGCAAGGACACGGACTGCAAGGGCGACCGGGTGTGCAACGAGGCAGGGCGCTGCGTCGCGCCAACCGCTCCGTACCGTGCCACTCCGGGGTCCTTTCAGCCGCAGTACCAGGCTGCACCTCCGCCGTACCCTCCGCCCGGCGGGCCGCAATCTGCATACGGCTATCCTCCGACCCAACCACAGGGCGACCCTCAGTACCGACCACCGCTCACGCCATACCAGCCAGGCCCCATGCAGTACGCTCCGGTGGCGCCTGCCCAGCCAGCGCCACCTGGCTACGGATACCAGCAGCCGACTGGCTTCCTGGGACGCGGCATCCCCCTGACCTTCACGTTGACGGGAGACGTCGATGCGCCCGACCACTTCGAGGCGAACGTGATCGACTCGGCGTCCGTCACATCCGTTCAGAAGTGCGTCGGACGTCGCAATCAGCCGTGTCGGATCTCGGTGCCCCCCGGTACGCAGGCCCGATTGCAGATCAACATATTCAACGATGATGGAAGCCCGACTGAAATAACCAAAGAGATCACGATTACTGAGGCCCCACAGTCGTGGGCCGTCGACGTCGTGAGCCACCGCGGCACGAGAGTCGCGGCAAACGTTATTTTCGGAGTCGGCTGCGGCCTAGCCTTGACGGGTCTCGGCTGGGCGCTCCTTGACGCCGCTGGTGGAGACAATAGTTTTGACGCCGTTGGGGTTCCATTGCTATTCGGGCTGGGAGCGGAGCTCGGGGGACTTGTGATCGCGGCCGCGGTGAAAAAATCTGATGAGGATTCGCTCCTCCCCGACACGACAACCTCCTCGTCCTCGTTGGGTGACCGCGGCGAGACACCAAGCCGACGGGGCTCAGCGGTGCGTCTCACTTCCTTCGGCCTCGTTCCACTGGGCGGCGGCGGCGCGGCGGCTTTGGCCTTTGCGTTTTAGGAAACAAGGAGGCGGACGCGTCCTCGCCATGGGCACGATCAGATCCCTCGCCGTGACGCTTGGGCTTGGCTGTCTGGCGCTGGGAGCTGCGCAGGCCCGCGCACAGTGCAGCAAGGACACCGACTGCAAAGGGGACCGGGTCTGCAACGATGCCGGGCGCTGTGTCGCGCCGGCTGCGCCCAGCGTAGTGCCGACGCTGAATGTACCGGCGAACCCTTACCAGCCCACGTCGATCCAGTACCCGCCTTCGCAAGGCGCGCCGCAGCCGCGGCCCGCATACGGCTATCCTCCAGTCCAGCAACAGGCTCCGCCACAGTACGCGCCTGGGCCATATTCACAACCCGTCCCCGCGGGGTACCTGCCGGCCGGTCAACCTGGATCGCAAGGCGGGTCACCGTACCGGTTCCTCGTGGATCCGTCGGTGAAGAACGGCGGCAACGACATCGCCAGCTACCGCGTGACCGTGATGCCCCAGCAGGGTGGACGCTTCACTTGTGAGAGCAGTGGCGAGCAGCCATGCACGCTGAGCCTTCCGCTCGGGCCGGCGCACGCGCACTTCGACGTGGTGTTGAAGGGCGGCGATACGATGACGGTGGACCGCGATTTCACCGTTGGCGACGTCTTTGGAAAGGATGCCTCGCTTTTCTACGCGAATCACACTGGGGCTCGCATCGTGGGGTGGTGCGTACTGGGAGGTGGGACACTCATTGGCCTGCCGATCGCCATCGATGGAATCCTCGGCCTCGCCGCTTATGGTTCCGGTTCCGAAGGCCAGGTTTCTATCGGCGGCATCGTCGAGACGGCCCTCGGAGTCGCCGGCTTCGTTGTCGGCCTTTCGCTTGGACTTGCCCTTGGTACGCTGAAGAATGAGGAGGAGCTGGACATCTCTAACCGGAGCCTGTCCGACGCGCGGGACGCGTCCAAGGCTCCGCTTCGAGTCGACGCGGCGCCGGAGAGGTGGCAGCCGAGTTTCGGGGTCGTGCCGGTTCGGCAGGGCGCGATGCTCGTCGCGGGGGTGAGGTTCTAGGGCATGAAGAGCAAGAGGAACGTCAAATCACGACTGGAGGCTCCCACGCGGTACGAACGGGTTTCTCGTGTGTCGCCGCAGGCTCGACCTGCGGTACCTTGGCCCGCCATGATCCTTCGGACGGGGTTGGCGGTATTCTTGGGTGCGGCGGTCAGTGCCTGCAACTACACGACCGACTACTGCGGCAAGGTCTGCGTGGCCACCTGCCCGTCCGGATACACCTGCTCCGCGGGTGGGGTCTGCGTGGCGGCGGACGGGCACTGCGGGATGACTTTCGGCGACGGCGGGAACGAGGGTGGAAACTCGATGGACGGCGGCGGATCGCCGGGCGGACCGAACTGTGCGGCCAACGGCGCGTCGTGCAGCACGAACGGGGACTGCTGCAGCGCAAGCTGCGTGCAGGGCTCCTGCTACAGCGCGACCTGCGCGGTCGGGGCGACCTGCAACGAAGCGACTGATTGCTGCTTCGCTCTCGCCTGCACCTCGCCAAGCTCCGGGACTGGGCCCAGCACGTGCCAGATCCCGGGCGAGTTCTTGTCCTGCACGGCGGCCGAGGGGTGCTCGCAATCGCCGATCCCGCTGCAGTGCATGGGAACCGGGGCGAACGCCCAGTGTATCGAGCCCTGCTCTTCATCGTCGGACTGTGGCGATCAGGCGACGGCTTGCACCAGCGGTTCGGCCTTTGGGATTGACCAGACGGGTTGCTTCCAAGTCGCTTGTGGTCCGGGAACGTCGAATGGAACCGCGTACTGGGGAGCCTGTACGCTGGTAGCGGGCGAGCCTGGCCTTTGTCTCTCGTTCAATGGAGGGAACAGCGGTGCCTGCATCGAGGTTGGCGCCATCCCTCCCTATGGGGCCTGCACGAACGGCGCAAGTCGCGCGAGTAGCTTCTGCGCGGCTGGCGCCTGCTTGCCTACGAGCACGAACGGCACCGCCTGCTTCGCCCTTTGCGCCGCTGCTGCGCCCTTCGGGCCGAACGGAGGGCCGAACTGCCCGTCGGGGATGACCTGTCAGACGGCCCAATCGGGGGAAAATGTCGGCGTTTGCTTGGAGAGCTGTTCTGCCGGCAGCTCGGCATCCTGCCCCGCCGGCACGCAGTGCAACAACGGCTTCTGCGACTAGCGGAGAATGACGTTGGAACCTCGCCAGAATCCTCGGAGCTGCGCTTGGAGCGGAGCTGCCCTCGCCGTCTTCGTTCTCGTTACCGCTGGGCGTTCTACCGCGCAGTGCACCAAGGACACGGACTGCAAAGGCGAGCGGGTTTGCAACGCGCAAGGGAAGTGCGTCGAACCGGATGCCGCGGCGACGGCGCCTTCGCAGCCTGCGGTGTCACCGCCTCCGGCGCTCCAAGCGCCCCCTGGGTACGGCTATCCACCCGGTCCGCAGCAGGTGCCGCAGTACCCTCCGGCCTACGGCTACCCGCAGGGTTCCGTGCGGGCGCCCCAGCCCGCGCCGAGCCCTCCCGCCGCGCCGGGCTATGCAAACCCGCCTGGGGCGCCACCTCGGCCGCTCCCACAGGCCCCTCCACCACAGCCCCCCTCGGCGCCGCCGCCGAGCGCCCATGCTCCGCCACCCCGGGCAGTTCCACCTCCCCCTCCGCCCCCACCCGCACCGATTCCTGGGCCGTCGATCGAGCAGACGCCCGTCACCTCCGCGTCGGAGGGGCAGCCGCTCACGCTGACGGCGACGATCCGGAGCGGCCGTGGCGTCTTTCAGCCCGCCGTCCACTTCCGACACCCCGGCGAGGAGAAGTGGCGCAAGGTGGACATGCTCGCCGGACCGAACGACAGCTACTCGGCGACGCTGCCAGGGAATACGGTCGACGCCAACCTGGAATACTACGTCGAGGCCTACGACAACGACGGCAACGGGCCGGGCCGCGCCGGAACGCCGGAGACTCCTTTCCTCATCGCGGTGACCCCCGCGCCGGAAGCCACCGTGGCCGCTCCCTCTCCGGCCCCGGGCGAAGCGCCTCCGCCGGCAGCGGCGCCGCGACCCGCGCCGGCGGCGGCCGTCTCCGGGACGTCACCGCCTCCGGCCTCGAACCATTGGATGGCGATCACGGGCGGGATTGGGGCGGGCGTCGGGGTCGTGCTTGCCGCGGTCGGCGTCGGCTTCCTCGTCGCCGCCGGTGGCAGCGAGGCGGCGGCCCAGGCCGACCCCATGTCGTTCAGCGCGTTCGCGAAGACCCAGGCAGCGGATGCACAGGGCACGACGGGTGTCGGCCTCCTCGTCGGCGGCGGCATCCTCGCCATTGCGGGAACGGTGCTCATCCTCGTGCCGCACCTCGCGAGCGCGTCTTCAACCCCCGAGCCAAGCCCCGACTCGATCGGCGGGCTGTGACATCGAAATGCCATTTCGACCAGAAATGACCAGAACCGCGTTCGTGGGATGCATTATCTCTGGAGTAGCCGCGCTGGGCTGTAGCAATATCGCGCCCAGCGTTGCAACTGTGCAGAACGACAGTGCTGCCGCACGGACCTGGCCAGGCGCGACAACAACCTGTGGCTCAGGCTCGGGGCAGTGCCCTTGCTCAAACAACGGTGATCTGTTTGTGTACCAATGCCCGGCGAGTTCGCCGCAGGGCGAATCGGCAGCCAAGGGACTTTATGAAGCGGACTGCATCTGGTGCCCTTCCGGAGAGGTGCCACCCTGGAATGCCTGCGACCAATTGGATGGACCTTGCCTGGCGAGCGACGAGATTTGTATTGGCGCGGGGGCCCCGTGCGGGAATGCTTGTTGTCCAGCCAGCCCTGCAAACCTGGTTTGCGCAGGAACCGTTTGCTGCCCTTCTGATTTCCCCACCGCATGCCCGGGAGGAGCAAGCTGCGCACGGTCGGCATCCGATTGCCCGACGGAAGCACCATCGGCCAACGGAGGCGGCGCTGGCGGAGGAGGAAGCGGTGGAATCGGAGGTGGGGGTGGCGCTAGCGGAGGAGGAAGTGGTGGAATCGGAGGTGGGGGTGGCGGCGGCAGTGGAAGCTGCCCGTGCACGGACGACGGCAGGTCCTGTCAGACCGATCCGACCGAGGTTGGTTTTGTGAATCAATGCAACCAGGGCGGCCAGGCGGCGTGCTACTGCGCGGCGGCAGCGATGGACGCATGCCTCTACCAGCACGGCTGCTATGCCGAGGCGGGATGCAACACCTCGGTCACGCACGCGTACCTCTCTAGTAGCTGCCAGACGAATGAAGGCGACGCCGCGTCGGTCAACGGGACCTGCGGGGTACAGTGCCCATAGCGGGCGTTTCGATCTGAATGTCGAGATGTGGTGCCAGGGCGATGGGCGTAGCAATCCTCGCGGGCGCGATAAGCTCGGCCTGTGGAGGAAGATCAACCTCGGAGGGCGACGCGGGTGCCTCGGTGGGCGATGCCGGCTCTGGATCGGGCAGCGGAGGCACGACGAACGGCGGCGCGAGCGCACGGGGGCATTCGAGCGGGGGCGGGCCGGTCAGCGGCGGCTCGACGTCGTCGGGCGGGACCACCGGAAGCGGGACGACGGGGGCGGGAGCGAGCGGCGGAAGTTCGAGCGGCGGGAGTACCACGAGCAGCTCCGGTGGGACGTCGGGGGGCGGCAGCACGGGCTCGGCGGGGTCGTCTGGGGGAAGCACGAGCGGCGGTAGCACGGGTGGGACGACGGGTGGCTGCCCGGCGGCGCTGGACGCGTGCGACGGGGGATGCGTGAACACCTTCGACGACCCAGAGAACTGCGGGATGTGCGGCCTGCGGTGCCCACAGGGCCGCTCGTGCGTGAACGGGATGTGCGGCGACACGTGCATGGGCGGATCGCTTTGCAGCGGAACCTGCACCGACACGCAGACGGACCCGTTCAACTGCGGGTCGTGCAACCACGTCTGCCCGAGCGGGTCGGTCTGCCAGGCGGGGCAATGCCAGTGAGGGCGCGCCGCGGCCCTACGTTTCGTTCCGTCGAATCGACGGGGGAGAGGTACAGGACCGCTCGGCTTCAGACGAGCACGACCTGAAGGTGCCCTGGCCCCCGCCTGGGCCGAACCTTGACGACGATCTCCACGTCGCGCCCGAGGGCGTTGAGGAACTTGATCAAGCGCTCCGTGGAAAAGCCGGTCAGCTTGCCGCGAAGGAGCGCGGAGACCTTGGGCTGGTCGATGCCCAGGAGCTTTGCGGCCGCGGCCTGCGTGAGCCCTTTGGCCTCGATGATCTCGGAGATCTTGACGGTCAACTCCGCCTTGGCCAGCGCCTCTTCAGGCGCCTGGACCCCGAGGTCGGCGAAGACGTTGTGGCTGCCAACCTTGTAGTCAGTTCTCTTCATCGGCGTTCTCCAGTGCCTCGCTTTTGCGCTCGGCATGAATCTTCATCGCCAGCCCAAGCCTCGCCTTCACCTTGTCGAGATCGGCCGGCGAGGTCCTCTTCGCGAGCGTCGCGCCGCAGGCGGAGGACGCGGCCTCGAGGGAGAGCGACGCCTCCGCGAGGTCGACCCCGGGCGCCGTGAAGAAGTCGAGATCCTCGGTCGTGCGGTGCCCGAAGTAGTAGCCCGCGAGCGCGGCGCCGCCGGTGAGGAAGAAGCGGCGCTCCCGCGCGAAGAAGGCCTCGAGCAGGTCGGCCTGGAGCGGCTACCGAGCGGGGAGGATGCCATCGGCGCGCCACCCTTCGAGCAGGAACTCCCAGAAGCGGCGCTCGCGGCCCAGGTGGCGCCGGATGTGCTCCCAGTCGCGCAGCACGTCCGCGAGGGTCAGGTAGCGCCAGACGTCCTGGTAGCGGGCCTCGCGCAGGATTCGACCCTCCCATTGTGCCCGCGCGTCCGGGTCGGGCGTCTTCAGCCGCTCGCGCAGTTCGTCCTCGGTGACGTCCACGTCCCAGAGGAAGTAGGGGCGGTTGGGCCGCATGTGCAAAGTCTGGCATGGGGCCGCGAGGGGGCAAGGTGGGCCGCCTCACGCCTCCTCGAAGAACCGGGCGATGAGGGCGGAGCGGTTTTCGGCGCCGGTGCGTTCGAGGATCCGGCCGACGTACAGCTCGACCGTGCCCTCGGCGAGGCCGAGGCGGCGGGCGATCGCGCGGTTGCCCTCGCCGCGGACGAGGCGGGCGAGGACGCGCTCGTGGGCGGGCGAGAGATCGTGGCGGAGGGCCATCCGGAGCGCGCGGTCGCCGATGTCCTCGGGATCGGTGCAGCGGACGGCGAGGGTGGCGGGCTTGCCTGAGGAGGTGATGCGCTGGACCGTCAGGCCCTCCGCGGCGTCGCCGCGCGCGGCGGAGCGGAGCGCGGCGCGCAGCCGCGGACCGCGGCGGCGCAGGAGGGCCTCGCCGAGCCGGTTTGCCTCGCGGACCTCGCCGTGGGGGCCGAGCAGGAAGGCCGGGTCGCCGATCGCGTCCAGGATCGCGGGAAGCGCGGCGGCCCGGAGGGCGTTGCTGGAGGCGGCGCGCTCGAAGCGGAGGCGGCACCGGAGGGCGGGGACGAGGGCGGCCAGGAGGCGGCGTTCGCGCGGAGAGAAGGGATCGTCGCGAAAGGCGCCGACCCAGCCGAGAAGCACCGGGCCGTCGCAGACGAGGACGCGGAGAAAGTGGCGGCCGAGGCCCTCTGGGATGATGACTTCGCGGAAGAACGGGAGCCGATCGAGG
Organism: Pseudomonadota bacterium; assembly: GCA_027451705.1. Taxonomy (GTDB): domain Bacteria; phylum Myxococcota; class Myxococcia; order Myxococcales; family JAKAPL01; genus JAKAPL01. The sequence continues at coordinate 17,673 of DAIDIT010000131.1, forward strand.
TGCCCCGGCGCGGGGAAGTCCGCCCGCCGCAGCGGCCGGTTGCGTTGCCACGGCTCGGGGCGGTGCGGGTCGTAGGCGGCGAAGCGGCGTGGCGCCCGGGCGATGAAGGCGCGGAAGCGTTGCTCGAAGCCGGGCCGCGGGCCGAGGGCGTGGCAGCGGTCGAGGGCCGTCGGCTCGACCGGCGCGAGGACGTAGGCGAGCGCCTGATCGGCGTCGAGGTAGCGCGGGAGCGCGGAGACAAGTCCGGGGAGCGCCGAGGCGCACGAGTCGTCGAGCCGTTCGAGCGCGGCGGTTGGATCGCCGGACCGTGCCATGATCCCTCCGGACATCGCGGCATATTCGACGTCCGCGCCGGAAGCGAATTCAATCGCGGCGCGGCGGGCAGGCCCGTGCTACATCGGACAGAGCGTGCAGGGGGGCGGGCAGCCGGCGTCGGCGTCGGCGCAGACGTAGCTGTTGCCACCGCCCGGTTGCACCGGCCCGCCGCCGGGGCCGGGGCAGCAGATCTGGCCGCCATTGCAGCAGTTCGTGCCGCAGCACGTGGAGGTTGCCGGGCACATCGGGGAAGGGGAGTTGCAGGGGGCGGCGACGCAGGTCGCGTTCTGGCAGGTTTCGCCCGCGCCGCAGCCGTGGCCGCAGCTCCCGCAGTTCTGGGTGTCGGTCGAGAGATCGACGCAGCGGTCGACGTCGGGGCAGCAGACGCGGCCGGCGGCGCACGGGGCGCTGCACGTCCCGCCGCTGGTGCCCCCGCTGGAGCTGCCGCCGCCCGTGCCGCCGCAGCTCGGGCAGACGCAGGCGCTGCACTGGTGGGGGACCGCCACGTCGGTGCACGGCGAGGGGCAGAAGATGGGCTGGGCGGAGCAGGCGAAGAAGCCACACTGACCGCTCTCGCACTTCTGCTGCGGGCCGCAATCGGCGTCGGTGCTGCACCCGCCGCAGGTCGCGTTCTGGCAGTTCGGGTTCGGCTCGCAAGGGCCGGGAACGACGGTCGAGGTCCCGGGCTGGCCGGTCTGGCAGGGCGCGGTCGTGAAGTCGCAGTAGTCGCCCGCGGGGCACTGCGAGTCGGAGGTGCAGCTCCCGCCCGAGCTGCCGCCGCTGCTTCCCGAGCTGGTCGAGCCCGAACCCCCGGTCGATCCCGAACTGCCGCTCGCGCCGCCGCTCGAACCGGAGGAACCGCTCGACGAGGCCGAGCCGGAGCTGCCGCCGCTCGATCCCGAGCCCGAGCTTCCACCCGACGTCCCGGTCGAACCGGACGACGAGCCCGAAGCGCCTCCGCTCGAGCCACCGCCGCCGGGACCCTCGACGGTCGGGTTGTAGCAGCCGAAGGCGACGAGCAACGGGGAGAGCAAGAGCGCGCGGCGCACCATGGCGACCTCCTTCCCCCATCCTACCCGGAGAACCGACCTGCGCGCCAAATCCGCGCCCGGCAGTTCGCCGGAGCCGCTAGCCGCCGCTCTGCAGCGGCCCGTCGAACCGGAGCGGGAGCTGGAGCCGTCCGAGATCCAGCTCGCCTTCGAGCCGGTAGTCGAGCCGGCCCTGCGCCATCCGTTGCGCGTCGGCGGCGGCCCCGGAGGCGGGCAGTCCGCCGCTCCAGCGGTAGCGCGCGACACCGCCGGCGGGAATCTCGTGTGGCCCCTGCGCGACGCCTTCGGCGACCTCCCGACCCGCGACGCTCGCGTGGCAGGAGATCGCGCGGACGGCGACGGGGAAGGCGTTGGGGTTGCGGACCGCGAGGACGAAGGTCGCGGTCTGCGCGGCGATCGCCGCCTCCGCGACCGTCACGGCGGGCAGGCGAGGCGGCTTGAGGGACCCGACGGCCGAGAAGGGCCGATCGTGGATCCCGCTGCCCTCGTCGATCTGGATCGCGCCGCCGACGACGACCGGGATTTGCCGCTCCCCCTTGGCCTCCCAGTCGCGCAGCGCGCGGGCGTCGCGGAGCGGCTCGGCGTCGGCGGGGATCTCGACCTCCAACGTCCCGTGCGGCGGGACGGTCTTCGCGAGGGTGACGGTGTCGCTGCCCGAGATCACGCCGTCGACGGTGACCTGGGCCATGGCCGCCTGGAGCTTCCACGGAAGGGCGGTGTCGTTGTCGATCGCGACCTTCGCCCGAAGCTCGAAGCGGCCGAGATCGAGCGGCCGGACGGCGAGCCCCAGGGACCGCACCGGCGCCGCCGGAGGACGCGGAGGGGCGGAGGCACAGGCGACGGCGCCGAGACCGACGAGCGACAGTAGGCGGATGCGCATGGCGGCATCTTGCGAGGACGCGCCGCCGCGGTCAACCGTCGACCGGGAGCGTTTCGGGAAATCGCGGGGACCCCTCACCTCGGCCCTCTCCCCTGGCAGGGGAGAGGGAGTCCGAACCGCGTGTGTCTCGGGAATGACAGCTCCTCTCCCCCAGCGGGGGAGAGGCTGGGTGAGGGGGCCTCGGCGTACCGCGGCCTTTTCCCGATACCGTCCTAGGAGGCTGGTGTTTTTCGCAGGCTGGCGCCCTTCGGCGGGGCACGAGGCCCCGCCCTACGTCTCCCAGCCGTCCGGATACAGGAACTTAGGGCAGGGGCTTGTCCCCTGCCGAGAGCGTCTCGAGTGCGTTCGACACCAGGCTCCTAGAAGCGGAGGAAGGCGTTCAGTCCGAGGTGGAGGCCGGCCGCGGCGAGCGGGCCCAGCGCGACTCCGTAGGACTGGATGGGCGAAGGGTTCGGGTGGCCCGGGGGCGGCGGAACCGTCAGGGCGTTGAACTGGAAGTCGGGGAACCAGGCGTAGCCGATTTCCAGCCGGAGCCCGAAGGAGCGCGGGTGGTCCGCGGTCCCGTTCCAGTCCGAGGGCGAGAGCCCGAACTCGAGGCCGGCGCCCGCGCCCACGCCGGGCTGGACCTGCCACTGCCCCGCGAGCGTGTTGCCGCCCCCGTCGAGCAGCGCGAGGTCGCCGACGGCGAGCCGGGGACCGATCCGCCCGAAGGCGGCGAGGGCGCCGATGAGCGGCCGGCGGTAGAGGATCGAGAGGCCGAGGTCGTGCAGGGTCAGCGCGGCCGAGCCCTGCTGGTGCAGCCCGTCGGAGCTGCCGGCGTAGATGTCGTCCAGCTCGAGCCACCAGAGCGGCCAGTCCGAGAGCGGCCGCACCGCGGCCGAGAACGTCAGGCCCGAGAGGTGGTCCTGCTCGGAGACGAGGTCGTAGTTGCGCGCCGTCAGCACCTGATCCGAGTAGCCGAACTCGACGTCGAGGGGCGGCAGCGCCACCGCGCGGGGGGCCGAGAGGAGCGCGGCGGCCAGGCCGAGCGCGAGCGCGAGGTTACGGTCCGCTGACAAGGGACACCTCCTGGGTGAGCAAGTAGTCGGGGAAGATGCGGGCGTCGGTCCGGTCGAACGCGCCGGTCGGCACCGCGGTGAGCTGGCCGTACGGCGAAGGCTGCACGGCGATGGCCGCCGCCGGCAGGAGGAGCAGGTCGGTCGGGGACGAGTCGAGCGTGACGGACTGGCTCGACAGCGTCGCGGGATCGAGGCGGGTGAGGAACGGCTCGCCCTCCTGCGCGAAGTAGCACAGGCCCGAGGCGTCGAACTGCACCCCGAGAGGCGGGGCCGCCACGATGAGCGGGCTCACGGCGAGCGTCGGGCCGTTGGGGCCCTGGCCGGTCTGGAGGACCGCGAGCTCCGGCGGGGTCGACGCGACCGTGGCCACCGCGAAGCCGCCGGCCGGCGAGACCGCCAGGCCCTGGACCGGTCCGTCGAGCGTGGCGGCGGCGATCTGGCCCTGGGCGGGGTCCCAGGCGAAGAGCTGGTTCGCGGCACTGCTGCCGGTCGAGAAGGCGAGGAGGAGGCCCGGCGCGACCTGGGCGAGCTGGGTCGCCGGCGCGCCGAGGGCCGCGGTCACCGTGAGGTCCACCCGTCCGGTCGCGTCGAGCTGCAGCGCCTGCTGGCTCTGGCCGTAGAGCGCGAGCACGGTCGCGGGCGGGGGCGGTCCGGGCGGCAGGGCGATGTCGGTGAGTCCCTGCGCGCCCGCGAGGAAGTTGATCGAGGCTTGGAGCCCGCTTCCGGTCGCGAGTGAGACGGCGATGACGTCGTCGGTCTGCGCCGCCATCACGTACAGGTAGCCCTGGCCCCCCACGAACGACGAGAAGATCGCCTTGAGCGGCGTCACGTCGGGCCCGCCCTGGATTCGCACCGGCACGCGGAGCACCTGTTGCGGCGCGCCGAGGTCGAGGACCGCGATTCCCTTGTCGAAGAGGACCGCCACGAGCTGCGTGCCGCCCTGGCCGGGCGGGGCGAAGACCACGCCCCGCGGCGCCGGGCTGTCGGTGCCGAGGGCCACGGCGAGCGCGGAGCCCGTGGAGAGGTCGACGACGACCGCCTGGTTGGGATCGACGAGCGCCTGCCCGGGGCCGGCCTGCGTCTCCGACGGGTCGACGGTCAGCAGGACGTAACGGCCGTCGGGGCTGACGTTCACGACGTCCGGGCTCGCGGGAAGCGCGATGGCCCTCTGCGTCCCGAGGGAGCCGGGCGAGAGGCTCACGGCCGAGAGCCCCGGAGGCGTCAGCGTGTCGCCGGTCACGACGAGCGCCGTCAGGCCGTCGGGTGTCAGCGCGAGGTTGCGCGCCCCCGAGGGCATCGGGAAGGCGCGGATGGTCCCGAGCACGGGGTCGGCGGCGAGCAGCGCGCCGTCGGTCGCGTTCAGGGCCGCGACCTCGCTGGCGCCGGCGAACGGACCCTCCTGGTCCAGCGGCTCGGCGTAGGTGCCGCCGCGGGAGCCGCAGGCGGCGAGGAGCGCGACGAGCGTCGTCCAATGGATGCGGTGCATGGTCGAGACCTCAGTTCTGGATCTGGGAGTTCAGCTCGAAGCCGGTGACCGTCTGGATCGATTGGCTGTCGAGGTCGACGAAGCTGATCCGGCCGCCCGGGTCGACCTGGGTCACCCAGACGAGCGGCGCCGCCGAGGCGCCCGTCTGCTGCGGGATCGCGCCGACGAACTCCGGCGGGGAGGCGAGGCCGAGGCTGGTCGCGACGAGGGTGTCGAGGTCGAGCACGTCGACCCCGTAGACCTGGTTGCCGTCGTCGCGGAGGGCGACGGCGGCCGCACCGCCGCCCGGCGCGAAGGCGAAGCCCTGGACCGCGACGGTCCCGGTGCGCTTGAGCTGCGCCACGGCCGATCCCAGGTCGAACATCGAGTAGCCCTGGTCGAGCGCGACCTGCCGCTCGTAGGGGTCCGTGGTCTGCGGGTTCGGGTCGGGCCGGTGGACGACGACCGCGGCCTTCCCGTCCGGCGAGATGCCGACGCCCTGCACGAGCTTCTGGAGCGCGTCGGGGTAGGGGACGACCGTTCCGCTCGCGATGTCCAGGCGGGCGATCTCCATCGTCGGGGAGGCGTTCGTGAAGAGCAGGCCGAACGGGTGGCCGGTCGCCGGATCGGGCACCGGGGCGAGGGAGATCTGGCCCGCGTTGAAGCCGCCGAGCGAGACGAGCTGCGGCGCGCCGGTCGGGCGGAGGTCGGCCGGAATGCGGAAGACTTCGACCTGGGCCGTGGCCCGGAGCACCGCGACCGCCGCCGTCCCGCCGCCCTCGATCTCGAGGTCGGTCGCGATGTCCGGCAGCGCCAGCGTGGAGACGGTCTGGGCGTCGACGTCGACGACCGTCAGCTCCTTGGCCGTGAAGCTGCGGATGAGGACGAATGCGCCGTCGGGCGTCGCGACCACCGAGCGCGACGCGAGGTCCGCGCTCGCCGAGGCGGGAAGCGGCTGTCGGGGTGGCAGATCCGGAGGAACGGGCTTCGACAGGTCGACGAACGCGACCGAGTCGAGGGCGACGGCAACGGCGCCCGTGGTGGCGCCACCGGCGATCCGGAAGAACACGTCGCTGACCCGGAAGCCCGCGGCGCGGTCGTACGGCACGCCGCCTGCGGGCTGGCCCGGTCCCGCGAGGCGCACCACCGTGACGATTCCCTCGGCGCCCTGATCGGGTGCGTTGTTCGGATCGGTGAAGGCGGCCGCCCAGCTTCCGTCGGGGGCGAGGCGCAGGTGGTCCTGGCGGCGGTCGAGCGGGACGTTCGTGCGGACCGTCGGGCCGGGGTTCGTCGCGTCGAGCAGGTGCAGTTCGTCGTTGCCGGGGTTGAGGACCAGGACGCGGTCGGCGTTCGGGAAGGCCGCGATCTCGGCCGGGACGCCGCCGAGGGGGATCGCTTCGATCGCGAGCGACCGGGCGTCGACGCGGACCGCCTGGGCGCCCGAGGGATCGAGCGCGAAGACGAAGTCGGGCGTCGCGGCGGGCGGGGGGCCGGAGATCGGCTGTTGCTGCTCGGGCGGAAGGTTGTCCGAGGGTGAAACGCACTGGCTGGACTGGCAGACGAGGCCGGAGGGGCACTGCGCGTTCGTGCTGCAGGGCAAGGGCGGGGACTCTCCTCCGCCGTGGCCGGCGCCCGTGTCGACGCCGGTCAGGGCGGCGGGACCAGCCGCGAGCTTGCCGCCGCAGCCTCCAAAGGCGAGCGCGGCCATTGACAGGCCGAGCGCGCCCAGACGCATCGTTTGCATCGCCACGCCTCCTCGGGCCGTCGGCCCAATTGTCCCGGTCGGAAAGCAAGACGAATGCCGAGTGGCAAACAGCCGGAACGACGCGCGGCGCGCGAGAGGCTTGGACCCGAGGCGCGACAATCATGTCGCGGGCGACTCGGGGGCCCGACTGCCACGTCCGTCCCGGACGCGGTAACATGGGGGCGTGGAAACGCCTCGCGTCTTCAGCCTCGAGGAGGCCAATGCGTTGGTGCCGCGGCTCACGGCCGAATTCAGCGCCATCGCCAAGCTGCGGGACGAGGTCGCGCGCGTTGCCCGAGCGCTCGGCGGGCCGGACGAGGCGGTCGAGTTGCTCGAACGCCGCCGCACCCCGACCGCCGAGGAGGCGGGCAAGGCCGATCGCCTTCGCGGAATGGCCGACGAGATTGCCCGGGTCGTCTCGCGCATCCACGACCTCGGGGGGCTGGTCAAGGACCTGGAACTGGGCCTCGTCGATTTCTACGGCGAGGTGGACGGCGAGCGGGTCTTCCTCTGCTGGCAGTTCGGCGAGGCCGAGATCCGCCACTTCCACGCGCTGGACGAGGGCTTCGCGAACCGCCGGGCGATTGCGGACGCGAGGTTCGAGCCCCGACCGCTTCCGAACTGACGTCCGAAGACGCCTCGGGCGGGAGGGCGGCCTGGGCCGCCGACCCGGGGACGACGCTGCCGCGCAGCTTCTCCCAGAGCGACTTGCGGGAGATGCCCAGGAGCTTCGCCGCCTCTCCGCGGCGACCGCCGCTCCGCGCGAGCGCGCGCAGGATCTGGCTGCGTTCGAAGTCCCGGACCGACGCGGCGAGGGGTTGGAGCTCGTCCGATGCCGGCGGGGGCTCGTCCGCCGCCCGCGCGACCTCCGGGGGAAGGTGCTCGAGGTCGATGCGGCGGCCACGGGACAGCACGAGGGCCCGCTCGAGCGCGTGCTCGAGCTCGCGGACGTTCCCCGGGAACGGGTGGCGTTCGAGCGCCGCCCAGGCGCGCGGCGCGATCTCGGGCGGCTCGCCCACCGGGCCGGTCAAGCGTTGGAGGATGTGGCGGACCAGCGGCAGCAGGTCTCCGCGGCGCTCGCGCAGCGGCGGGATCGACAGGTCGAGGACGTTCAGCCGGTAGTACAGATCCTCGCGGAACCGGCCGCGCGCCACCAGGTCCTTGAGGTCCCGGTGCGTCGCCGCGAGAATCCGGACGTCGACGCGGACCGACTTGTCGGAGCCGAGCGGCTCGAATTTCTGCTCCTGGAGGACGCGGAGGAGCTTCGCCTGTACGGCGGGGGGCATCTCGCCCACCTCGTCGAGGAGGAACGTTCCGCCATCGGCCGCCAAGAACCGCCCGTCCCGCTTTCGGTTCGCGCCGGTGAAGGCCCCGCGTTCGTGGCCGAACAGCTCCGACTCGATGAGGCTCTCCGGCAGCGCGGCGCAGTTGACGGCGACGAAGGGCTGGTCGCGCCGCCGGCTGCGCGCGTGCAGCATCCGTGCGGCCACCTCTTTGCCGGTGCCGCTCTCGCCGGTGATCAGCACCGGCGCGTCGCTCTCCGCCATCGATTCGATCTGCCGGAGCAGGCGCAGCATCCCGGGCGATCGCCCGACCAGCGCCGGCCCGGGACCCGCGCCGCGGAGCTGCCGCCGCAGGGCCGATCGCTCGGCGGCGTGGCCGATCACCCGCAGGGTGAACTCCTCGCAATCGAACGGCTTGACGACGTAGTCGTACGCGCCGGCCTTGAGCGCCGCGACCGCACCGGACACCGAGGCGTAGCCCGTCACGAGCACGACCGCGGTCTCGGGCCGGCGATTTCGGATCCGGCGGAGGAGCGACAGCCCGTCCACCCCCGGCAGGCGAACGTCGAGGATGGCCACGTCGAAGCTCCAGTCCGGCAACAACGCGGCCGCCGCCGCCCCGTCCTCCGCCGTGCTGACGAGGCAGCCCGCCCCGCGGAGGACCTCGGCGAGCAGCGCGCGGGAGTCCGGCTCGTCCTCCACGAGGAGGACTTTGAGTCCCTCGCCGACGTTGCGAGCGGCTCCTTTGCCGGGCTCGCCCTTCGGCGGTGTCGGAATGATGTCCATGTTCGGTAACGAGGATGTTACCGATCGGTACTGTGCGGTGCCAGCCCGCGGTCGGGGATTCCTGACGAATCGCGCGGTTGCGGCCGGCGCCAGGGGGCACGGGGCGTGAATGGATCGTCGGGCATGATTCGAAGACACCTCGGGGTCGTCGGGCTGCGCTCGCTCTTCACGTCGTCTTCCCGCCGCCGTTCGCGTCGGTTCGACGGCCCTCCGCCGAGCCGCTGGCTCTATCCCGCCCTCGCCCCGTTCCTCTCCGTCGCCGTTTGTGCGGGCCTCGCGGCGGCGAGAGGCCTCGGGCGCGGCCTCGGCGTCGGGGGCGTGCTCGGCGATCTGAGGGCCGAGGGCCTGACGCATGGCTACGTCGGCATCTGCACGGCGCTCCTCCTCGCGGCGCTCGGCGCCGTCCTCGGCCGGCGGGAGGATCGGTTGTTCGTGACCTCGACGACCGATCAGCTCACCGCCGTCGCCAACCGGAGTTGCTTCGATCTTCGCTGCATGCAGGAGCTCGCGCGGGCGGTCCGCGCGAAGGCCCAGGCCGCGCTCCTCGTCATCGACGTCGATCGCCTCAAGGAGATCAACGACCTCCGCGGCCACGCGGCCGGCGACCGCGTCCTCCGGGCGGTCGGGCGCTGCCTGCGCGCCGGCTGTCGCTCGCGGGACCTCGTGGCGCGTTGGGGAGGCGACGAGTTCGTCATCCTCGCGCCCAAGACCGACTCCGCGGGCGCCCTCGTCCTCGCGAAGCGGCTGTGCGCTCGAATCGCGGCGGCCGCGCCTGGACACGGCGTGCCGCCGTTCACGGTCTCGGTCGGCGTGGCCGACCTCCGCTCGGCGGGCGCCGCCGATCCCGAGGCGCTCTTCCTCGCCGCGGACCAGGCGCTCTACGCCGCGAAAGCGAGCGGCCGGAACCGGATCCGGCTCGCCCCGCTGCCCCCGGAGCCGGTCGAAAGGAGCGGTCATGTCGTACCCCTCGACGATGTCGCCTGGAACTGGAGAGGCCGTTCCGAAGGCCCTCCGGCGGCTTGAGCCTTCGGGGCGGGGCGCGCTTTGCTGCGCGGGCTGCGGCGGCCGGCGGCGGGTCTCGCAAGCGGGGTGGATGGCGGGCTTCGCGCTCTGCCGCGGCTGCCGCCGCCTGCTTTTGCGGGGGCACGGATCGGAGCCCGACGCCGAGCGCGAGCTCGGCGTCGGCGACTGAGGTACGGCGCCATGAGGATCCTCCAACTCGAAGGGGTCCCCCGCGCCGACGCCCTGAGGGCCGTCCTGGGCGGCGCGATCGAAACCGTGGCAACGCCGCTCGCCGCGGCGACGGCCCTGGCCGGGAGAGGCTTCGACGCCATCGTCGTCGGGCCGGAGCCGCCCTGGGCCCTCGACCTCGTCGCCGCGCTTCCGCTTCGCGCGCGGCCGGCCGTCCTCGGGATAGGAGAATCGCGCGGTCCGTTCGGCCTCGTCGACCGCTGGCTACGGTCCGACTGGATCGCGGCCGAGGTCCCGGCGGCGCTGCGGCAGGCGCTGACCCGGGCGTCCCACCGCCGCCGGAGCGGCGGGCCCGTGGACCTCTCGACCGGCCTGCCGAGGCGGAAGCTCCTCCTCGGGACGCTCGCGCAGCGGGCCTCGCGCGCCGACCGCGAGAAGCGGCCGCTCTCCGTCGCCTGCCTCTGGTTCGACGGGCGGCCGGAAGCGGTCGCGGAGCTGGTCCGCGACCGCGTGCGGCGCAGCGAGCGCTGCGGCTTCCTCGACGCGCGCGCGCTCGGCGTGCTGATCTGGGGCGACGAGCGCGCCGCGGAGCGCGCGGTCGCGCGAATCGAGCGCGAGCTCCAGCTTGCCGGCTTTCGCTGCGCGGGTGGCGCGGTGCAGCTCTGCCCGTGACGGGCGGTCAGCCGAGCTGGCCGCGCTCGCGGAGCAGCTCGGCGACGAGGATCGCGCCGCGGGCGGCGCCCATCTTCGTGTTGTGCGAGACGAGGACCAGCTTCACCCCGTTCTCGAGCACCGGGTCCTCCCGCAGCCGGCCGACGGTCGTGATCATCCCTCCGCCCGCGTCGCGGTCGAGCCGGGGCTGGGGCCGGTAGGGATCGTCCTGGAACTGGATCCAGCGCTCGGGGGCCGACGGCAGGCCGCTCGCCGGGCCGCCGCGGCCGAAGCCCTCGAGGGCGGCGCGGACGTCGCCGAGCGACGCCTTTCGCTCGAGCCCGATGAAGGCCGTCTCGGTGTGCCCCTCCAGGACCGGGACGCGGGTGCAGGTACAGGAGACCCTCGCTCCGTGGGGAACGATGGCCTCACCCGCGAGGCGGCCGAGGATCTTCGCCGTCTCGCGCTCGACCTTCTCCTCCTCGCCCGAGATGAACGGGATCACGTTGTCGACGATGTCGAGCGCCGCGACGCCGGGCGAGCGGCCGGCCCCCGAGCAGGCCTGCATCGAGGTCATCGCGACCGCGCGGAGGCCGAACGCCTCGGCCAGCGGGGCGAGGACGATCGCGAGGCCGGTCGTCGTGCAGTTGGGGATCGGGGTGACGTAACCCTTCCAGCCGCGCCGCCGCCGCTGCACCTCGAGCAGCCCCGCGTGCGCGGCGTTGACCGGGGGGATCAGGATCGGCACGTCGGGCTCGTAGCGGAAGGCCGACGCGGTGCTGATCACCGGGACTTCCCTGGCGTAGAGGGGCTCGAGCGACTTCGCCGGCTCGCTCTCGACGGCCGAGAAGACGCAGGCGAGCCCGTCGGTCGCCATCGCCGCCGCGTCCTCGACCGGGAGCGATGCGAGCGCCGGGGCGAGCGTCCCGCCCGCGTACCAGTGGAAGGCCCCGGCGCGGTCCGTGAGCGCCTCGCGGAGCGTCTTGCCCGCCGAGCGCTCCGAGGCCGCGAGTCGAACCACCCGGAACCAGGGGTGATCCACGAGCGAGGCGAGGAACTGCTGGCCGGCGAGCCCCGTGGCGCCGACGACCGCGACGTCGAGCTTGTCCATGGCCCGCGGGTGTACGCCGGCGGCCCGCCGAGGGTCAACCCACGCCGGCCGCGTTCGCGGTCGGGATCGCCACCTCCGTCTCCCCCCTCGCGGAAGGGCGCCGCGTCCCTGCCCTTCTACCCGAGCAGCAGTGCCTGGAGCTTCGCGATCACCTCGGTGACCGTCGCCGGCGGTACTCGGCACCAGAGCCTCGCTCTCCGCGCCCGCCAGTCGAGGCTCCGCACGTGGTCGGCCAGGATGGCGCCCGCGGCGGGGCTGCCGGGCGGCACCGCGACCTCGAACGGATACCCCTTCACCTGGGACGTGACGGGGCAGCAGAGCGCCAGCCCGACCTTGCCGTTGTAGGCTGCGGGCGACAGCACCAGGCCGGGACGCTTCCCGCGTTGCTCGCGCCCTGCCTGCGGGCTGAACTCGAGCCAGACGACGTCTCCTCGGTCGGGGACGTACCGGCCGGGCTTCACCACGCTTCACGGCCCCGCGGCGGATCGTCCCAGCTCTCGTCGGGGAGGTTGCTCGCGGTGACGGCGCGGATGAGATCCGACAGATGGATGCGCGGGCGCGCGGGCGTCACGACGAGCCGTCCCTGCCTCGCGACGAGGTAGACCTCCGACCCCTCCGCGACGCCGCTCTCCTGCGCGAGGTCGCTGGGGATCCTCACCGCCAGGCTGTTGCCCCACTTTCGTACCCGGGTCCGCATCGTAGATACAAAGTATACACCGCGGCGCGAGGGGTTTCAACGTGGCCCCGACGACCGCGACGTCGAGCTTGTCCATGGCCCGCGGGTGTACGACCCCGCCCCACCGAGCGTCGACCCGCGGCGGCCGCGTTCGCGCACCCAACTCCCTCCCCCGCGAAGCGGGGGAGGGCCGGGGGTGGGGGAGCACCGCGCGTCACCGCGCGTTCGCCTCCCTCGCGCGTCTTCAGGTCACAGGCAGCAGGCAATGGGGTCTTGGGCGATGGAGCAGTTACCGGTGCCGAAGTCCACGGCGCCCGCCCCGTCGCGGTCAACGAAAATTCCGAGGTCCGACGGGCTCGTGTCGGTCCAGCCACGACAGTTGAATCCCGAGTGCGAGTATTGAAGATCGACGCCCTCTCCCGCGTTGATCCACGCGGGGGATATTGAATTCGGAATCGCGCCGACCTGCGCGCTGCGGGTTATCTCGGTTGTATCGCACATGTGGGCGAGTTTCGCGTCGCTGGCGTTCACGGTGCTGACCGTGGCCGCGTAGTCCTCGCACATCTTCTTGGCAGCCAGGTAGCCGGCGTAGCCGCTGTAGGAGAACGCACCATTGGTCGTCGTGTTGGTCTCCCCGAGGAACAAGCCGTTGACCGTCATCGACCCGCTCGGGCCGGTCACGACGATGCGAGACGGCGTTCCCCCGTCCGCGCCACCGCCGCCTCCCGAGCCCGCCGGTCCGGTGGGCCCCGTGGCACCGTTCTCCCCGGGCTCGCCCGCGGGTCCGGTGGCGCCGGTGGGCCCCTCCGCGCCGCTCGGGCCGGTCGCACCATTCACTCCCGTCGGGCCTACGGGCCCGGCGCAGGTGGCGAGGGAAAGCGCGGCGATGACGAGGGGAACGATCGTTGCTGCTCTGCTCTGCATTTTGAGCCCTCCAGGTTGACCTTCGGACGCTGCGAAGCGTAGCGAACGAAGGTTGCGAGTCAACGAGAAAGCGCCTCGGACACCAGGTCGTCGCGAGCCAGGTACCCGCGTTCACGAGCGACGTACCTACGGTCGCGAGCCAGGTGCCCGCGGTCGCACGGGACGTACCCACGGTCGCGAGCCAGGTACCTGCGCTCTCGAGCCACGTACCCGCGGTTGCGAGCCAAATACCCACGGCCGCAAGCGCCGTACCCGCGGTCGCGTGCGACATACCCACGGTCGCAAGCCAGGGATCCGCAGTCGCGTGCCCTGTACCCGTGGTCGCAAGCCTCATACCCGCGCTCCCACGCGACGTACCTGGCCTTGTCCTCGAAGTACCCGCGGCTGTCACGCACGCACCCGTGGTTCGAAGCCGCGTACCCGCGCCTGTCCACGACGTACCCACGGGTGTCGGCCTCGTCCCCGCGGGTACGAGCCTCGGTACCCAGGACCCAAGGCTCGGCACCTCACTTCCCCGCCGCGTACCCGGCCTTGTCTTCGACATACCCACCGGTGTCGGCCTCGTCACCGCGGGTACAAGCCGTGGGACCAGGGACCCAAGGCTCGGTACCTCATCTCCCCACGACGTACCCGGCCTTGTCCGCGAGGTGCCGGGCCTTCCAAGCGAAGGGAACCGGCTCCCAAGCCTTGTCTCCGCGCCTGTCCACGACGTACCCACAGGCCTCGGTCTCGTCCCCGCGGGTACGAGCCTCGGTGCCCAGGACCCAAGGCTCGGTACCACGCTTCCCCGCGGCGTACCCGCGCCTGTCCACGGCGTACCCACGGGTGTCGGCCTCGTTCCCGCGGGCACGAGCCTCGGTACCCAGGACCCAAGGCTCGGTACTCCGCTTCCCCGCGGCGTACGCGCGCGCGTCCTCGACATACCCGCCGGTGTCGGCCTCGTCACCGCGGGTACAAGCCACGGGACCAGGGACCCAAGGCTCGGTACCTCATCTCCCCACGACGTACCCGGCCTTGTCCGCGAGGTGCCGG
>DAIDIT010000132.1 GCA_027451705.1 Pseudomonadota bacterium
GGTCGCGACCTGGTAGAGCAGCGGCTGGAAGAGGTGGTGGTTGCGCCGGTCCACGACGGTCACGGCAACGTCGTGCCCGCGCAGCGCCTTGGCGGCTTCGAGCCCGGCGAAGCCGCCGCCGACGACGACCACCCGTTGAAGGGCCATGTCCGACTCTACCGCCCGCGAAGGCGCGTCGGAAGCTCCGGGCGGGGATTCGGACCGAGATGTTCTTGCACCCGGCGCGCACGGGGCCGACAATGTGGTCCGTGAGAGCCGACCGGGATCGCGCGCATTTCGACCGCTGGGCCCCGCGGTACGACCGGAACCTGCTCCAGCCGCTGCTGTTCGGGCCGACGCACCGGAGCGCGCTGGCCGCGGCCGCCATCGCGGGCGCCCAGCCGAAAGTCGTCCTCGACGTCGGCTGCGGCACGGGCCGCCTCCTCGAGCGCGCGGCCGATTGGTGGCCTTCGGCGAAGCTCGTCGGCCTCGACGCCTCCGCCAGGATGATCGAGGAGGCGCGGCGCAAGCACCCGGGCGACCCGCGCTTTCAGTTCGAGGTCGCCGCCGCGGAGGCCAATCCACTCGCGGAGGCGTCCGTCGACCTCGCCCTGACCACGATCTCCTTCCACCACTGGACCGACCAGGCGCGCGGCGTCCGGGAGATCGCCCGCGTGCTGACGCCGGGCGGCGTCTTCGTCCTCGCGGACATCCTGCCGCCCCCGCTCTTGCGCCCGGTGATGCGACGGTTCCACGGCCCGGATTCGCGGCGGCGGCTCTTCGAGCAGGCGGGCCTCGAGGTCGTCGACCAGCGGCGTCCGGCGCGCCTCCTGGGCGCGGTCCTTTTGACCGCCGGACGCAAGCACTAGTCACTGCCCGTTCCGGTCTCGTGCTACGCTGGCGCGGCGTGTACACGGGCCACTTGGCGGTCGGACTGGGGCTGAGCGCCCGGGAGCGGCGGGTCGCGCCGCTCGCCATCCTCCTGGGGGTGGGCTTCCTGGCCGTCGTGAACGGCCTCCTCGTCGCCGGCCGGATCGAACGGGTCCGGCCCGCGCCCGCCGGCGCGCTCGGCTTCGACCTCGTCTTCATCGACTGGGACCATTCGATCGCCATGGCGGCCGTCTGGTCGGTGATCTTCGGCGGCCTCGTCTACCTCTCGACCCGGCGCGACCCTCGCGCCGGAGTCGTCGGCGCGCTCGCGGCCTTCTCCCACGTCGTCGTCGACGTCCTCGTCCACAACGGCGACATCGCGCTCTGGCCCGGCTCCTCCGCCCACCTCGGGCTGTTCCTCTGGCGCGATCACCCGCTCCTCTCCTATCTCCTCGAGGCAGGCCTCGACATCGCCGCGGCGGCCTACTTCGTCGCCCGCGGCCGGGCGGCCGGCGACCGCGGCGCGCGACTCGCCTGGCCCGTCGCATTGCTCCTCTTGCTCCACGTCCAGCGCTGGCCGGCGATCGATCCGTTGCACTGGGTGGCGCGGCTGCCGGAGCCGGCCGCGGACATGGGCTACGCGGTGCTCGTCGTCGCCGGTTTCGCGATCCCGGGCGCGCTCCTGGCCTGGCTCGTCGCCCGGTCGCGCAGTGGCGGAAGGGTGGCGCGCGAAGAGGCCCGGACGTGATCCCCCGCGGGCCCCGAGGAGACGCCGTCGTCCAGCGGGGCGACTGATGCCTGCCGCGCCATGGAACCTGGCGCACCGGAGGACGGTGGGCGCTCTCGTCCTAGCGCCTGTCCCCGACCGCCTGCTCGTCCCTGCGCGTCCGACCGGAGGAATGGCCTAAGCGAGGAGGGGTCGCCATCGCGGCATTCGACGCGCCGGGCGACATGATCCAGGACGACGTCGTGCGAACGGAGGCCGAGAATCGCCGCTACATCTCCTACCCGAAGGTGACGGCCGCGCTGGTCGGGCAGGCGCTCGCCCGGGCACACGCACAGCTCGTCGCCTTCCTCTCGCGGCGCGGTCTGGACGTCGTTCCTGCCGTCGACGTCGCGGCGGCGGAGGCACGGGTCGCGTCGGGGCAGAGCGACCTCCTCGCGGACGATGCGGGCTGCTGCGTCAGGTGGAACGGCCAGGACTGCCACACCTGGTCGGCCGTGGCTCCGTCCGCGCTGGCGCTCGACGGGGAGCTCGCGCGACGTCTGGCGGAAAGCGTGCATGCGGACCTCGTCGTCGAGGTCCACGTCTACGACTGCGGCGACGCCGACCGTCCCTCCGTATTTGTCAGAGCCTTCGACGCGGAGGGTCGGAGGGTCTGGAGGGACAGCGCCGACCTGGGCCCGACGGTCATCGGCCCGTTCTACGTCCCGCCGCCCCTCTCGGAGGACGTGTCCGACACCTAGGCGCCGATGGACATGACACGGCGGACGCCCAGCGCCGAGCTGAAACGCGCGACGGCGGAGGACGCTGCACGGTCGCAGCCGACGTTCTATCATTCGCAAGTCGCCCACTCGGGAGAGTCCATGCTCCATCGCCTGGTCGTGTACTTCGTCGTCCTCGCCTCACCTGCCCTCGCGGTGTCTTCGGAGCCCTGCCCCGCCGCCGTCAGGGACACGGTGATGAAGGCGCACCCCGCCGCTCGCCTGAAGACGTGCAAGCCCGAGAAGGACAACGGCAAGCTCCAGTACGAGGTCAAGATCACCGCGGAGGGGAAGCCGCTCGAACTCGACCTGACGCCCGAGGGCTTGCTCCTCCAGACCGAAGAGAAGGTCCCCCTCGGCACCGTGCCGGCCGCCGTCCTCTCGGGATTCCAGACGAAGTATGCCGGGACGAAGCCGGTGGCGGCCGAGAAGCAGACCAAGGCGGATGGGAAGATCACCTACGAGGTCGCGTTCGAGCGAGATGGCAAGCGGAGCGAAGCGACCTTCACCGACAGCGGGGCGTTCGTCGAGGAGGAGTAGGAGCCGGAGAACGTCCAACGCTCCCGCCCGTAGCGCGCCGGCACCAGCCCGCTCGGAAACTGCTGGACGAAGGGCAGCGCCCGGATCTTCGTCCGAGGAGCTCCTCCGAAGAGCGGCGCACGGATCCGACGGTCACGGCCGGCGTGGAAATCGAGGCCGCCGTTCGGGCGCGCGAGGAACCCGTCGAGGGAGATGCCGGCGATGACGCCGACGCGCGTCTCCGGCTATCGCGCGTTCAACGCCGTGAGCACCTGTTCCGTGCTCCGCACCCGCCCCATCCTCGGGAAGATGCGGGTCACCGTGTGCTGGTGCTCCTCGGCGCTGCGCGAAGACATCGCGTCCTCGATGAAAACCTGCTGGTAGCCGCGCTCGTAGGCGTCGCGGGCGGTGCTCTCCACGCCGAAGCAGGTGGCGATGCCGCACATGAGCAAGGTCGAGATACCGCGGCGGCGGAGCTGTAGGTCGAGGTCCGTTCCGTAGAATGCGCCCCATTGCTTCTTGGTCACGATGTGGTCTTGGGGATGCCCGGCCAGGTCGGGCACGAACTCCGCCCAGTCCGGTGGACGGGATCCCGTCCATCCCGGAGCGCCAGAGTCGAGAACGGGCTTCAGTGTGTCCTTGCCGTCGGAGCCGAAGGCGACCCGAACCAGGACGACGAGTCCACCTCGCCCTCGTAGGGCATCGGCGAGGCGGGAGGCATTTCTGACGACCTCCTGCGCCGCGCGAGGAGCGGTCTCCATCGCCGCGACGCCCTTCTGGAGGTCCACGACGACGAGGGCGGTTTCGACTGGACGTAGGTCGAGCGGCTCCATAGCGGCGGCGCGAGTCTGGGTGGAGGACGTGCTCATGTGCGTTTCAGGCCTCGGTGGTCAATTCAAAGCCGGCCATTCGCGGTCACTCCAAAATCGGCCAACGGAGCCGGGGAGGCCGAGACAGGTCGGACGCTACTCCGAGGGGTTGGCCTCCTTCAAGTCGGACGAGGTCTGGGTGCGCCAGCTCGGGGGCCGAATTTCACGACGTGGGCCTGGTGAACGTTGTTCGGTCGACTTTTCGTGGTGAGCCGCGTGGGGCTCGAACCCACGACCCACGGCTTAAAAGGCCGTTGCTCTACCGGCTGAGCTAGCGGCTCGGATCGTCGCGTGCTCGTAACATCGCACGCGGGTTCCCGTCAAACGGCGCCACCTGGGCGGGAACGCGCTTCCCGCACCGTGATATCTTCGTGTTCCGGAGCGGGACCTCGCGACAGCCGCCCCTGGCCACGCAGACCGACGAACGGACGTACCTGCGGCGGCTCTGCGGCTGGATGGCCCTCGCGTCGATCGCGTTCGCGCTGCTGTTCTGGCCCGCGGCGCTGGCGTTCGGGTGGCCGCGGCTCGGCGGCGTCGCGGGGATGCTCACGGCGATGGCGGGCTTCTTCGAACTGGCCCGCAGGGCGGCCTCGCTCGAGGGCGCGCCGCTCGGGCGGCCGGCGGGCCTCGCCGTCGCGGGGATCCTCGCCATCCCGATCGCGGCCGCGCCGCTGATGCCGGACGGCTGGCCCGCCGACGAGATGGCGGCGGTCCTCGGCGCCGCCGTCGCCCGTCGCTTCCTGCGCGGCGGACCGCTACGCGCGGCCCTCGCCGCCTGCTGCGCCGGCCTTCTCTTCGCCGCGGCCGCGGGCTGGCTCGTACCCGGACTCCGGTCCCGGACTGGTTCCGCTTCGTCGCGATCACCGGCGGCACGGTGGTCGCCTCGCTCTTCGCGATCTGGCTCTTCGGCCAGCTCGGGCAAAGCCTTCGGCGGAGCCTCGACGACGCGCTCGCGAGCAACCGCGAGCTGCGCGAGGTGCAGGCGCCGGAGCGGCTCGAGGACGTCTTCGAGCGCTTCTGGCGCGGCCGCGCGACGCAGGCGCCGGGCACCGGGCTCGGGCTGTACATCGCGAGGCGGCTCGTGGAGGCGCACGGGGGCGGGATCCGCGCCGAGAGCGAGCCGGGCGTGGGCACGGCGTTCTCCTTCTGGCTCCCGCTCGCGGACGGCAAGCCCGGGGCGTGATCCCCGCCGGGGCCTGGCCGTTTCGGGCGGATGTGCCCACACTCTCCGACGCGGGCGTACGCCCGGTCGGGGGTTCCATGCGGTCGTCGTGGGGGCGTGGAAGCGCGGTCGCTGGAGTGGTCGGGGCCTTCTCGCTCCTCGCGCGCTGGGCGGTCGGCGCCGCGGCCTCGCCGAGCAACCCGATCTCGATCGAGAATGCGCTCGCCGGAACATCGGATTGGAACCTCGCCGCGGCCGCCGCGCCCGGCCAGCTCGAGGGCTACGCCTCGGCGACGAGCGTCGACCACGGCGGGGCGATCGACGTCCACGCCCGCGCGGACGGTCCCCACACGGTCACCTGGGATCTTTACCGGACGGGCTACTACCAGGGGCTGCTCGGCCGCCACGTCGCCTCCGGCGGGCCGGCGAACGTCGGGCCGGAGCCGACCCCCTCGCCCGATCCCACGACCGGCCTCGTCGAGTGCGCCTGGCCCGTCACGTTCACGATCCAGACGGACCCGGCCTGGACGAGCGGCGTCTACCTCGTCAAGCTCACCCGCGACGACGGCCCGCAGTCCTTCGTGATCTTCGTCGTGCGCGCCGACGAGCGGAAGGGCGTCGCCGTGTTCCAGTCGTCGGTGAACACCTACCAGGCCTACAACTTCTGGGGCGGGGAGAGCCTCTACGGCGACTCGATCGGACTGCCGGGCGGC
This sequence comes from Pseudomonadota bacterium, assembly GCA_027451705.1. Classification (GTDB taxonomy): domain Bacteria; phylum Myxococcota; class Myxococcia; order Myxococcales; family JAKAPL01; genus JAKAPL01. The sequence goes on from DAIDIT010000132.1 coordinate 5,598, forward strand.
TACGCGAAGCGCGTCTCCTTCAACCGCCCCTACGCCGAGGGCGCCGGCTCGGGCGAGTACACCTGGTACGAGCTGAACTTCGTCGCCTGGGCGGAATCGCGCGGCTATGATCTGACGTACCTGACCGACGTCGACGTCGACCAGAGCCCCCAGCTCCTGTCCGGCCAGAAGCTCTTCATGTCGATCGGCCACGACGAGTACTGGTCGCGCGCCGAGCGGAACGCGGTCGAAGCCGCGATCGGGGGCGGTACCTCCGCCGCGTTCTTCTCGGGCAACAGCGTCTACTGGCAGGTCCGACTCGAGCCCTCGACGGTCGACGGCGCGCCCGCGCGCACAGAGACCTGCTACAAGGACCTCGCGCCGCAGGAAGATCCCGACGCGAACACCAATCTGATCACCGTGGGCTGGCGCGAGCCGCCGCTGAACGAGCCCGAGAACGGGCTGATGGGGGTGATGTACGAGGCGTTGGAGCTGTCGGACGCGCCCTGGGTCGCGCTGAACACGGGGAGCTGGCCGTACGCGGGCACCGGCATGCGCGACGGCGACACGATCCCGCTCGTGGTCGGCTACGAAGCGGATCGCGCCTTCCAGAACGGCGCCGCGCCGCCCGGCCTCACCCTCCTCGCCAGCGCGCCGGTCCTGGACCACACCGGCGGTCCGAGCTGGCACAATGGCTCGTTCTACCCGACCCCGGCGGGCGGCTTCGTCTTCGCCACGGGCTCGATCGAGTGGTCGTGGGGACTCTCGCTCGCCGGGATCGCCGACCCGCGCGTGCAGGCGATCACCGACAACGTCCTCCAGCACGCCGGGCTCGTGCCGGCGACCGCCGGGGACGGCTTCGGGGCGGGAACGCCGCCGGTGACGAACACGAGCCGGGCCGTCGCGCAGGTCTCGACCCTCGCCGGCAGCCCCTTCGCCACCGGCTGGGTCGACGGGCCGGCCGCCTCGGCGCGCTTCGACCGCCCGGTGGGCCTCGCCGTCGACGTCGCCGGCGACCTCTTCGTCGGCGACACCGGGAACGATCTCGTCCGCGAGGTCGTCGCGGGCAGCCACGCGGTCACGACGATCGCGGGGATCGGCACGCCGGGCACCTCGGACGGCCCCGGGCTCCAGGCGGGGCTCTGGTTCCCCGAGGGGCTGGCGTTCGGCGGCGACGGCAACCTCTACGTCGCCGACACGGGCAACAACCGGATCGTCCGCGTCGTGCCCGGCGGGAGCTGGAGCGTGACGACCTTCGCCGGCTCGCCGAACGGCGTGGCGGGGGATTCCGACGGTCTCGGCACGGCGGCCGCCTTCTACCTGCCGACCGCAGTCGCCGCGGCGGGGAGCGACCTCTACGTCACCGACTCCCACAACAACCGCGTCGTCCGCGTCGACGCCTCCGGCAACGTGACGACCGTCGTGGGCGCGGCGGGGCAGGGCTACCGCGACGGCCCCGGCGCCACCGCGCAGCTCTACCTGCCGACCGGCATCGCCTACTCCGGCGGCGCGCTGTGGGTCGTCGACACCGGCAACCGCTTCATCCGCGAGATCGCGCTCGACGGAGCGTACACCGTCTCGACCGTCGCGGGCGACGCGGCGCTCGCCGGGACCGGGATCGGCGGCTTCGCCGACGGCCCGTCGCAGAGCGCGCGCTTCATGCCGCTCTCGGGGATCGCCGGGCTCGGATCGTCGCTCCTCGTGGCCGACACCGGCAACGAGCGGATCCGGATCGTCGGCGGCGGCGAGGTCGGCACCTACGCGGGAAGCGGCGCCGCGGGAAGCGCGGACGGCACCGGGACCACGGCGACCTTCAGCCTGCCCACCGCCGTCGCGGTCTTGCCGGACGGAACGGTCGCGGTCGCCGACGAAGGCGACTCGACCCTCCGGCTGCTCGCGCCCGCGGGCGGCGGCTCGACCTCGGGCGGGAGCACGGGGGGCAGTACGGGCGGCGGCTCGACCTCGGGCGGGGGCGGCTCCGGCGGTGGCGCGGCCATGAACCTCACGTTGACCGCGAACCCGGGCCTGTCGGGCACGGCGCCCTTCTGGGTCGAACTCGACGGCACCGCGAGCACGACCACCGACCCCAACGACTGGATCGCCTCCTTCGTGCTCACGACCGGCGACGGCGCGAGCACGACCCAGGGCTGGATCGACCACACCTACCAGAGCCCCGGCAGCTACCTCGCGACGCTCACCGCGACCGATGGCTACGGCAACAGCCAGAGCACGAGCGTCACCGTGACGGTCGGCGGCGCGGGCGGAAGCTCCGGCGGCGGCACGAGCGGATCGACCGGCGGAGGCGGTGGCGGCACGAGCGGCGGCACGAGCGGCGGCGGCTCCGCGATGAACCTGGTCCTGACCGCGAGCCCGGGCTTCTCGGGTGGCGCGCCGTACTCGGTCGAGCTGGACGGGACGACGAGCACGACGACCGATCCGAACGACTGGATCGCGAGCTTCGTCCTCACGACCGGCGACGGCGCGAGCACGACGGACGGCTGGATCGATCACACCTACCAGTCCCCCGGCACCTACACCGCGACCCTCACCGCGACCGACGGCTACGGCAACACGCAGTCGATCGCGAAGACCGTGACGGTGCAGTAGGCCGCGGGGTCACCGCGCCGGCTTCGTCGCGACGAGCATCTGGTAGCGCGTGTCGAACCAGAGCCCACCGCCCGCGCCCGCGTAGACCGGGCGGCCGCCGAAGCTGCGCGGGCCGGGGACGAGGCGGCGCCGGACCTCCGCGGCGGCCTCGGGCGGCTGGAAGGCGCGCGCGATCCAGTCCTCGATCTCGATTCCGAACCACATCGCGTCGACCCGCTCGACGTCGAGCCCGTTGCGGCCGGCGAGCGCGCACAGCTCCGAGAGCGGGAGGGTGCGCGCGTGGCTCGGATCGCGCAGCCGCTCGAGGGCGTCGTGCTCGAGGGCCTCGGCGGGATCCTCGGAGGCCTCGATGTCGAAGATCGCGATCCGCCCGCCGGGCGCGAGGACGCGGGCCATCTCGCGGAGGGCGCGCGCCGGCTCGCCGATGTGGTGGAGGGCGAGGCGGCAGAGCACGAGGTCGAAGCTCCCATCGCCGAAGGGGAGCGCGGTGGCGTCCCCGATCTCGAAGCGCGCGTTGGAGAGGCCCGCGGCGGCGGCCAGCTCGGTCGCCTTCCGCACCATCGCGGGGGTCAGGTCGACGCCCCGATAGCTCTTCACCCGCGGCGCGAAGGCGCGCGCGAGCAGCCCGGGCCCGCAGGCCACGTCGAGGGCGCGCTCGACCCCCGCGGGCGCGGCGAGCGC
>DAIDIT010000133.1 GCA_027451705.1 Pseudomonadota bacterium
TGAAGGTGCACCCCGCCACCGGCGAGGAGGTCCCAGACGAGAACGCGCGCGTGCCCGTGATGAAGTTCCGGAACCCCCGTCCCGCGGAGTGGCCCGAGGTCGACTACATCGTCGGCAACCCGCCGTTCATGGGCAAGCTCAAGCTCCTCTCCGATCTCGGGGAGGGATACGCCGAAGCTCTCCGCGTCGCCTATGCGGGCCGCGTTCCCGATGGCTCCGACTTCGTCATGTACTGGTGGCACCACGCTGCCAAACTTGTCCGCGAGGGCCGTGTGCAACGCTTCGGCCTCATTACGACCAACAGCATCTGGCAGACAATCAGCCGCAGGGTTGTCGCAGCCGCTCTCGCGCAGGCTCCGCGATTCTCGCTGGCCTTCGCCGTGCCTGACCATCCATGGGTCGATTCCGTTGACGGCGCATCGGTGCGCATCGCGATGACCGTCGGCGTGCACGGTGATCAGGATGGTCGCGTGCTCCGTATCGATAAGGAGACGCCCGACGGGGTGACCTTCCGCGAAGTTCGAGGCCGCGTACATGCCGATCTCTCAGTCGGTGCAGACGTTTCGGCAACTGTGCCACTCGAAGCCAACGGAAAGATCTCTGGCACCGGCTTGATCCTGGGTAACCGTGGCTTCGTCCTGGAGGACCCCGCCGAAACTCGCCGCTTTCTGGAAGCGGAGCCCGAGGCGCGCCGAATCGTCTTCCCGCTCCGCAATGGCGAGGATCTCACGGACTGTCCCCGTGGAGCATCGGTGATCGATACCGACGGCTGGACCCTCGAAGACCTTCGCACGCAGATGCCCTGCACCTACCAGCGGCTTTTCGACCTCGTCTATCCCGAACGCCAGGCCAACAGAGATCCCCGGCTGCGGCGCGAATGGTGGCTCTTCAGGCGCAGCAACCGGCTAATCCGTACCGCTGTTCAAGGGCTCCCCCGGTACATCGCTACGTCGGAGACGGCCCGGCATCGCGTTTTCATGTTCCTCGATGCGTCGATCCGGCCGGAGCACAAGCTGGTCGTCATTGGGTCGGACGATGCCCTCTACCTTGGTCTGGCGTCTTCCCGGCCGCATGTCGTCTGGGCGTTGGCGGCGGGCGGGAAGCTCGGCGTTGGAAACGACCCAGTCTACTCCAAGACGACCTGCTTCGAGAAGTTCCCGTTTCCCGAGTGCAGTCCGAAGTTGGCCCTCCGCATCCGCCAGTTCGGCGAGGACCTCGACGCCCACCGCAAGCGGCAGCAGGCCGCGTATCCCGAGTTGACGATCACCGGGATGTACAACGTCCTCGAGAAGCTCCGCGCCGGCGAGCCGCTCACGGCGAAGGAGAAGGTCATCCACGAGCAGGGACTCGTCTCCGTCCTGCGCCAGATCCACGACGACCTCGACGCCGCGGTCTTCGATGCCTACGGCTGGCCCCGCGACCTGACCGACGAGCAGATCCTCGAACGCCTCGTCGCCCTCAACGCCGAGCGCGCCGAGGAGGAGCGCCGGGGCCTCGTCCGCTGGCTCCGCCCCGACTTCCAGACCAAGGGCGCCGTCAGGCCCCTCCAGACCGAGATGGCCGGCATCAAAGCCGCCCCCGAGGCCGCCGACGGTGCCCCGCTGCCCTGGCCAAAGAGCCTCCCCGAGCGCATCGCCGCCGTCCGCAACACCCTCCGCCCCGACCGCGCCCAGGACCTCCCCGCCCTCGCAGCCGCCTTCAAGCGCGCCCCCAGGAAAGACCTCGAAGCCGTCCTCCAGTCCCTCGCCGCCCTCGGCCTCGCCGTCGCCTACGAAACCCCCACCGGCCCCAAGTGGCGCCTCACCCTCCGAAGGGCGGCATAGATGCTGACACGACTTCGCGTCAAAGGGTTCAAGAGTCTGGTCGATGTGGACGTCCGCTTCGGTCCATTCACCTGCGTCGCGGGGCCAAATGGCGTAGGGAAGTCGAACCTCTTCGACGCCATTACGTTCCTCTCGGCCCTCGCCGACAAGAATCTCGTGGAAGCGGCCTCGTTGGTCCGAGCAGACGATCGGATGTCCTCTGACATCCGCGGCATCTTCCACCACGTTGGCCAAGGCTACGGAGAGCAGATCGAGTTCGAGGTGGAAATGCTGGTCCCAATGCGGGGCTTCGACGACCTCGGCCAGGAAGCGCACGCGAGCGCGACGTTTCTCAGGTACGCGCTGACGCTGGGCCGAAGTGCCGCCGAAGGACGGCGGTCGTCGGCGCTCGAGATCCGCAAGGAAGAGCTCAAGCACGTCAAGATCAGCGACGCGAAGCGAAATCTTCTCTTCGACCATCGACCGGGCTGGCGCCGATCGGTGGTCACGGGACGTCGGACGAGCCCGCTGATCTCGACGAAGGCGGGCACGCACGGCATGACGATCCAACTCCACCAGGACAAGGGGACCGGCGGACGAATGCAGCAACTGCCCGCTGGAACGCTCCCGCGGACCGTGCTCTCGTCGACCAACGCCCGGGAAAGCCCGACCGCGTTGCTTGCCAAGAGGGAAATGGAGTCGTGGCGTCGCCTGCAACTCGAGCCGACCGCCCTGCGGGCGCCCGATCCGTTCAACGCACCGAACCGGGTCGGAGCCAACGGCGCTCATATTCCCGCGACCCTCGCCCGGCTGGCCAAGATCAATCGATCTGACGGAGCCAATTTTCGAGTTCCGAACTCCGTGTACGCGCGCGTCGCCAACCGGCTGGCCGAACTGGTCGAGGGCGTGCGATCCGTCCGTGTCGACGTCGACGAGCGGCGTGAGTTGTTGTCGGTGATCGTCTCCGATCGGAATGGTACGGAACACGAAGCGCGCGCGCTCTCGGATGGAACCCTGCGCTTTCTGGCGCTGTCGGTGATCGAGAACGATCCCGAGGCCGTCGGACTGCTGTGCCTGGAGGAGCCGGAGAATGGCATCCATCCGGCTCGAATCCGTCCGATGCTCGACCTACTTCGAGGGCTTGCCGTCGACGCCGACGAGGAGATAGGTCCCGACAATCCGCTGAGGCAAGTCATCATCAACACGCATTCCCCGACCGTCGTTCAGGCGGTGCCGGAGGACAGCCTGCTGGTTTGCTCGCTGGATCCGACGGTGGAGGGGGGACGGCGGTCGAGCGCCACCTCGTTCCGATGGCTCGCGGGAACGTGGCGGGCAGACAGCCAGCACCCGCGAGTTGCCGCAAAAGGCGACCTCCTGGCGTACTTGAATCCTCTGGGCGCAAATGGAGCCGAGGGCTGGGCCGATCGGTCCCGCCGAGTACCGGGGGAGCCGAAGAGCGTCATCGAGCGGGCCGACATTCAGATGATGCTTCCCCTCAGCCAGGCGATTCATGAGTCTTAGCTACACGCTCGTCTCCGACGGATCCTCCGATCGGATGCTCGTGCCATTGCTGGACTGGCTGCTGTCGCAGCATTCTGCCCGGCCGTTTCGACCGCAATGGGCCGACCTGGCGTGGACACAGCCTCCGCCCAGGACCCTGGCCGACCGGGTCGTCGGGGCGCTCGCGATGTACCCCTGCGACCTACTGTTCGTTCACCGCGACGCCGAGAAAGACTCCCTGGAGGACCGCAGGAGTCAGCTCGAATCGGCGCTCTCGATGCTACCGCCCCCGCCGAGGGTGCCCGTGATTCCAGTGCGGATGACCGAAGCGTGGTTTCTCTTCGACGAGAATGCCGTGCGCGAAGCTGCCGGGAATCCGAACGGCCAAGAGCCGTTGAGCCTTCCGCTCTTGAGCGAGATTGAGTCGCTTCGCGACCCCAAGTCTGCGCTGACGCGCGTGCTCGAATGCGCCAGTGGTCTTCCCGCCCGTCGCCTGAAACGGTTCAGACCGGGCGTGGCATTCCACCGGCTCGCCACCCTCATCGACGACTTCACTCCCCTGCGGGTCCTCCCCGCGTTTCAGGCACTCGAGGCGGACATCGCGAAGGTCGTGCGAAAGAACGCCTGGGCATGACTTTCGACTCTCTCGCGCGGAGACTCATCTGCCGTCACGGTGCCGTGGCGATTCGTGCACCGAGGCCCCCTACAGTATGACTCCCTTTCCCACCTCGCCCGAGGAGGCCGCCCAGGTCAAGGCGGTCGCAGCGGAGCAGGATCGCCGTGGCCCTGGGGATACCCGAATCGAAAGTCGTGATGGAGTGGACCCGCTAGCGGCCAAGGCAGGTTTTCTTGCGTGGCAGTGAGCTGGCCCGCCTCTATTTCGCTGGCTGGGCTTCACGGGGAGGTTCTCTCATCGACCGTCTCGGGTTGGACGGCGCTCCTGGGAGCGCGGCCGCGGGTCTGGAAGCCTGGCGGCGATGGAGTCGGCGCGGACCGATTTCGAGGCGGCCATGGGCAGCGAGGCGAAGGGATTCGAGGAACACGCGGAGGCGCAGCGCAAGGCCGGGGCGAGCCTGCCTCCCCTGGAGCGCCTGCGGTGGCTCCAGCAGGCGAAGGAGTTCGCGTGCCGCCATCTCGGCGCGGCGGCCAAGCCGGAGGTTCGAAAGCTTTCGAGGTGACGGCGGCGGGACGGCTCCGAGTCTACGGGAGGGCGTGAGGCTGGACGGTTGCGAACGGGCCGCGGAAAATCATGTGGCCGGCGGGGGGCATGCGCACGGTGAAGGAACGGCGCGGGCCGTCCTCGGTCTTCAGGACGATCCGGTGGCGGCCGGGCGGGACCACGAAGCCGAGGTGGGGGGACCAGCCGACTTCGTGGCCGTCGATCGTGACGCCGACGACGGGGATGACGTTGATGACGTCGAGGAGGCCGGGGGGACCGGTGGGTGCTGGCGGCTTGCGGTTCTTGGGGGGGCGGAGAGTCGTCCCTCGACTTCGCTCGCTGGCGGGAGCGTGGCTCGGGACGAACGGACGTGCCACGCTCGGGGCGCGCGGGGTCGCGGCGCTCGGGATGGATGCGGGTGCGCCTCGGGGGGGACCCTCACCCCGGCCCTCTCCCCAAGGGGAGAGGGAGCCGTTGGTCTCTTGGGTCGCGGCCGCGGCTCCGGCGGGCGGAAGCGCGTGGCGCTCGAGTGGGGCTGCGGCGCTCGGGGTGGGTGCGGGTGCTTCTCGGGCGGGCCCCTCACCCGGGCCTTCGGCCCAAGGGGAGAGGGAGACGTAGGCCAGGGCGGCGACGGCGAGCCCGCCCGCGAGGACGGCGGCAGGGCCGTACCAGCGCGGGGGGCGATTCGCGCGATCGGCGCCGGTCGCGATCTCGGCGGTCCGGCCGTCGGTGTCGTCGGCGGTGGCGCTGGCGGGCACGCCCGCTTCGGGCAGCCGCGGCCGGTCCTCGCCCGGGGGCGCGACGCCGGCGCCGCGAATGTCGATTCCCACGGAGGGCTCGTCGTCCGGGAACGACTTCCGCAGGGCCTTGGCGATCTGGTAGGGGCCGGCGAGCAGGTGGTGGGGGCCGTCGCACGAAAGCAGCGCGTCGGCGAAGTCGGCGGCGGTCGCGTACCGGCGTGCCACGTCGCGTTCGAGCGCCTTCAGGACGATCTCGTCCAGTTCGGCCGGAATCACGGCGCCGCACGACGACGGCGGCTCGATTGGCCGGGTCCGCACGGCCGCGGCGACCTGCTCGCCGTCCGTGCCGCGTTCGCCGAAGAGGTGCCGGTTTGCCAGCAGCTCCCAGAGCACGGCTCCGAGCGAGAAGATGTCCGAGCGGCCGTCGAGCCCGCGGCCCTCGAGCTGCTCGGGTGACAGGTAGGCCGCCTCGTCCTTGGCGATTCCGGCCCCGGTGGGCGGCCGCCCGTCGATCCCGGCGATGCCGAAGTCGGTCAGCTTCACGGCGCCGTCGAACGCGATCAGGATGCTGGACGGGGTGACGTCCCGGTGCACGAGGTGCTGCGGCGCGCCGCCCACGGCGAGCCGGTGGACGTGGTCGAGCCCCCGGGCGACCTGCTCGGCGATCCGCACCGCGATGCCGACCGGCAGCGGTCCGCTGCGGGCCTTGCGGGCCACCTCCAGCCAGCTGCCGAGGTCCCGGCCGTGCACCCGCTCCAGGCAGAGGAAGAGATCCTCGCCGTCCTCGCCGAAGTCGTAGAGGGTGACGACGTTCGGATGGTCGAGCTTCGAGAGGAGGTTCGCCTCGCGCTCGAACACCTCCGCGAACCCCTTCTTCGCCCGCACCTCCCGGCGAACGACTTCGAGGGCGACCTCGCGCGCGAAGCCGCCGGGGCCGGTCACGGCGGCGCGGTAGACCTTGCCCCTCCGGCCCTCGGAGAGGACGTCGAGGATCTGGTACCTGCCGATGCGGGTGGGCTCGGGCGTGGGTGACGATTCCGCGGCGGCGGGCATCCGGGGGGGCCTCCCTGGGCGCGAGATTACCCCCCACCCTGCCCTCCCCCGCAAGCGGGGGAGGGTTTTTGGTTGGTGCTCTCCCGCAGCCACGGGAGGGTTTGGTCGGTGCTCTCCCGCAGCCACGGGAGGGTTTGGTTGGTGCTCTCCCGCTTGCGGGGAGGGCTTGGTTGGCGCTCGGCCGCTTGCGGGGCGCGGGTTCAGATCAGGCGGCGGTAGACCGCGGCGGTCGCGCCGGCGCAGGCGCGCCAGGTGAAGCGGGCCGCGCGGGGCGGACCCCGGCGGCGCAGCTCGGCGGCGGCGGGCGCGCCGTCGAGGACGGCGGCGAGCGCGGCGGCGAGGTCGTCGGGATCGCCGGGGGCGAAGAAGCGGGCGGCGTCGCCGAGCACCTCCTCGTGCGCGGGAATGCGGCTCGCGACGACGGGCACCCCGAGGGCGAGCCCCTCGAGCGGCGGCAGGCCGAAGCCTTCGGCGCCGGAGGGGCAGCAGAGGACGGACGCGCCCGCGACCGCGCCCCAGAGTTCGGCCACGGGCAGGTGGCCGACGGGGCGGACGTCGAGCCCGTCCGCGCGCAGCCGCTCGACCTGCGCGAGCAGTGCCTCCGCGCCGAAGGCGGGCTGGCCCACGAGCAGCAGCGCGCAGTCGCGCGAGCGCGGCAGCCGGGCGAAGGCGTCGAGCAGCGTCCCGACCTGCTTGCGGGCGTCGAGCGCGCCCACGTAGAGGACGTGGGGCTTGGGCGACAGAGGCGGGCAGGCGCGGGCGGCCTCGGGCGCGGGCGCATGGTCGGCGCCGAGGTGGACGACGGTCGCGGGCGCGCCGGGGAAGCGCGCGCAGAGCTCGCGCCGGGTCGCCTCGCTGTCGCACAGCACGGCGTCGCAGAGGTCGAGGCTGCGCCGGATCCAGGCGGCGAACTGGATCCGGTACGGCCGCGACACGGTGTCGGGGTGGGTGAGCGGGATGACGTCGTGGACGGTGAGCGCGAAGCGGGTGCCGCGCGGCTTGCGCAGCGGCAGCGCGAAGTTGCAGAGCCCGTGGAACAGCCGCGCGCCGCGCGCCTCGAGCAGGCCGGGCACCTCACCCGCCATCCAGAGGGTCCGCGACCGCGTCCGCGCAGGCGCGTGCGGCATGCCGGGGGGGAGCGCCGCCCCGTCGCCGCCGAGGAACCAGAGCCGCCCGCGCAGGTCGGTCTCCGCGAGCCCGGCCGCGAGCCGCACGGTGTAGAGCCCGATGCCCGTGGTGCGCGCCCCCGCGAGCGAGGTGTCGAGGGCCACGGCGGCGGGCGGAAGAGGCATCGCGGAGGTGGGAGTAGCACAGGCGCGGCGTTCGGTCGCGGCGACGAGTGCTTCCCCGCGGAGCGGGGGTACCCCCCACCCTGACCCTCCCCCGCTTCGCGGGGGAGGGAATCGATGTCCGACCGCTTCGCGGGGGAGGGAATCGATGTCCGACCGCTTCGCGGGGGAGGGAATCGACGTTCCGGAGATGGCGGCGCCTCCCATCCGTGACGCCGCGTTTGCTTGACAGGCCCGGGCGGTCGCCCGCAGATTGGCCGCCGGCCATGCGATTCCACTGTCTCCTGCCGACGTTTCAGCCGCACGATGCGACGGGCGCGCTCGCGGCGGAGATGCGGGCGATGCTGCGCCGCCTCGGCTGCGACAGCGACATCTTCGCGCAGGAGATCCACCCCGACCTCGAGGGGCTCGCGCGGCCCGCCTCCGAGCTGCCGTGGGCGCTCGGCGAGGGCGACGCCCTCATGTACTTCCACGGGATCGGCTCGACGCTCGTGCCGCTGCTCGGCTCGCTGCCCGGCCGCAAGGTCCTCTACTACCACAACATCACGCCGGCCCGGTTCTACGAGCCCTACGACCCCGCGGTCGCCCGCGCGCTCGCCGACGGCCGCATCCAGCTCGCCGCGCTCCGCGACCTGACCGAGCAGGCGATCGCGCTCAGCCGCTTCTCCGCGCAGGACCTCGCCGCCGCCGGCTTCGGCCGCGTCGGCATCGTGCCGCCGGCGGTCGAGCCGCGCCGAGTCGGCCAGCCGGGCGACGAGCGGCTTTACCGCAAGCTCTGCGACGGCCGGACGAACCTCCTCTTCGTCGGCCGGGTCGCGCCGAACAAGAAGATCGAGGACCTGATCGACCTCGCGGCGCTGATGCAGGAGCGCAAGCCCGACCGGCCGCTGCGGCTGCTCGTCGCGGGCGGCTACCAGAAGTCGGGCGCCTACTTCCGGATGCTGCAGGCCCGCGCCGAGCCGCTCGGCAAGGCGGTGCGCTTCCTCGGCACGGTGAGCCAGCACGAGCTGTGCGCCTGCTACCGCGCCTCGCACCTCTTCGTCTCGATGAGCGAGCACGAGGGCTTCGGGCTGCCGCTCGTCGAGGCGATGGCCGCGGGCGTGCCGGTGGTCGCCTACGACGCGGGCGCGGTCGCCGAGGCGCTCGGCGGCGCGGGCGCCCTCTTCTCGCCCAAGAGCCTGCCCCACGTCGCCGCGCTCTGCGAGATCCTGCTCGACGACCCGGTGCGCCGCCGCCGCGTGGTCGAGGCGCAGCGGCGGAGGGTCGCGGAGCTGTCGCCCGAGGCGAGCCTTTCGGCGCTCGAGGCCGCGATCGGCAAGATGCTGCCCCGCCCCGCGCGCCGCGCCCCGCCGAAGCGGCCCCGGATCGGCTTCGTGGTCCACCGCTACGGCGCCGAGGTCGTCGGCGGCGCCGAGCGCCACTGCCGGGCGGTGGCCCATCGCCTCGCCCGCCACTGGGACGTCGAGGTCCTCACGAGCTGCGCGACCGACTACCTCACCTGGGCGAACGCGCTCGCGCCGGGCCTCTCCCAGGACGGGCCCGTCGCGGTCCACCGCTTCCCGGCGCGGACGGCGCGCGACATGCGCGCCTTCAACGCCTTCTCCCGCCGCCTCTTCGGCCGCGCGCAGGAGCGGCTCGACGAGGAGCGCTGGCTGCGCGCGCAGGGGCCGGACTGCCCGGAGCTCTTGCGCCACCTCTCGGAGCGGCGCGACGGCTACGACGGCTTCGTCTTCTTCACCTACCTCTACGAGCCGACGGCGCTCGGCCTGCCGATCGCGGGCCGCCGGGCGCTGTTCGTGCCCACCGCGCACGACGAGCCGCCGCTGCGCTTCGGCGTCTACCGGTCCGCGTTCGCGGCGCCGGCGGCGATCCTGTTCAACGCGCCGGAGGAGCAGGCGCTGTGCGAAGGGCTCTTCGAGATGCCCGGCGTCCACCGCGAGGTCGTCGGGATCGGCGTCGACCCGCAGCCGGGCGACGCGGCCGCGCTGCGCAGCCGGCTCGGGCTGCGCGGCGAGTACCTGCTCTACCTGGGGCGGATCGCGCAGGGCAAGGGCGTGCGCGAGCTGCTCGACGGCTACGCACTCTTGCGGCGCAAGCTCGGCGCGCTCGCGCCGGCGCTGGTGCTCGCGGGGACCGACGAGCTGAGGCTCTCGGAGGGCGCGGGCGTCTACCTCCCGGGTCCGCTCGACGAGCGGCAGAAGTGGGACGCGCTCGCGGGGGCGGTCGCCGTGGTCGTGCCGTCGGCGATGGAGAGCCTGTCGCTCCTCGCCCTCGAGGGGTGGGCGGCGAGCAAGGCGGTGATCGCGAACGGCGACTCGCCGGTGCTCGCGGGCCAGGTGCGCCGGTCGGGCGGCGGGGTCACCTACCGCGGGCCGTCGGACTTCGCGGAGGCGGCCCAGGCGCTGCTCGTCGACGCGGAGCGGAGGCGGAAGCTGGGCGCGGGCGGGCGCGCCTACGTCGACGCGCACTACCGCTGGGATCACATCGAGTCGCGCTACCTCGCCCTGATGGAGGAGCGGGTGCTGCGGCGGCCGGCGCGGCCGGCGCCGCCGCGGCCGCGGCGGGCGGGCGA
>DAIDIT010000134.1 GCA_027451705.1 Pseudomonadota bacterium
CGTCGTGCACACCGGCGACTTCAAGATCGATCACGCGCCGCTCGACGGCGAGCCCACCGACCTCGCCCGCTTCGCCGCGCTCGGGGACGAGGGCGTCCTCTGCCTGCTCTCCGACAGCACGAACGCGATGGTGCCCGGCGCCTGCCCGTCCGAGCGCAGCCTCGCCCCGGCGCTCTCGGAGGTGATCGGCTCGGCCCGGGGGCGCGTCGTCGTCGCGCTCTTCTCGAGCCACCTCCACCGCGTCCAGCAGATCCTCGCCGCCGCCGCGGCCGCGGGGAGGAAGGTCGTCCTCAACGGGCGCAGCCTCGACCAGAACGTCGCGACCGCCTCGGCCATCGGCCGGATCGAGGTCCCGCCCGGCATCCTGCGCGCGCCGGACGAAGGCGCCTCCCTGCCGCCGCGCGAGCTCCTCGTGATCTCGACCGGCGCGCAGGGCGAGCCGCGCTCCGGGCTCGCGCGCCTGGCCTTCGGCAGCCACCCGTACCTCTCGGTCGGGGCCTCCGACCGGGTCGTCTTCTCCTCGCGCTTCATCCCCGGCAACGAGCTCGCAATCGGCGCGCTCCAGAACGCGTTCGCGCGGCGCGGCGTCGAGGTGATCGCGGCGCCGGAGGCCCCGGTCCACGTCTCGGGCCACGCCTACGCCGAGGATCAGCGGCTGCTCCTGCGGCTGACCCGCCCGCGCGTGTTCGTCCCGATCCACGGCGAGCCGCGCCACCTCCAGGCGCACCGCAAGCTCGCGCTCTCGTGCGGCCTGCCGCCCGAGCACGCCCTGGTCGCCTACGACGGCGAGGTCGTCGAGCTGCCGGCCGAGGGTGCCCCGCGCGTGGTGGCGCACGTCGACCTCGCCGACGTCTTCGTCGACCGCTGGGGTGGGGCGGACGTGCCCGAGGAACTCGTCCGCGACCGCCGCGTCCTCGCCGAGAGCGGCCTCGTCGTGGTTGTCGTCGCGATCGCGCCGACCGGCGAGCTGGCCCGGGCTCCCGAGATCCTGGCCCGCGGCGTGGCCGTGCCCGATCCCGACGCCTTCTGGCCGGCCGCACAGCGCGCGGTGGGCGAGGCGCTCTCCGCGATGCCCGAGCCGATGCGCGCCGACGTTCCCGAGGTCGAGACCGCGGTCGCGCGCGCCGTCCGCCGCCACTTCAAGAAGGCGGTCGACCGGCGCCCGATCGTCCTCCCCGTGGTCGTCAGGATCTGATCAGCGGCCGGCGAGGGCTTCGAGCAGGCGCGTGGGGAGGGCGCCGAAGGCGCCGTTCGACATGACCAGGACGACGTCGCCCGGCCGCGCCTCCTTCGCGAGCGCGGCGAGGATCGCGTCCGCGTCCGGCAGGTGCCGGGCGGGCGTGCCGGTCGCGGCGATGTCCGCGGCGAGCTTCTCGGGGTCGAGCCGCTCGCCCTCCGCGACCTGGGCGGCCCGGTGCGGCGTCGCGACGAGCGCCAGCGCCGCGCCCGCGAAGGCCTTCGCATACTCTCCCTGGTGGAAGCTGCGCCGGCTCGTGTTGGACCGCGGCTCGAAGGCGGCGAGCAACCGCCGCCCGGGGAAGCGCGCCCGCACCGCGGCGATCGTCTCGCGCACCGCCGTCGGGTGGTGGGCGAAGTCGTCGACGACCGCGACCCCGCCCGGCTCGCCGAGGAGCTGCTGGCGGCGGCGGACGCCGCGGAACGAGGCGAGCCCCGCGCCGATCTCCTCGGGGGAGAGGCCGAGCCGCAGGCACGCCGACGCCGCCCCGAGCGCGTTCTCGACGTTGTGCCGGCCGAAGACGCCGAGCGTGAACCGGCCGAGCCGCTCGCCGCGCCGCACCGCGGTGAAGTGGGAGCCGCGCGAATCGAAGGCGAGGTCTTCGGCGCGCAGGTCGCCCGCGGTCAGGCCGTAGGTCTCGACGTGGCAGGCGGCCGAGCGCGAGAGCTCGATCGCGTTCGGGTAGGCGGCCGAGACGGCGAGGTGGCCGCCCGCGGGCAGCAGGGCGACGAAGCGGGCGAAGGCGGATTCGTAGTGGGGCAGGTCTCGGTAGATGTCCGCGTGGTCGAACTCGACGCTCGTGAGCACCGCCACCTCGGGCCGGTAGTGGAGGAACTTCGGCCCCTTGTCGAAGTAGGCCGTGTCGTACTCGTCGCCCTCGACCACGAACGGCCGCCCCGCTCCCACCCGGAAGTTGCCGCCGAGGTCGAGCGAGACGCCGCCGATGAGCGCCCCGGGGTCGCGCCCGGCCGACGCGAGCAGGTGGGTCAGCAGCGCGCTCGTCGTCGTCTTGCCGTGCGTGCCCGCGACGACGATCGGCTGGCGCCTGGCGAGGAACAGCTCGCCGAGCGTCTGCGGAAACGAGAGGTAGGGCAGGGCGCGCTCGCGGACCGCCGTCGCCTCCGGATTGACGCGCCGGATGACGTTGCCGACGACGACGAGGTCGGGCTTCGCGTCGTCGAGGTTCTCTGGGCGATAGCCCGGGTAGACCTTCAGCTTCCAGGCGGCGAGCAGCTCGGACATCGGCGGGTAGACGCCCTCGTCGCTGCCCGTGGCCTCGTAGCCGGCCGCGTGGAGCAGCCCCGCGAAGGCGGCCATGCCCGTGCCGCCGATGCCGAGCAGGTGGACGCGGCGGACGCGATCGACATCGATCGGCACGGCGGGATCGGTGGACACGGGCTGGACGAGGGCCATGGCCGCCCGTGTATGCCGCCCCCGCGGGCACGTCAACCGCCTCGCCCCAGGGGTGCTCGACAAGCCGCCCGTGGTCGTGAGCCTGCCTGAGGGTCTGCAAGCCGACTCGAAGGGTCCGCAATCTTACCCGAGGGCTCCGCAAGCCTGCCCGAGGGGACCGCAAGCCTGCCCGAGGGGACCGCAAGCCCGCCCGAGGGGACCGCAAGCCCGCCCGAGGGGGCCGCAAGCCCGCCCGAGGGGGCCGCAAGGCTCGACGGGGCCTCCACAACCTCAGAGGACCCTCGCTCTCCGAAGGCCTACGGCGGCCGCGGCAACCCCGAGGGAAGGCGGGGAGGTTCCGCCGCGGCCGCAGAGCGTCTTTCGACAGGGGGCAACTCGATCGGTACTTCCCGAGGAGTCCTCGGCGCCCCGAGTCCTCGCGATCACCCGCCGGCGAACGCCGCCGATCCCACGATCCGCACGCCGGCCGAAGGCGTCACCGTCGCCTCGAGCAGCGCCCGCGCGATGGCCTCCGCCGGATTCGCCCGCATTCCCCTGGGCAGCACTGGCCCGAGGCCTCGCAGGATTCCGCGGGTCAGGGATTCGCTCCGCCGCGGTTCCGAACGGCTTCCTTCGATGAAGTTCGGTCGCGCGACGAAGAGCGAGGGGAAACCCAAGGCCGCGAGATCGCGTTCCAGTTCACCCTTCGTCCGCAGGTAGAAGAAGGCCGATCGAGGCGACGCGCCGATGCTGGAGACGAGGGCGAACGTTCCGGTGCCCCGCTCGCGCGCGGCCCGGGCGAAGACGAGGGGGAGGTCGTGATCGGCGCGGCGGAAGGCCTCGCGGCTGCCGGCCTGCCGCAGGGTGGTGCCGAGGGCGCAGGCGACGGCGTCGGCGGGCCAGAGCGCTTCGTCGCCCGCGAGCCGCGCGATGTCGGGGTCGACGAGGTTCGCGAGCTTCTCGTGCGCGGCGAGGGGGCGGCGCGTCGGGGCGGCGACCCGTCGGACGCGCGGATCCGCGAGGGCGAACTCGAGGACGTGGCGGCCGACGAGGCCGGTTGCGCCGAGGAGGAGAAGGTTCACGTTCGGTTTCCGCGACGGTCATCCCAGGAGGAGGCGGCGGACCTCGGGGGCCTGCAGCGAGGGGACGGCGTACGTCGCGCCGGCCTCGCGCAGCTCTTCGACTCCGTGGCGGCCGGAGGCGACGGCGAGGCTGGGGACGCCGGCGGCGCGGGCGGCGGCGACGTCGCGGGGGGTGTCGCCCACGACGAGGGCTTCGTCCGGCGCGACGGGCCGGCCGAGGGCCTCGGCGGCGCGGCGGAGGGCGGCGCGGACGATCTGGTCGCGGCCTTCCGCGTCGCTGCCGAAGCCGCCGAAGGGAAAGCGCCCCCAGAGGCCGCCGTGGGCGAGCTTGGCCTGCGCGCCCGGGGCGACGTTTCCGGTGCAGAGGCCCACCGGCGCGCCCGCGGCCGCGAGGTCGTCGAGGAGCGGGACGACGCCCGGAAGGAGCCGGTAGCCGGTCGAGGCGGACAGCGCCGCGGGAAGCAGCTCGACGTAGCGGGCGAGCACCGCGGAGATCGTCCCGGCGTCCGGGGCGCGGCCCGCGCGCCCGAGGATCTCGCGGACGAGCCAGGGGTCGGTCGCGCCGTCGAAGCGGACGCCGTCGAAGGGAAGCGGCGTGCCGAGCACGGCCTCGAAGGCCCGGGCGAGGGCCCGCGCGCCGGCCCCCCCGCTCTCGAGGAGCGTCCCGTCGATGTCGAAGAGCGCGACGACGCTCAAGCCATCTCCTTCTGGGCGTTGCGGGCGCTGCTCTGCACGACCGCCTCGGCGAGGTTCGCGACGATGCCGTTGATGCGGCGCAGGTAGCCGAGCAGATCGAGGTGCATCCCGGAGGTCTCGAGCGACTCGCGCAGGCCCCGGTGCAGCCGTTCGATGTGGCGCTGCTTGGCCTCGGTCTCGAGCTCGATCAGCTTGGAGCGGTGGCGCAGCACCTTCTGCGCCAGCTCTTCGTCGCCGGTCGAGAAGGCCGAGAGGGCCAGGTCGAAGTTCTCCGCCACCTTGGCATGGAACGCTTCGAGCTCCTTCCAACCTTCCTCGCTGAAGGTCAGGCTGTGCGCGATCTTCTTTCCCGCCAGGGCGAGGACGTTCTTGTTGACGATGTCGCCCGCGTTCTCGATGTCCGCCGTCAGGGTGATGAGCTGCATCTGCCGCTGCGCCTGCTCGGCGGTCAGGGTCTCGAGCGCGAGGCGGGCCAGGTAGAAACGGATCTCGCGATTGAGGATGTCCACCTTGTCGTCGCGGGCCTCGATGTCGGCGAGGAGGTCGAGGTCGTTGTTGTCGAACACCAGGATCGAGTCCTTGAACATGTCGGCGACGATGTCCGCCATCCTCAGGAACTCGCGCTGGGCGTTGGCGAAAGCGAGCGCCGGCGCCTCGATCGCGGAGGGGTCGAGGTACTTCGGGCGGAACTTCGGCTCGCGCTCGGGCGGCCGGTAGTAGCGCTCGAGGATGCGGGCGCCCCAGGCGACGGTGGGCAGGAAGAGGATCGAGAGCGCGACGTTGAAGAGCGTGTGGGCGTTGGCAATCTGGCGCGGCGTGCCCGGCGCCGTCAGCGTCACGAGCCGCTCGAAGGGGCCGAGGAAAGGGAAGACCGCGGCCGCGCCGACGATCTTGGAGAGGAAGTGGGAGACCGCGACGCGCTTGCCGGGCGCGCCGGCGGAGAGGGCCAGCATCACCGGCGTGAACGTCGTCCCGACGTTCGCCCCGACGACCATCGGGAGCGCCGCCTGCAGAGACAGGGCGTGGGTCTGCGCCGCGGAGATCATCAGGCCGATGACCGGCGCGGAGCCCTGGAGCAGCACCGTCACGACCGCCGAGATGAGCGCGGCGACGCCCGGGTTGTCGCCGAGGTAGCGGACCACGTCCGCGAAGTAGGGCGAGGCGGAGAGGGGGTTGGCGGCGTCGCCCATCAGCTTCATGCCGAAGAAGAGGAGGCCGAGGCCGAGGATCATCTGCCCGGCGTAGCGGCTCCGCCGCTTCTTCGCGACGAAGCGGACGAAGAACCCGATCGCCACGAGCAGCAGGGCATAGGCCGAGATCTGGAGCGCGATGATCTGGACGACGACCGTCGTGCCGGCGTCGGCGCCGAGCAGGACGGCGTTGGCCTGCGCGAGGCCGACGAGCCCCGAGTCCGCGAAGCCGACGAGCATGACGGTCGCGGCGGTCGAGGACTGGAGCAGGATGCTGGTGATGCCGCCGGAGAGGACGCCGAGGATCCGGTTGCCCGTCAGCGAGAAGAGGATGGTGCGGAGCTTGTCGCCTGCGAGGAGCTGGAGGCTCGACCGCGTCTCGTCGAGGCCGAGCAAGAAGAGCGCCAGGCCTCCGAGGAGGCCGATGATGTCCATGCCCGCCAAGACGCGGCCATTGTCCCCCGGGAACTGCGCCCCGGCAAAGAACTTTCACGCGAAGCGTCAGCGCCCGGGCTCGAAGAGCTCGCCCTTTCGGCCGGCGCCGCGGAGCCTCACGCCGGTGGCGGAGAGCCGCGCGGCGCCCGGGCCGACGAAGGCGCCGACGGGTCGCGAGCGGCGGTAGCGCTTGACGAGGGCACGGACCCGCTCGAAGAGCTGGCGGAACGCCTCGCTCTTGCCGACGTTCGCGTGGGTGTCGCCGGAGACGACGAGCTCGGCCCAGAGCCGCCCGGCGCGCAGCTCGCCGCCCTCGCGCAGCGACCGCTCGTAGTGGATCACGGGCGAGCGGATCTCGTCGACCTCGAGCCAGCCGCGGTGCGGGCCGCGCTCGATCGTCCGGACCTCGATCGGCGCTACCGCCTCGGCGCACAGGTAGTGGCTCGCACCGTCGAGCGTCTCCGCGAGCGCGCCCGTGACGGGCACGGGCGTCACCCCGGGCGGCACGGTCTCGGGCAGGAGCGTGAAGCCCATCGGCTCGAGGGCGCGAAAGAACGCGACCTCGTCCTCGGGAGACATGAAAAACGAGACGACGTCCGCCACGGCGCCGCATCCTACCCGGAAAGGGCTGCCGCTTCACGCCTCTGCGTGACCTCTGCGTTCTCTGCGCCTCTGCGGTGAGGCCCGTTCGTCTCGCGGTGCGAGACGACCTTTGGCGTTTCATCCGCAGAGGGCGCAGAGACGCAGAGGGCGCAGAGCGTCCAGGTGCGAACTAGATGGCCAGGGTGCCGGTCTGGATCAGGGTCGCGAGCTGCTTGCGCTGCTCGGGAGTCAGCAGGGCGTGGATCTTGCCGAGCGCCGCCACGACCGCGTCGCGCAGCTTTTCGGCGCTCTGCACGCGGGCGGATGCGGCCTCCTTGGCCTTGGCCGCGTCGAAGCCCTCCGCCGTCACCGCGTCGGCGAGCGCCGATACGGCCCGCCGGTCGTCCACGGCAGCCTGCGCGCGCTCGGTCTTCAGCTCGTTCAGGATGCGCGCAAGCTCCGCGATCTGCGGCTCCTCGAGCTCCAGCTTGTAGGCGAGGAAGCGCAGCGGCCGGCGGACGCCGAACGCGCCGCCGCCGAAGCCTTCTCCCCAGCCGCCGCCGTGCGCCCACTGGCCCCACGGGCCACCGTGGTGCGGACCACACTCCGCCCCCTCGCCGCACCGCTCCGCGTGCCGCCTTCTCCACCAGTACATGGATCCGGGATACATCGTGATTTCTCCTTCGCCAGGGCTCTCGCTCCCGGCGGGTTCGACAGAAGCGCGGGCACCATGCCTCGCGCCGATTGAAAGCGTAAGGAGCGATCGCCACCCTGTCAAATCCGTCCTCGATCCCGAAACCGCCTTCGGTTCGATCGCGCGGGGAGGCGAATTCTGGTATGTCCCTTCCGCCATGAAGCTCTCGGCGCGCTGCCGCTACGGGTTGCGGGCGGCCTTCGACATTGCGTTCCACAACCGCGGCCGCCCCACGCAGGTGCGGGAGATGTCGAAGCGGCAGGGGGTGAGCCCGCGGATGCTCGAGCAGGTGCTCGGCCGGCTCAAGGCCCACGGCCTCGTCGGCGCGCAGCGCGGGCGGCGCGGCGGCTACTACCTCTCGCGGCCGGCCGACGAGATCTCGGTCGGGGACGTGGTTCGCGCCTGCGACGGCGGCCTTCGGCTGACGGTCGGCCAGAGCCCCAAGGAGACGGCGGCGCCCGCCGACGCCGTCTGGGTGGAGCTGGAGCGGCAGATCACCGCGGCGTTCGACTCGATCTCGCTCGCGGACATCTGCCGCCGGACGGAGCGGGCGGGCGTCCGTCGCGCGGCCCCGGACCGTCAGACGATGTTCTTCATCTGAGGCGCGCGCGTGGCGACCCGTCCCAGTTCGAGGCCCAGGCGGCGCGCGGAGCCCGGTCGTTCGCCATTGAGTCGCCGCGAGACGCAGGCCGCTCCCCCGGCGGCGCCGCCGATCGACTCGATCGTCGACGCGATCGGAGGGACGCCGCTCGTGCGGCTCGCGCGGCTGCCCCCCGAGCGCTGCGCGACGATCTGGGCGAAGCTCGAGCAGCTCGAGCCCGGCGGCAGCGTCAAGGACCGCATCTGCCTCGCGATGATCGAGGCGGCGGAGCGCGACGGCAAGCTCCGCCCGGGCGGGACGGTGGTGGAGCCGACGAGCGGGAACACCGGCATCGGCCTCGCGCTCGTCTGCGCCGCGAAAGGCTACCGGCTGGTCCTCACGATGCCGGAGAACATGAGCGCGGAGCGGCGCGCGTTGCTCTCGGCGTACGGGGCGGAGCTCGTCCTGACCCCGGCCGACGCGCTGATGGGCGGGGCCATCGACGCGGCGCGGAAGCTCGCGGCCGAGCATCCCGACTGGCTGATGCCGCAGCAGTTCGAGAACCCGGCGAACCCGCGGGCGCACCGCGAGGGGACCGGGCCCGAGATCGCCGGCGCACTCGACGCGGGCGGCCTCACGCCGCACGCGCTGGTCCTCGGCGTCGGCACGGGCGGCACCCTGACGGGCATCGGGCGCGCGCTGCGCGAGCGCTGGCCGAAGCTGCGGATCGTCGCCGTCGAGCCCGCGCGCTGCGCGGTGCTCACCGGTTACCCGCCGGGAGTGACGCGAATCCAGGGGCTCGGCGCGGGCTTCGTCCCGCCGATCCTCGACCGGTCCATCATCGATCGAGTCGAGTCGGTGACGGACGAGGACGCCTGGGCGATGACGCAGCGGCTCGCCAAGGAGGAGGGGCTCCTCTGCGGCATCTCCTCGGGCGCGGCGGTCGCCGCGGCGATCCGGGTGGGGCAGCAGCTCGGCCCGTCCGCGAACGTGGTCACGCTCTTCTGCGACACGGGCGAGCGCTACTTCAGCATGGCCAGCGAGTTCGCCTCGTGAGGCCAGATGGGCCGGCGATCCGGGGGACCGGCGGGAGCGGCGATTCCCGAGTCGCCGGACCGCTGCGGGACGGCGTCGCCATCGTCGGCGTGGGCGGGCTTGGATGCCCGGCCGCGCTCGCCTTGGCCCGCGCGGGCGTGCCGCGGCTCGCCCGCTTCGACGGCGACCTCGTCGAGTCGAGCAACCTGCCGCGGCAGCTCCTCTACCGCGAGGCGGACATCGGCCGGCCCAAGGCCGCGGTCGCGGCTTCACGCCTGCGCGCGCTGGGCCACGGCTGCGAGGCCGTGCCCGTGGCCGCGTTCGCCGGCGTCGGGAGCCTGGGCGAGCTGTCCCGCTGGCCGGTCTGGATCGACGGCACCGACGCGCTCCCGACGAAGCTCTGGCTGAGCGAC
>DAIDIT010000135.1 GCA_027451705.1 Pseudomonadota bacterium
GATGCCGAGGTGGAGGCGTTGGCCGTCGACCTGCCTCTGGACGGATAGCGTGGCGGCGAGCGGCTGGATGGACGCCGGATTGCCGTCCTCGCAGATCGCGCGCAGCATGAGCGTCGCCCCCCCATCCTGCCCGGCGCATGGATCGGCGCCGAGCCCGAGGCCGTCCACCGTGCACGAAGACTGGCCGATGCAGTCGCTGGACGCGAGCGCCTGGATTCCGGAAGCGGAGCAGGTCGGGTCCTCGTGGATCGCCGCATAGGTCGAGCAGGTTCCATCCGGGAACGGAACGGCGCCCCTGGCGCCGCCGGAAGCGGTCGTGAAGGCGTCGCCGTAGTACGCCTCGACGCCCGTGATGACGTCGGAGGCGTTGGCGCACGACAGCCTCGTATCGCTCTCGTGCGGCAGGTTCCAGCCACAGACGACGTCGCTGCTCGTCCGCGCGGAGGCGATGGGGTTCTCGTAGGCGATGGAGGCCGCAGGAACGCGGAGCCAGAGGGCGAACGTCATCCCGCCGGGGGTCCCGTCGACGTAGCTTCCGGGCGAAGGCAGCGGTCCCGGGGGAAGGATTCGCACCAGACCCTGACTCGATGCTCCGCCGTCGCCGGTGAAGCTGAAGCCCGGGCCCTGGACCGCGGAGGCGAGGACGCCCACCGTGCCGCCGCCCGCGTCGGCCGCTCCGATCGCCTGCGCCGGTGCCGTCCAGGCGGACGCCCGCGGATTGCCGGCGTTCACCCCGAGCTCGGGCAGGTACACCTCCAGCCCGTCGATGGGATAGGGCGGCGCCGCGGGGCGTACGTCGTCCACCGGAAGAGTCGAGAGGGCGTAGGCCGCGTGCTGGCCCGGGGTGCCGGCCGCGACGAGGCTCTGCAGGAACGGCGCCGCGAAAGGAGGGCTGCTTCCAACGGCGGTGGTCGGGCAGGCACCACAATCCGAAGGACAGCTCTCGCAGGTCTCCCCGGCAACGGCCTGGCATACCCCATCGCCACAGCTCCCGAAGACCTTCGCACCGCACGTCGAGTCGAAATTCGGCGCGCAAGTACCGTCGGCGATGCAGGAGGCGCCGCACGCCTTTCCGGTGCACGAGCCGGGGTCGCAGCTCGCGGCGTCGTAGCAGGTGTTGAAGGATGCGCCACCCGGCCTACCGCAGCTCTGCCCGAGCTGGCCGCAGTCCTGTGTTTCGACGACGTTGCCCGGCGCGCAGTAGCTGAGTACGCTCCCACTGCAACTTCCGTCCGCGGTGAGCACTGCGCATTGCTGTGACGTGGAGAGGCAGACGTTCTGTCCCGAATAAGCCGAGCCGCCCGGCAGGCAGGCCGTTCCGGACCCACAACCGCAGGTCCCCCCGCAGCCATCCGGATAGCCACATTCGGGCGCGCCGTTGACCGTCTTGGAGCAGCTGCGGACGCAGCACCGGCCGACCGTCGCTCCCGGAGACCAATCGCGGTATGAGCCAGGATCATCCGGAACGCAGGTCTCGCCGGCCGAGCAAGTGCCGCATTGGTTGCCGCAAGGATCGGTTCCGCAGTTGAGCGGCCGACCGCCCACGTCCACGCACCCGCAGAGCTTGCAAGAGTCGCTCATCCCGGCAGGGGTTGAATCGGGATTGCTCGTGCAGCCGAAGGTCTTCGACTGGGCGTTCCAGCCACAGACTTGGTTCGGGCCGCAAAGCGTGACGTCCACGTCCATTGGGCTGGCGGTGGGACTCGAGCTGCCGCAGCTCGCGACGTACGGCTGCGCCGCGCCAGTGGCCGCCGGATTGGCAGGAATCTCACCGCAGCAGCCGGTCGTCGGTATCCCGCCACAGGCCGGAGCGGTGCACGCTCCGGTGGCGACGTCGCAGGTACTGTTGGCACCCGCATTGGCGCAGCTCCCGCAGCTTCCGCCGCAGCCGTCCGGCCCACAGGCGCGGCCCGCGCAGTTCGGCGTGCACGCGGGCGCTCCCGGACAGGCGAAGGAGCCGTCCGGCGCCGAGGCCCCCGTGCCGTTGCAATCGAACGTCCCGGTTTTCGAATCCCAACCACAGTATTCGCCGTTCGCACTGCAGTCCTTCGTGGTCAGCTCGTCGGGATACGCGCACCCTTCGAGCACCCGTCCGTTGCAGCAGCCGGTCGTCGAGATCTGCTTGCATTGATCCACCGTCAAGCAGGCCCCGGCGGGAGTGCAGGTCGATCCCGCCGGACAGCTCCCGCAATTCCCGCCGCAGCCATCCGGCCCGCAGGTCTTGCCGTTGCACTGCGGGACGCATGCCGCCACGCACGCGCCCGCGTCGCACGCCTCGTTGGCGGAGCAGCCGGGACCGCAGGACCCTCCGCACCCGTCGGGCCCGCACACGACGCCGCCGCACTTGGGAATGCAGAGGCTCGCGGGACACGCCGGGGTGGTCGCCCCCGTCGGGTCGGTCGCCGCCTGAAGGGTGCATCCATACCCACTGCCGGTCCAGCTACAGACCTGCCCTTCGTCGGCGCAGTTGACCAGCTTCACCGTGCCGGCGTCGACGTCACAGGTGACGGCGTTGCCGTACGCGCAGCATTGAGACGACGGGAGGTTCTTGCAGGGGTCGGGAATGCACTGCCCGGCCTGGTTGTCGCAGACCTGGCCGGCCGAGCAGCTGCCACAGCTGCCGCCGCACCCGTCGGGTCCGCAGGTCGCACCGGTCGAAAGGCAGGTCGGCGTGCAGGCCGGACATGCCATCGGGTTCACACCCGAGGGATCGGCCTGGGCGGGCGAGACCTGGGTATCCACGCAGCCGTAGGCGTGGGCCTGTGAGGACCAGCCGCAGGTGAAGGTGGGACCCTGGTGCGCGCAGTCGACCCATTGCGGACCGTTGGAGCCGCACTCCTCGAGGTAAAAGCCGTTCGCGCAGCAGCCCGCCTGCGGAACGGACGGACAACCCGCGCTCGCGCAGGTGCCGACCCCCGGGATGCATGCGCCGCTCGCGCAGGTGCCACAGGAGCCACCGCAGCCGTCGTCCCCGCACTTCCGGCCACCGTCCGCACAATTGGGGGCGCAACAGACTGAGTCGTTCGTGCAGACCTCGCTCGCGGGGCAACTGCCGCAGGACCCTCCGCAACCATCGGGACCACATGAACGGCCGTTGCAGAAGGGAACGCAGGCGCACTTTCCGTTCTGGCAGGCCTGGGAAGCTGGACATGTGCCGCACGAGCCGCCGCAACCGTCGTCGCCGCAGTTCTTCCCGTTGCATTGGGGCGTGCACGCGACGCAGGCGCCCGCATTGCAGGATTGGCCGTTCGGGCAGCTGCCGCAGGACCCGCCGCAGCCGTCCGGGCCACAGGACAGGCCCGTGCAGGCGGGCTGGCAAACGCAGGCTCCCGCATTGCAGACGGATTGACCGGTGCAGGTTCCGCACGAGCCTCCGCAGCCGTCGGGGCCGCAGCTCAATCCCGTGCACTGCGGCTGGCAGCCACCCGGGCAGGCCGGCAACGCCGTGAACGACGGGTCCTGGCCGTAGACGCATCCGGCGGTCGTCTGGCCCGTCATCGCGTTCATGGTGGAGCCGCAGACGTACCCGTTCGGAGCACCGTTGCAGTTGACGACCGATTCGATCGGGGTCGTGATCTGGTTGCACTCCTTGTACACGTTTCCGGAGCAGCAACCGGCCGAGGTGGGGCCGTTGTTGTCGGCGGGGATGCCGCCGCAGACGCCCGCCGACGCCGTGACGCACAGCCCCCAGATCGTGTCGCAGGTCCCGGCGTCGCAGCTTCCGCACGAGCCGCCGCAGCCGTCGTTGCCGCACTGGCGACCGGTGCAGTCGGGAACGCAGCTTCCGGCCGCGAGGTTGGGGCAGCCGCCGTCGGCAGGAACCCCGACGACCGTGGGGCCGCTACAACTGTACCAGAGGTTCCCCGTGTCCCACTGGCATGTCCCGGCCACCCCGTCGGTCTCGTACGACCCGCAGTTGACCGTTACGAGCGATCCATTGTTGCACCACTCGAGCGTTGTGCCCGTGCAGCATCCCGTCTGGCTGACGCTTCCGCAAGGAGCCGCCGACGCACTCCGCGGCGCGACGGCCGCCGAGCCTATCCAGACCGAGACGACCGCCAGCACCCAACGGGCCGGCGCCGACCGCAGCATGCCGGACCAACGCCGCCAATCACACCTCGTGGCAGGGGAAAGAGGCACCCCGCGCATCCGTTGCGGCATGGTTCCCCTTTCGGCCCTCGGGAGAGGTTCGCTCGGGCCTCTCACCGGGTCGCGACTCGAATCAAGATGTTCGACAGGTAGCACGTCGTCCACTCGACGGTCAAGCGAGCGCGACGTCAATCGAGTGATTCTCGCTACCAATCGGGGCCAGACCGCGACCCGGCGGGCCGCGCCGCGGGAACGGCTGGCAGGCCAAACCCACCGCATCACTTCGGGGAAAAGGTGGGTGGCTGATGGGGATCGAACCCACAACACCCGGAGCCACAGTCCGGTGCTCTACCGTTGAGCTACAGCCACCACAAAATCCACGGCCGGCGCGCCAGGCGGGACTCGAACCCACGACCCACGGCTTAGAAGGCCGTTGCTCTATCCAAGCTGAGCTACTGGCGCTTCCATGCTCTCGCCCTACTTTCGGTCGGGGCGAGAGGATTTGAACCTCCGACTCCCTGCGCCCAAGGCAGGTGCGCTACCAGGCTGCGCTACGCCCCGTCAGACGCCGGCAACGCGCATTGAGTAGACCATCGCGGGCCGAAACGCAACGGTGTCGCGCCGGAGCCGTGACGACCTGCGGTCCGAACCTGTTCGCGCCCGCCAAGGCAGCATGAGCGCGGCTCCGGACGACGCGGTCGGACCCGCCGGCGCCGCAGCCGACCTCCCGGCGACCGACCCTGGTCTACCAGACGCTGCACCCGCGCGAGTGCAAGCCGTGGTCGAGCAATCGGATGCTGCACTCGGCCGCTCGAAGGCTCCGATGGGCCGAGTGTCTCGACCGCGAGGTCGAGGCGCCGCACCGCGACGTTCACGGCAGGCATCTCCTCGGAGATTCACGGGGTCGACTGCCGCGATCAGGCCCATTGAAGCGAGAGGCCAGGCGCGATCCAGGCACGGCCTCTTCCAACGGCCGCTCCAAGCCTGTCCCCTCCGCGCCCGACTGGTGTAGAGTGTCGGACGTGGCGGAGCACCGGGATCTGATCCTCGCGTCGACGTCGCCGGCCCGGCTGGCGCTCCTCGAGGCCGTCGGCGTGCCGTTTCGCTGCGAGCGGCCGGACTTCGACGAGACCGGGCCCGCGGGCCTCGCCCCGGCCGATCTCGCCGAGGCGCTCGCGCTCGGCAAGGCGCGGGCGGTCGCGAAGCGATTCCCCGAGGCGCTCGTGCTCGGGGCGGACCAGGTCCTGGTCGTCGACGGCGAGCGGCTGGAAAAGCCCGAGGACGAGGCCGCGGCGCGGGCGCAGCTCCGCCGACTGCGCGGCCGAGCGCACGTCCTCACGACGGGGATCGCCCTGCTCTGCGAGGCGACGCACGCGCTCCGCGTCGAGCACGAGCTGACGCGGCTGACGGTCCGCATGATCGGCGACGACGAACTCGACCGTTACGTCGCGACGCAGGAGTGGCGCGGCTGCCTCGGCGCCTACCGAGTCGAAGGCCAGGGCCTGAAGCTCTTCTCCCGGATCGAGGGCGACGTCTTCAACGCCCGCGGCCTGCCGATGGTGCGCGTCTTGAACGCGCTCCGCGACCACGGCTTTCCGCTGTTCTGAGCGCCCTCAGGCCCGGACGGCGCCTTCCTCGGTGCCCGCGGCCTTCTTCTTCCGGCCGCCCTCTTCGCCCTCGCCCTCGCCGCCCGCCTTGCCGAACGGCTGCGACTCGAGCGCGCTCTTCAGGACCTCGTCCATGGCCGAGCAGAAGACGAACTCGATGTCCTTCTTCGCCTGCTCGGGGACGTCGAGGAGGTCCTTGCGGTTCCGCTCCGGCAGGATGATCCGCTTGATGCCCGCCCGGTGGGCCGCGAGCACCTTCTCCTTGATGCCGCCGACCGGCAGCACCAGCCCGCGCAGCGTCACCTCGCCGGTCATCGCCACGTCGCCCCGGACACGGATGCCGGTGAGGAGCGAGGTCAGCGCCGTGAAGATCGTGACGCCCGCCGACGGCCCGTCCTTCGGAATCGCGCCTGCCGGGAAGTGGACGTGGATGTCCTGCTTCTCGAGGAAGTTGCCCTTGATCCCGAGCGCCTCCGAGTTGCTCCGCACGTAGGAGAGCGCCGCCTGCGCGCTCTCCTTCATCACGTCGCCGAGCTGCCCGGTGAGCGTGAGCGAGCCCTTGCCCGGCATCCGGGTGGCCTCGATGAAGAGCAGGTCGCCGCCGGCCGCCGTCCAGGCCAGCCCGGTCGCGACGCCCGGCACCTCGGTCCGCTCCGCCACCTCGCTCCAGAACTTCTCGGGCCCGAGCATCGACTCGAGGTCCTTCTCGGAGAGGGCGCGCTTCTCGGCCTTGCCCGACGCCACGTCCACCGCGACGGCGCGGCAGATGTCCGCGACGCGCCGCTCGAGGTTCCGGACTCCGGCCTCGCGCGTGTAGGACATGATGACCTTGATGAGGATGTCCTCGGTGATCTGGATCTGGTCCGGCGCGAGGCCGTGCTCCCTCAGCTCCTTCGGGATCAGGTGCCTCTGGGCGATCTGGATCTTCTCCTCGAAGGTGTAGCCGGGCAACTCGAGGATCTCCATGCGGTCGCGGAGCGCCGGCGGGATCGGGTCGAGCAGGTTCGCGGTCGCGATGAACATGACCTTCGAGAGGTCGTACTGCACGTCCAGGTAGTGATCGCTGAAGCTGTTGTTCTGCTCGGGGTCGAGAACCTCGAGCAGCGCCGCGGAAGGGTCGCCCCGGAAGTCCGCGCCGAGCTTGTCGATCTCGTCGAGCATCATGACCGGGTTGACCGTCCCGGCCTTCTTCATCGACTGGATGATCCGGCCGGGCAGCGCGCCCACGTAGGTCCGACGGTGGCCGCGGATCTCGGCCTCGTCGCGCACGCCGCCGAGCGAGAGCCGGACGAACTTGCGGCCAATGGCGCGGGCGATGGACTGGCCGAGCGAGGTCTTGCCGACGCCTGGGGGCCCGACGAAGCAGAGGATGGGCCCACGCATGTCGCTCTTGAGCTTTCGGACCGCCAGGTACTCGAGGATGCGCTTCTTGACCTTCTCGAGGTCGTAGTGGTCGGTCTCGAGGATCGCGCGCGCGTTCTCGATGTCGAGGTTGTCGTCGGTCTTCCTCGACCAGGGCACCTCGGCCAGCCAGTCGAGGTAGGTCCGCGCCACGGTGTACTCGCTCGAGGCCGCCGGGATGGTCTTGAGCCGGTTCAGCTCCTTCTGGGCGACCTTCTCCACGTCGGCCGGCATCCCCGCCTTCTTGATCTTCTCCCCGAGCTCGTCGAGCTCCTCCTCCTCCTCGCCCATTTCGCCCAGCTCTTCCTTGATGGCCTTGAGCTGCTGGCGGAGGTAGTACTCGCGCTGGGTCTTGGACATCTCGCCCTTGACCTGCGAGTCGATCTTCGAGCTGAGCTTGAGGATCTCGCGCTTGCGGTTCAGAAGCTCGAGCACGAGCTTCATCCGCGCCTTGAGGCCGACGGTCTCGAGGACCGCCTGCTTCTCCTCGATCGGCACGTCGACGTTCGCGGCGCTCAGGTCGGCGAGGTGGCCAGGGTGGGTGATGCTCTCCACGAGCTCGGTCGCGGCGGCCGGCAGCTCCGGCATGAGCTCGATCACCTCGCGGGCGAGCTTCTTCAGGTTGATGCCGAGCGCCTCGATCTCGACGTCGTCGATGGGCGTGCTGTCCTCGACGGCCTCGACCCGCGCCTTGAGGTACGGCTGATCCTGGACGAGGTCGACGACGCGGAAGCGGGCGAGCCCCTGGACGACGAGCGAGTAGTTGTCTTCACCCATCTTGAGGAGCTTCACGATCCGCGCGACGGTCCCCATGCTGTGGAGGTCCGCCGCGCCCGGGTCTTCCTCCTCCGCTCGGCGCTGCGTGACCACGCCGATGACCTGATCGTCCCGGACCGCGTCCTTGATGAGCGCGATGGTCTTGGCGCGGCCGACCGCCAGGGGCAGAACTCCGCCCGGGAAGAAGACCGAGTTCCGCAAGGGGAGAATCGGCAGGACCTGCGGGATCTCGTCCTTGGACATCAGGCCCGAGGTGGGAATCGGAGCGGCCGCCGCCGGTGCGCTCTTCTTTTCTTTGTCCGCCATTGTCGACAGCCTCCGTTCCACGCCAACAACGAGCGGCCGCCCGCGCTGGCGCCTGCCGCCCCCGAAGCTTCTTTACCGAAACCCTCTCACCTTAGCCACGAAAATGCATCTGGCAAATCGCGTGCCGCCGCTCCCGTCCGCTATGGCGAAGCCGGGTCGGGGTACCCGGTCGGGGCGGCACTCCCTTCATTCCCGTACCCGCTCTGGGTTTCGCCGTATGACGACGGCGCCGGTCCTTCGGGTTGGTGCCCGTAGGCCGGCTCGAGATCCTGCACATCTTGCCCGCTCGGGACGGGGGCTGGCGAGGCGGCCTCCGCCGGCTCGGCCGCCGGATCTTCGGGCTCCTGCGCCGCCGGCGCGTTCGACGGCGGCGACTACGTCCTCCGCCGCTCGACGTGGCGGCGGCGAAAGGCCTTGCGCGGCCCGTCCCGCTCCGGGCGCACCCTTCGCTCCGGCGCCGCGGCGAGCGCCTCTTTCGTCTCCGCCTCGCGCTTCGCGGGCGCCGGGGCGGCCTTGGCCGTGGACCGGGCGGCCGCCGCCGCTTTCACCACCGGAACGGCGGGCAAGGGCGGGGCGGGGGCCGGCTCGGCCACGACCTGCGCGAGCAGCGCCCTCCGGCGCGCGAGGTGCCAGGCGTACGCGCCTCCCGCGGCGACCGCCGCGAGGGCCGCGAGCGCGACCCAGCGCCCGGGACCGCGCCCTTGCGGTGACGGCACGAGATCGACCTCGGCCGCGCTCGGCTCGGGGGCCGTCACCGCCGGGACGAGCTTCACCGGAGTCCCGCTGATGGCCGTGTCGTGAGGCCCGCTGCCGGGCGCCGCGGCCGCGGCGGGCGACGAGACCTTCTCCCCGCTCGAGCTGCCCTTGCCGACCGGCGAGAGCGGCATCCCGATCTGCCCCTCGAGCCGATCGAGGTACTCGCCGATCTGTCCGTCCTGGACGACGAGGCCCGCGGAGGCGAGGACGGAGTCGAGCGCCTGGGCCATCGCGGAGCACGAATCGAAGCGCTCCTCGCGCCGGGGCCGCAGCGAGCGGCCGATCGCCTCGACCAGCGCCGGCGGAAGGTCGGGGCGGACCTGTTGTATCGGGACGATCCGCGCCTCGAGTGCCGCCGCGATCGCCCCCGTGCCCTCGCCGGCGAGGCCGGTCTTCAGAGTGAGCAGCTCGTAGAGGACGAGCCCCGCGGCGAACTGGTCGCAGCGGCCGTCGAGCGGTTCGCCGCGGAGTTGCTCGGGCGCCATGTAGGTGAACTTGCCCTTGACCATCCCCGCCTCGGTCTTCTGGATGGCGGAGGTCGCCTTGGCGATCCCGAAGTCGATCAGCTTGACGCCGCCCGCGTGCGAGACGAGGACGTTCTGCGGGGAGACGTCCCGGTGCACGATCCGCAGCGGCTGCCCCTCCTCGTCCGCGGCGTGGTGCGCATACTGGAGCGCCTCCAGGATCTGCGCCGCCATCCGAACCGAGAGTTCCACCGGCGGGGGCTGGCCGAGCCGTCGGCAGGCGTCGATGACGCTCGCGAGATCGGGGCCGCGCACCAGCTCGAGCGCGAGGAAGTAGTGCCCCTCCTCCTGCCCAAAGTCGAAGAGCTGGGCGATGTGCGGGTGGCTGAGCTGCGCCGCGAGCGCCGCCTCGTCGAGGAACATCCCGACGAACTTCGGGTCCTTCGCGAGGTGCGGCAGGATGCGCTTGATGATGACCGACCGCTCGAAGCGGCCGGGTCCCTGCTGCTTCGCGAGGAAGATCTCCGCCATGCCCCCGACGGCGAGTTGGCGCAGCAGGACGTAGCGCCCGAACTTGGTCCCTTCGGCCGGCACGGCGGCAGTCTAGACGAGCCGAGGGATAAGCAAAAGCAGCTCGGTTCGGGTTCGGGCGCGATCCCGGTCGCGGTCGAGGTCGCGGACTCCCTCCCCGCTTGCGGGGAGGGCTGGGGAGGGGGGCACCCGCGTTGCGCAATCGCGCCTTCCTCGCAGTCAATCTCGCGCCAGCCGACGAAGCAACGGCTGGCACTTCGATTGCCGGCTCGGTCGCGCCCGGGTCGGCGCGCGCTTGGGGCGCGGAATCGATCGTGGTCGTTCGTGGAATCGGCTCCTCGACGGCTCGGGCGAAAGGAGCCGATGCCATGAACGGCCCCCTTCCCAATCTTCCCCCCCAAAAGCTGATCGCCTTCTCTGTCGCGAAGGACCTCCTCCTCGCGGTCCGCAACTGCCACATCCGCGACGCCAGGCTCCGCGACGAGGCCCACCCGCGCGGCTTCTGGCGGAAGACTTGTGAACCCGCCTTATTCACCGAGTGGCTGGGATGATGCTGCGGTAGGGCCGAAGGCGAGGGGAAAGGGTACCATGGGGCGAAGAGGCGGTGCGGGTCGGGGGCTGTGGGCGGCGGCGAGGGGGTTGGCGATGGCGTTTGTGAAG
>DAIDIT010000136.1 GCA_027451705.1 Pseudomonadota bacterium
GAGGGAGCCCGTGAGGCCCGATCGGACGGCGAACGACGAAGCCAGCGATGGCAGTCCCCGCGTCGACCCACCGCTGCGGGCCCCCCGGTCGGGGTCGGGTGTCACGCCCGTGGCGACCGAGTCGGCGCCGCCCGTCGCGGCGGAGGGGACCCGGGCCGCGACCATCCTCGGCGCCGAGGGGCTCGTCAAGCAGTACGGGCGGCGGCGCGTCGTCCGCGGCGTCTCGTTCGAGGTCCGGACCTCCGAGGTCGTCGGCCTGCTCGGCCCGAACGGCGCGGGCAAGACGACGTGCTTCCGAATGGTCGTCGGCCTCGCCTCCGCCGACGCCGGTCGCGTGACGCTCGGCGGTCGGGACGTCACGCGGCTTCCGATGCACCGCCGCTGCCGCCTCGGGCTCGGCTACCTGCCGCAGGAGGCGTCGATCTTCCGCCGGCTCACCGTCCGGGAGAACTTCCTGGCGATCCTCGAGCTGACCGGCTGCCCTCGGGCCGAGCGCGAGGGCCGGGCCGAGGCGTTGCTCTCCGAGTTCGAGCTCGGGCGCGTGGCCGACAGCCCGGGGGAGAGCCTTTCGGGCGGCGAGCGGCGCCGCGCCGAGATCGCCCGCAGCCTCATCTCGGGGCCGCGATTCATCCTCTTCGACGAGCCGTTCGCCGGGGTCGATCCGCTCTCCGTCGGCGAGATCCAGGCCCTGATCGGCGCGCTGCGGGGGCGCGGGCTCGGGGTGCTCATCAGCGACCACAACGCGCGCGAGACGCTCGGGGTCTGCGACCGCGCTTACCTCATCGCCGATGGGGAGATCCTCGAGGCGGGCGCGCCGGCCGAGATCGCCGGGAGCCCCCGGGCGCGCGCCGTGTACCTGGGCGAGTCTTTTCGGCTAGACTAGAGGAGGAGACGCGGAATGTCCCTAGAGCTCAAGCAGAACCTGCGCCTGTCGCAGCAGCTGGTGATGACGCCCCAGCTCCAGCAGGCGATCAAGCTCCTCCAGCTCTCGCGGATGGAGCTCCAGGATCTCATCCGCGACGAGATGATGCAGAACCCCGTCCTCGAGGAGCCCGCCGAGGGCGACGGGGACGGGGAGGGCGACGCGGAAGCCAGCTCGGACGGCAAGCAGCCGACCCTCGAGACGGAGGTCGATCCGGAGGCCCAGAAGCCGTCCGAGAAGATGGAGGAGGTCAAGGGCGAGGGGCAGAACGAGATCGACTGGGACAACTACCTCAACAACTACCAGCTCGCCCACACCGCGCCGTCGGGCGGCAGCCGGGGCTCGAACGAGGAACTGCCGAGCTACGAGGCGACGCTCACCAAGAAGGCCTCGCTCTTCGATCACCTGCTCTGGCAGATCAAGCTGTCGGCCTTCACCCACGACGAAGAGCGCGTGGCGATGCTGATCATCGGCAACCTCGACGACGACGGCTACCTCAAGTTCGAGGGGGAGGAGGGCGACCCGGTCCTCAAGATCGCGATGGACGCCGGGGTCCCCCTCGAGGTGGCGGGCAGGGTGCTCGGCAAGGTGCAGATGCTCGACCCGGTCGGCGTCGCGGCGCGCGACCTCCAGGAGTGCCTGCTGCTCCAGTCGCGCCACCTCGGCGTCGAGGGCGGCCTGGTCGGGACGATCGTCAAGCGGCACCTCAAGCAGGTCGAGAGCAAGAACTACCCGGCCATCGCGCGCGAGCTGAAGGTCACGCTCGAGGAGATCGTCGCGGCCGTAAAGGTCATCTCGCAGATGGAGCCCAAGCCCGGCCGCGCCTACTCGGGCGACGAGCCGCAGTACATCACCCCGGACATCTACGTCTACAAGGTCGGCAACGACTACCTCACGGTCTTGAACGACGACGGCCTCTCCAAGCTCCGGGTCTCGAACTTCTACAAGGACAAGCTCAAGGCCGGCGCGGCGGGCGGCAACGGGGCGAAGGAGTACATCCAGGAGAAGATGCGCTCGGCGATCTGGCTCATCCGCTCGATCCACCAGCGCCAGCGGACGATCTTCAAGGTGACCGAGAGCATCGTGAAGTTCCAGCGCGAGTTCCTCGACAAGGGGGTCGCGCACCTGAGGCCGCTCATCCTGCGGGACGTCGCCGAGGACATCGGGATGCACGAGTCCACGGTCTCGCGCGTGACCTCGAACAAGTACGTCCACACGCCGCAAGGCATCTACGAGCTCAAATACTTCTTCAACTCCTCGATCGGCAGCGTCGGCGGGGGCGAGGACCTGGCGAGCGAGGCCGTCAAGAACCACCTGCGGCAGATCGTCGCCGCCGAGGACGCCCGCGAGCCGTTCAGCGACCAGAAGATTGTCGACTTGATGCGCGCCCGGGGCATCGAGATCGCGCGCCGCACGGTGGCGAAGTACCGGGACGTGCTCGGCATCCTGCCGTCGAGCAAGCGGCGCAAGTACTTCTAGGAGGAGCTGTAGGAGGCCGTCGTAGTCGAAGCGAAGCAGTGGGCAGAGGGCGAGTCCGAGCGAGAACGCCAGGAGGACGACGTGCAGACGAGCATCACTTTCCGCAACCTGGAAGCGAGCGAGTCGATCAAGAGCTACGCCCGCGAGAAGGTCGACCGCGTCAACAAGTACCTCGACAAGGCGAGCGACGCCCACGTCGTGCTGGCCCTCGAGCGGCACCTCCACCACGCCGACATCACGGTCCACGCCGGGCCGTTCCTCTTGCGCGGCCGCGAGAAGAGCGAGGACATGTACGCCTCGATCGACCTCGCGATGGACAAGATCGAGCGGCAGCTCAAGCGCTACAAGGAGAAGCTCAAGAGCCACCGCGCGCAGCCGCACCACGCCGAGGCCGCGGCGGTGACGGTCCGCCACGACGTCGTGTCGGTCGACGGGCCGGAGCGGCCGAGCGCGGCGCCGCAGGTCATCCGCACGAACGAGTTCCACGCGAAGCCGATGTCGGTCGAGGAGGCCGTGATGCAGATGGACCTCATCGAGAACGACTTCCTGGTCTTCACGAACGCCACGAGCCGGGAGGTCAACGTCGTCTACCGGCGCAAGGACGGCAACTACGGGTTGATCGAGGCCCGGGCCCGGTAGTCGGCGCGCGGGCGTCCGGCCGGGGGGCCGGGCGTCGCGCCCGGGAGAGGTCCAGAGGCCATGAAGCTACGGCAGATCCTCGAGCCCGACGCCGTCGTCGCGGACCTCTCGGGCCGCACCAAGCAGGAGGTGCTGGCGTCCCTCTGCGAGGCCGCCGCGCGGCACTTCCCGGGGCTGCGGCCCGAGCGCTTCCTCGAGACGCTCGTCGAGCGCGAGAAGCTCAGCTCCACGGGCCTCGAGGGCGGGGTGGCGATTCCGCACGGAAAGCTCGCGGGCCTGCCGACCATCGTCGCCGCATTCGGCCGCAGCCGGGCAGGCGTGGAGTTCGAGTCGCTCGACGGCAAGCCGGCGCAGCTCTTCTTCGCGATCTTCGCCCCGGAGGCCGCGGGCGGCGACCACCTCCGCGTCCTCGCCCGCGTGAGCCGCATCTTGAAGTCCGAGGCCGTGCGCGCCCGGATCCTGGAAGCCGGCGACGCCGCCGAGATCCACCGCATCATCGGCGAAGAAGACGACCGCTTCTGACCCCTCTCTCCCCCGCCTGCCGGGGGAGGCCGGATGGGCGGCCCAGGTCGAGACCGCGTTGCGGCCGCCGGGCGGGCGCACGTCCCCCGCCGCGGACGGATCGCCTTCTCCGTCGCGAAGAACTCGCTGCCCGCGCCGGTGTCTTCAATGCAGCGCGGGCGGCCGAGATCCGGGGAAAGGGGTCGAGGCGGCCGTGAACGCGGCGACCCCGTCGCGGAAGCGGTTCTCCGGCATCGTCGACGCCGGAGCAGCGGACGTCGGGATGGAGGAATTGCTCCCGCCCGCGGAGGAGCTACCGCTCGGGGTGCTGCTGGCCCCGGCGCCGAAGCGAGCGGTTGACACGCCCCCCGAGCCATTCGAGAGTGCGGCCGATGCAGTCGGTCAAGATCCAGTCGTTGCTGGACGACGGGCAGTTCGACCTGCGGGTCGAGTTGGTGGCCGGGCGTGCGGGGCTCGGGCGGCGGATCAGCAGCTCGCGGGTGCAGAAGCCGGGGCTCGCGCTCGCGGGGTTCACGGGGCACCTGCACCTCGAGCGGCTCCAGGTCTTCGGCAACACGGAGATCTCGTACCTGGCGACGCTGCCCGCGGACCGGCAGCGGCAGGTGATCCACGAGCTGTTCGCCGCGGACATCGCCGGATTGTGCGTCACGAAGAACCTCGAGGTGCCGGCGGTCGTGGTCGCGGAGGCGGAGTCCGCGGGCATCCCGGTCTTCAAGACCAAGCACCTCTCCTCGACGTTCATCGCGAACGTCGAGCGGTTCCTGGACGACGCGCTGACGGCGAGCACGAGCCTGCACGGCGTGCTGGTCGACGTGCTCGGGGTCGGGGTGCTGGTCCTTGGCAAGAGTGGGATCGGCAAGAGCGAGTGCGCCCTGGACCTCGTCTTGCGCGGCCACCGGCTGGTGGCGGACGACATCGTCGACGTCAAGCGCAAGGGGGACTCGGTCATCGGGGCGGGCTCGGCGATCATCCGGCACCACATGGAGATCCGCGGCCTCGGGATCATCAACATCAAGGACCTCTTCGGCGTGGCGGCGGTCCGCGACCACAAGAAGATCGAGGTGGTCATCGAGCTGATGGAGTGGGACCCGGCGGTGGAGTACGACCGGCTTGGCGTCGACGACCGCAAGTTCACGGTGCTGGACGTCGAGATCCCGATGCTGGTGGTGCCGGTCCGACCGGGTCGGAACATGACGACGATCATCGAGGTCGCGGCCCGCAACCAGCTCCTCAAGCTGCAGGGCCACCACTCGGCGCTCGAATTCCAGGAGAAGCTCAACCGCGCCATCGCGGAGGGCGAGACCCGGCAGGCGGTCGGGGGCGAGGTCGAGTGAACGGCGGCCTCCAGATCGCGGTCATCACCGGGGTATCGGGCGCCGGGAAGTCGACGGCCGTCCGCGCGCTCGAGGACGAGGGCTATTTCTGCATCGACAACCTGCCCGTCCCCTTCCTCCAGCGGCTCGTCGAGCTGCTCGCCCGCAGCGGTGGCGGCATCGACCGGGTGGCCCTCGTCGTGGACGCCCGCGAGGGCCGTTTCCTCGACCAGGCGCCCGAGGTGTTCGCCGAGGCCCGCAAGAGCGGCGTGGACCTCGAGGTGGTCTTCCTCGACGCCGCGGACGACGCGATTCTGCGCCGGTTCAGCGAGACCCGCCGCCGCCACCCCCTCGCGCCCGACCGGCCGGTGCTCGAAGGCATCGCCGAGGAGCGAACGCTGCTCGCCGGGCTGCGGCGGCTGGCCGACCACGTCATCGACACGAGCCGCCTGACGGTCCACGAGCTGCGCGAGGTGGTGCACGCCCGCTTCGGGCGCGTCCACGGCGAGGGGCTCGTGGTCACGCTGCTCTCCTTCGGCTTCCGCTACGGCATCCCGCCGCAGAGCGACACGGTCCTCGACGTGCGCTTTCTCGCGAACCCCTACTTCGTCGACGCGCTCAAGGGGCAGACCGGCCGCGACCCGGCCGTGGTGAAGTACGTCCTCGACCAGCCGGAGGCGCAGGCGTTCCTCGGCCACGCGCAGGGCCTCTGCGACTTCCTGCTGCCCCACTACCGCGCCGAGGGCAAGAGCTACTTCACGATCGCGATCGGCTGCACCGGTGGCAAGCACCGCAGCGTCGCCATCGCCCACGAGCTGTCCCGCCGCCTCGAGGCGCGCGGCGAGCGCGTGCGCGCCTGGGACCGCGACCTGGACAAGGACTGAAAGCCATGCCGCCGCGTTCCCCGAGCTCCACGGATGCCGGACAAGGTAAGTCGTCCGCTGACGGTGCCACGCCCGAGCCCGCCGAGCGCCGCGTCGCCCGCGCGCTGACCGTCAAGAACGCGCACGGCCTGCACGCGCGGACCGCGGCGGTCCTCGTCAAGACCGCGAACCGGTTCCAGAGCGAGGTCCAGATCGAGAAAGACGGGTCCACGGTCAACGCCAAGAGCATCATGGGGGTCTTGATGCTGGCGTCCGCGCAGGGGACGGTGCTCACGGTGTCGGCGGAGGGGCCGGACGCGGCGGAAGCGATGGCCGCCCTCGAGGCGCTCTTCGAGGCGGGCTTCCATGAAGGGTGACGGGCCGCCGGCGTCGGTCACCCTCCAGGGCGTCGGGGCCGCTCCGGGCATGGCTTTCGGCCCGGCCTTCCTCGTCGACCGCGGCAGCGTCCGGACGCCGCGCTACCACCTGCCCCCGGAGAAAGTCGACGGCGAGATCGAACGGCTGCGCGCGGCGGTCCGGCTCTCGGACGAGCAGCTCGGCGCGGTCCGGCAGCGGGTCGAGCGCGACCTGTCCGCGCCGGCGGTCCCGCTCGGCGGCACCCGCGAGCACGCCCGCATCATCGACGCGTACCAGGGCATGCTGCGCGACGCCTTCTTCCTGGGCGAGATCGAGTCGCTCGTCCGAACCGAGCGACTCAACGCCGAGTGGGCCGTGCGCCGGGTCCTGCGCCGGGTGAAGGGGTCGATGGCCGAGGGAGACGAGTACTTTCGCGAGCGGCGCGGCGACCTCGACTTCCTCGGCGACCGCATCGTGCGCAACCTGCTCGGCCAGACGGTCGAGACGTTCGCCGTCCCGCCTGCGGGCTGCGTCCTCGTGGCGCGAGATCTCTCCCCGGCGGACGCGATGATGATGCTGGTCCCCGGCCGCGTCATCGGCCTGGTCACGGACCTCGGCGGCCGCACCGGCCACACCGCGCTCGTGGCCCGGGCGCGAGAGATCCCCACCGTCGTCGGTGCCGGCGACGCCACCCGCAGGATCGGGCGCGGCGACGTGGTGGCCCTCGACGGCGTCCGGGGCACGGTGGTGATCCGCCCCTCCGCCCCCGAGCTGGCCGACGTCGAGGCCGGTCGCGATCGGTTCCTCAGCCACGAGCGCGAGATGCTCGCGACGCGCGATTTTCCCGCGACGACGCGCGACGGTGTCCGCCTTCGGCTGCTCGGCAACATCGAGTTCCCCGAGGAGGCCCCCTCGCTCTGGGAACACGGCGCCGAGGGGATCGGACTGTACCGGACCGAGTTCCTCTACCTCGACCGGCACGAGCAGCCGACGGAGGACGATCACTTCGAGGTCTACCGCAAGCTGCTCGAGGCGGCGGCCCCGCGCCCGGTGACGATCCGGACCTTCGACCTCGGCGCCGACAAGGTCCCGGGCGGCCCGCGCCGCAAGGAGGCCAACCCGGCGATGGGGCTGCGGGCCATCCGCTTCACGCTCCGCGCCCCGGCCCTCTTCCGGGCCCAGCTCCGCGCGCTCTTGCGGGCCTCGAAGTTCGGCCAGCTCCGGCTGATGCTGCCGATGGTCTCCGGGCTCACCGAGCTGCGCGAGGCCCGCGCCCACCTCGAGTTCGCGCGGGCGGAGCTCGGGCGCGAGGGCATCGCCGCGGCGGAGCGCATCCCGCTGGGCATCATGGTCGAGCTGCCCGCCGCGGCGGCGATCGCCGACCGGCTGGCGCGCGAGTGCGACTTCTTCAGCATCGGGACGAACGACCTCGTGCAGTACACGCTCGCGGCCGACCGCGGCAATCCGCTGGTCTCATACCTCTACCGGCCGCTCCACCTGGGGATCCTCCGGATGATCCAGTTCACGGTGAATGCGGCGCACGACGCCGGCATTCCGGTCTCGATGTGCGGCGAGATGGCGGGCGATCCGTTCTATGCCGCGGTCCTCGTCGGCCTCGGGCTCGACGAGCTGTCGATGAGCGCGAGCTCGATTCCGGCGGTCAAGAAGGTCGTGCGCGCCCTCGATGCCGCCGAGGCGCGCCAGATCGTCGCCGAAGCGATGGGCTTCGGGACGGCCGAGGAGATCGAGCGCTTCGTCCGCGAGCGGATGCGCGGCCGGTTCGGCGAGCTGGTCGAGGAACGGTAGGCGTGCGATTCCCGGCCGACGCGCCGGTCACCCCCGGCCGCCGCGACGAGCTGCGGGAACGGCTGGCGCGCCTCGGCGTGGACCTCGCCCGCGTCGAGGAAGAGGCGGTGCGCCCCGGGGGCCCGGGCGGGCAGAAGGCCAACAAGACCTCGTCGGGCGTCCGCCTCCACTACCAGCTCGGCGCGGAGGTGCTGGTCGTCCGGTGCGCCCGCGAGCGACGGCATTCGCTCAACCGCTTCCGCGCGCTGCGCGACCTCGCGGCCGCGGTGGAACGGAGGATCTCGCCCGCGACGAGCGAGCGGCTGCGCGAGGCCGAGCGGCGCCGCAAGCAGAAGGACCGTCGCCGCCGTCGCCGCGCCTGAGCAGACTCCCCCCCTGCAAGGGTGAGGTCGATGGACCGAGTGCTCAGCTCCGCTCCCAGCGGCGCAGGTCCGCGGGGCGGTTCACGTTCTGGTGGATGGCGCGGTCCGAAACGGCGACGCGCCGGGTGTTCAGGCTGGCGCGCCGGACGGCCTCGCGGAGGTTCCGCGCGCCGCGGTCGCGGAGCAGGGCGCGGAGGCTGGCGCGGTCGAGACTCAGGGGATGGCCAGGGCGGCCGCGGCGCACGGGAACGGCGGGGGCCGGGACGCGCAGCAGGCGCGCGACCGTGTCGCTCGCGAGGTGCGGGAGGTCGCAGGGCAGGAGCAGCCAGCGCGCGGCGCCCCGGCGCAAGGCCGCGGTCAGCCCGGTCCGTGCGGACGCGAGCTGCCCGTCGCGGTGGCGGAGGCAACGGACCGGCGAGAGCCCGAGGCGGCGGGCCTCGCGGGCCACCGTCGCCCGGTGCGAGCCCGTCACGACCAGGATGGGGCCGCCGACGCCGCCTTCGCGCAGCGCCCCCGCGATCGCCTCGAGGAAGGTCCGGCCGTCGGAGAGCCGGACGAGGGGCTTGGGCTCCCCCATCCGGCTCGAAGCCCCCGCGGCGAGCACGATGGCGCCCACCGGCGTTGCCGGCACGGACCGCGGCATGGCCGGATCAGGCCGGGGCCTTCTCGGCCGCGGTGGGCATGCGGCGCACCGCGATCAGCTCGCCACAGATGGAGATCGCAATCTCCTCCGGCGTCTGCGCGTTGATCGCGACGCCCATCGGGCAGTGCAGCGCCGCGACGAGCGCCGGGGGATGGCCCTTGGCCAGGAGCCGTTCGCGGAACAGCGCCGACTTGCGCCGGCTGCCGATGACGCCCAGGTAGCGGTATGGCCGGCGCAGGCAGGCCTCGACGATCTCCTGATCGAGGCGGTGGTCGTGGGTGACGATGCAGACGGAGCTGCGCTCGTCGAAGGGGAGCTCCGCGACGACGTCGAGCGGCGGTTCGACTTCGATGCGCGCGGCGGTCGGGAAGCGCTCTGCGTTTGCCCACTCCGGCCGATCGTCGACCACGACGACCTCGAAGCCCAGCTCGTGGGCCCGCGCCGCGAGCGGCCGAGCGACGTGGCCCGCGCCGAAGAGGAAGAGCCGCTCCGCGGGGTCGATGGCTTGCAGGAACACGGTGAGCCTCCCCCCGCAGCACATGCCGAGGTCGTGGGTCAGGTGGGTCGAGAGCAGGCGGGTGCCGCCCGCCCGCAAGAGCTCGCGCGCCGCCTCGACGACGAGCTTCTCGACCGCGCCACCGCCGATGGTGCCGGCGACACCGCCCTCGGCCGAGACCGCCAGCCGCGCCCCGGGGCGCTGCGGCACCGAGCCCGCCGAATCGACGACCGTGCAGAGCACCACCCGCCGGTCCGGCGCCGGCCGCCCGGTCAGCGTCGCGAGGAACTCGGTCTCGCTCGGCGACGGCACGGGGTCAGCGCTTCTTCTTGGCCTTCGGCTTCGCCCCCGTCCGCTTGGCGGCGCCCCTGCCCTTCGGCCGCCGCGCCGGAGCGGGCCGGTTGTCGCCGAGGCGCGGGCCGGACATCAGCGTGACGAAGTTGCCGTCGGGGTCGCGGCAGACGGCGACGCGCGCGCCGGAGGCCTCGTGCGGCTCGAGGTCGAAGGCCACGCCCAGCGACTTCATGTGGCTCACCTGGCGGTCGAGGTCGTCCACCACGAAGGCGAGGCCGGTCCGCGGCAGCGGTCCGCGCAGCCTCGCGTCGCCGGCGTCGATGCCGAGGCGCAAGTCCCCGATGCGGAAGAACTGCTGCCCCTTGGTGTGGTCCGGGTCCCCGAGGCCGAGCTTCTCCCGGTAGAAACGGACCAGCTCGTTGCGCTGGTGCGTGGCGTGGACGATGGCTCCGATGGCGGTGATCAAATGGGACCTCCTCGTGGGCCGGATGGACCTACTGTCCGCCGGCGAGCTGGATGAAACGCCGGACTCTTCCTCCGGGCGGGATGACGACGGTCTCGCGGTGAACGAGGCCGCTGTCGGGGTTGGTGCAGACGAGCTGGTGACGCCCCGCCGCGAGCGGGACGTCGGGAAGCGGCGTCACGCCCACGTCGCGGCCGTCGACGGTGACGCGCGACCAGGGATCGGTGTTGACGACGAGCGCGCCCATCGCGCCCGCTCCGTCGTCCGACGCCACCACGATCGTCCGGGAGCCGGGGTCGACGGGGGCCGCGGGCCGCAGGGCCTCGGCGAGGTGCCGCCGGGCCGGCTCGCGCCGCTTCTCCCGCGCCGCGGCCGCTTTCGGGGCGGGCGAGCGAGCCGGGGCTTCGACCTTGGCGGCGGCCACCGGTCGCGGGGGCGCTCCCGGCGGAGCGGCCGCCTCCGGGGCCGCCGGTGCAGAGGCGGGAACCGGTCGCGGGGGGCGCGCCACCGCGACGGCTGCGGGCGGAGCCGCGGCTGCGACGGGTGGTGGGGCTCGCTCGGCCGCTGGCTGGCTCTGCGACTGCCACGCGAGC
The DNA here is from genome assembly GCA_027451705.1 of Pseudomonadota bacterium. Lineage (GTDB taxonomy): Bacteria > Myxococcota > Myxococcia > Myxococcales > JAKAPL01 > JAKAPL01. Next base: position 10,753 of record DAIDIT010000136.1, read on the forward strand.
ACGCCCCAGCCGCCGAAGACGACGGCCGCGGCCGTCGCGACGCCGATCGCGACCGTCGTGCCGCGGCCCCCGCGCGCCGGAGCGGGCGCAGGCGGCGAGGTGGATGGGTCGAGCGTCGCCTCGATCGGCCGCGGCGGCGGCAGCGCGGTCGCCGTCGGCACGTCCTTCGGGCGCGCGGCGACCTCGGCTGCGCGGACCTGCGAGGGGGACGGCCGCGCGAGGTTCGAGGGCGTGAGCATCGGACCGCCCTCGGTCGCTGCGGGCAGGAGCGGTTTGATCCACGCGGCGACCTCCGCGGCCGTTGCCTTGGTCCCGGTCTCGGAGAGCCAGTCCTCGATCGCATCCGCCATCTCTGCCGCAGTCGCCGTCCGCCGCTCGACCTCGCGGGTCAGCGCGCGATCGAGCGCGCGCCGCAACGGGTCGGGCAACTCGGCGCGCAGGCCGTCGATGGAGGGCAGCGGGTCGTTGAGGATGGCGCGGAAGACCGAAACCTCGCTGTCGCCGACGAACGGCCGCCGCCCCGCGAGCATTTCGAAGAAGACGACGCCCATCGCCCAGACGTCCGTCCTCCGATCGAGCGCCTGTCCTCCGAGCTGCTCGGGCGGCATGTACGAGAGCTTGCCCTTCAGCGTTCCGGTGCTCGTGTGGTGCATCTGCCCCGCGGCCTTGGCGATGCCGAAGTCCATCACCTTCACGATCCCGTCCTTGCTGACCAGGATGTTCTGCGGGGAGACGTCGCGGTGGACGAGGTTGAGAGGCTCGCCGCTGTCGGGGTCGCTGAACTCGTGCGCGTAGTGGAGCCCGCGGCAGGCCTCGACCGCGATGCGAGCCGCGACCGGCAACGGAAGCTGCGGCTGCCCGGCCGCCGCGCCGCGCTTGAGCAACTCGGAGAGCGAGAGGCCGCGCACGTATTCCATCACCATGCAGAGCAGCCCGTCGACGTCCCCGAGCTCGTAGATCTGGATGAGGTTCGGGTGGTGGAACAGCGCCGCGAGCCGCGCCTCGTCGAGGAACATCTCGACGAACTTCGGGTCCTCGGCGAACTGCGGCAGGATGCGCTTGATCGCGACCCGCTTCTTGAACCCGCCCGCACCGGTCTGCTCCGCGAGGTAGACCTCGGCCATGCCGCCGGTGGCAATCTTGCGCAAAAGCTGATAGCGCTGGAGAATCGTCGGGGGGCCGGAACCAGGCATGGGCCGGCCCATTATCCGCACGGGAGCCTGGCCAACGCAACAGCGCAGCAAACCGCAGGCCAACGCCCGTTCCGGGGGGCGCCATCGCGCCGCCCTCGGCGCGTTGGGCGTTTGCGCGTTCGCGGTCGTCGCCGTGGCGTCCCCGGCGCGCGCGGACCAGCTCGACGTCGGCGAGAGCGCCTACCACGACATGGACTACGACGCCGCCCGCGTCGCACTCTTGCGCGCGGCGACCTCGCCGGACCAGGCTCGGCGGGCGGAGGCCTACCTCTACCTCGGGCTCATCGATACGGTGGAGGGGGACTCGGCATCCGCCGAGCAGTCCTTCCGCTCCGCGCTGGTCCTCGTCCCCTCCCTCGTGCTGCCCCGGGGCACGTCTCCCAAGGTCGCGGAAATCTTCGACAAGGTGAAGCGCGAGGTGACCTCCGAGGCTGCCGAGGCCGCGCCCCCGCCGCCCGCCCGCCCGGCGCCACCTCCGGTCGAGGCACCGACCCCCGCCCCGAGCGCCGTCCCTGCCCCCGCCCCGGCGTCAGCGGCGGATGCGACCGAGGTTCCCCCCCAACCTGGCCCAACCCCGCCTGCGGCGGAGAGCCCTCCGGTCGCGGCGAACACGACTGCGCCGGCCCGCGCGGTGGAGGCGCCCTCCGATCTGTCGGGCGAGGCCACCGCCCGGATACCCCCGCCCTCGCACGCCGGCCGCTGGGTCGCGGGCGCGCTCGTCGTCCTGGGGCTCGCGGCGGTCGCCGCGGGCGCC
>DAIDIT010000137.1 GCA_027451705.1 Pseudomonadota bacterium
GAGAGGCCGTGGCCGCCGCCGAGCCCTCCGCGCCGCCCGAGGAGACCCCGGCACCGGAGCACGGGCGGCACCACCGCAAGCACCACGAGGAAGCGGCGCAGGACGGAGTCGCCCCGCCGCCCGTCGTCGAGGCCGAGAGCCACCCGGGCGGCTTCGTGGTCCGCGCGATCGGCGACACCCACGCCTCCGACGCCTACGGCAACCCCGTGAACCCGCACCGCACCTGGGGCGGCAACGCGAACCTCCAGATCGGCGCGCTGCTCGTCCAGATCAAGGAGGCGGCCTCCGGCGACGGGCGGACCCTGACCATCGCGAGCCAGCCGTGGGCGATCGCCTCGATCGACGGCGTCTCGCGCGGCAAGACCCCCGTCGCGTCGGTCCCGTTCCCCTCGGGCGGGGTGCGGCTCGAGCTCATCCGGCCGGGCATGGACAGCCCGGCGGTCCTGAAGATCTCCCCCTCGAACCACTAGCGAAGCACCAGGAGAATCAAAGCGATGACGAAGAAGCTCTGGGCAGGATTGGTGATCGGCGTGCTCGTCTCCGGGGCGGCGATGGCCCAGGAGGGCGCCCCCGCGGGGCCGACCATCCAGCACGCGCCGGTGTCCCAGGCGCAGCCCGGTCAGCCGCTGACCCTGACCGCGACGATCCACAGCGGCAACGGCGTCTTCCAGCCGACCGTCTACTTCCGCCACGCCGGGGAGCAGAACTGGACCAAGGTCCCGCTCATCCCGAGCGGCGGCGACATCTTCACCGCGACGCTGCCGGGCGCGACCCTGTCGAGCAACGTCGAATACTACCTCGAGACCTACGACAACGACGGCAACGGCCCGGCCCGCGCCGGCAGCCCGGACGCCCCGTTCCAAGTGGCCGTGGCGATGGCGGCTCCGTCGCGCCCGGCGCAAGCCGTCGCGAGCGCGCCCGCCGCGCCCCGGTCGGCGACGACCGCGACCGTGAACAAGCAGTCGCCGGCGCTCTCCGGCAAGAAGCTCGGCGCGATCGTCAGCGCCGGCGTGGGCGTGGTCGGCCTGGCCGTCGGCGTCGTCGGCTGGGTGCAGCGCGCGCAGTCGGTCGCCAACCAGGCGGCGGCGAGCGCGAGCGTCGAGGGCAAGTACATCGGCGAGATCCAGAACGAGACCATCCTCGGGGTCGTCGGCACCGTCATCGGCGTCGCCGGGATTGGGGTCGGCGCCTACCTCTGGTTCAGCTCCCCCGCGTCGCCGTCGAGCCCGTCGGGCGCGCCGTCGGACGAGGGCGCCGGGCTCTCGATCTCCCCCGTGCCCGGCGGGGCGATGGCCGCGTTCGCCGGCCGATTCTAGAGAGAGGGCGCCATGTCCGCGACGTTCGACACCAAGGGCCCCGAGGCGGCGCCCCAGGCGAGCCACGACTCCCTGAACCCGCCGAAGCTCGTCGAGTTCATGCTCCAAGGCTGGCGGGAGCCGGCGCGCCGCGCGATCGCCCCGGTCCGGGGCCACGCCCGGTTCGCCGAGCGGCGCCGTGCGCTCTCGCGGCTGTTCCCCGGCGAGGTGCTGGTCGTCCCGACCGGCCACGAGAAGGTCCGGGCCAACGACACGACGTACCGCTTCCGGCCGGGGAGCGACTTCTACTGGCTCACCGGGAACCTCGAGCCCGACTGCGTCCTCGTGCTCGTCCCCGTCGCGGGCGGGGGCCACGAGAGCTGGCTGTTCGTCGAGCCGAACCCCGGCCGCAGCTCGCCGACCTTCTTCACCGACCGCGCCAAGGGCGAGCTGTGGGTCGGGCCCCGGCTCGGGGTCGAGCAGTCGCGGGCGCGTTACCGCGTCGACCGCGCGCTCGGGCTGCCGGAGCTGCGGGCCCAGGTCGCCGAGCTCCTCGGGGGCGGGAAGCCCTACCGGATCCTGCGCGGCCAGGACGGCGACGTCGACGCCTTCGTCCCCGCGCGGCGGGAGGCCGACCAGGCCCTCGCGACCGCGCTGTCCGAGCTGCGCCTCGTCAAGGACTCGCTCGAGATCCGGGCGCTGCAGGCCGCAATCGACAGCACGCGCCGGGCGTTCGAGGACGTGGTCGAGGAGCTCTCGGCGCTCGGCAGCGAGCGCGAGATCGAGGGGATCTTCAACAAGCGGGCGCGCGTCGAGGGCAACGACGTCGGCTACGGCACGATCGCCGCCGCCGGCGCGAACGCCACGATCCTCCACTGGACCCGCAACGACGGCGAGGTGAAGCGCGGCACGCTGCTGCTGCTCGACGCGGGCGTCGAGGGGAACGAGCTGTACACGGCCGACGTGACCCGGACAATCCCGATCGGCGGCCGCTTCACGGCGGCCCAGAAGGAGATCTACGGCCTGGTCCTCGCGGCGCAGCGGGCGGCCTTCGCGAAGGTCGTGCCCGGCGAGGACTTCATGGCGCCCAACCGGGCGGCGATGGCCGTCCTCGCGGAAGGGCTCCACCGGCTCGGGATCCTCGAGGCCTCGCCGGAGGAGGCGCTCGCGGACGAGCACCAGTTCTACAAGCGCTGGTCGCTCCACAACGTGAGCCACATGCTCGGGCTCGACGTCCACGACTGCGCGCAGGCCCGCGCCGAGGCGTACAAGTACGGCAAGCTGGTGCCCGGGATGGTGCTGACGGTCGAACCGGGCCTCTACTTCCAGCCCGACGACCTCCTCGTGCCGGCGAAGTACCGCGGGATCGGGGTGCGCATCGAGGACGACGTGGTCGTCACGAAGAGCAGCTGCAAGATCCTGACCGATGACTTCCCGCGCGAGATTGCGGACGTCGAGCGCTGGGTGTCGCGGAGATCAAAGCAGCCCCGCCGCCGATAGCAGGGCGACCGCGACCCCGAGCAGCGACTCGCCGGCGATGAGGCCGGAGGCGACCGGGATGGTGTAGCGCTCGGCGAGCGCGGGCGAGCGGCGCGCGAACCACCAGGCGGCGAGCCCGCCGGCGAAGAACGAGAGGCAGTTCCAGGTCGGGATGACGAACGCGAGTCCCATCGCGGCCGGCGAGGGGATGAAAGGCTTCGCCTTCGGGAACGCGCGCTCGACGAGCGTCAGAACGATGCCGGCGGCGGCGCCGGCGGCGAGCGCCCAGATCGCGGTCGGGTCGAGCGCGTGGAACCCCTTGGCGAGCAGCTCGGCGACCGCCTTCCAGACCTGGGCGGACGGCGCGGGGAAGCGGTCGTTGCCGATCGCCTCGGGCGTCGGCACGAGTTAGTAGAAGGCCGGCACGGCGACCGCCGAGCCGGCGAACACCCCGAAGAACTGCGCGAGGAACTGCTGGCGCGGGTTCGCGCCGAGCAGGTAGCCGCTCTTGAGGTCCGTGAGCAGGTCGGCCGACGAGGCCGCCACGGACGCGGTCACGTTCGCGGTCATGAGGTTCGCCGTCATGTTCTGCGGGATGAGGACCCCGTAGGCGAGCTGGGTGATCTTGCCGAGCGCGCCCATCGGGGTCGTGTCGGTCTCGCCGGTCACGCGGCAGGCGACGATGGCGAGGGAGAAGCTGATCGCCACCGCGAGGGCGACGAGCCAGGCGGCGATGCGGAAGGCGAGGACGTTGAGGACGACGCAGCCGACCGCGGCGATACCGAATCCCGCGAGGAACCACGAGGTGGGCACCTCGATGCGGGCGAGGAGGTCGCTGCGCGCGTCTGCCGCCCCGCCGTTTCGCATCCCCGCCCCGAGGCCGCGGAACGCGCGGAGGATGGCCTTGCCCTGGAGGGCGAAGTTGAGCAGCGCGGCCGTCGTCATCATCGCGACGCCGGGCCAGACGGCCCAGGCCACGATGCCGCGGTAGCCGAGCTGCGGGATGACCGGCTGCCCCCCTCCCGAGGTCGAGGCGGCCGCGACGTGGTGCATCCACGGCGCGAGGATCCCGTCGCAGACCAGGGCACCCACCATCATCGACCAGGCGCTGCGGAAGCCGATGATCGCGCCGGCGGCGACGAGCAGCGTCGACAGCTCGATGGAGAAGCCGTAACCCGCCGGGGAGAAGATCGGGTCGAGGCGGCGGACGAGCGCCGTCTTGCGCAGGGCCGAGGGAAGGCCGACGAAGTTCGGGAGCGCGAGGGCCTGCACCGTGCCGGCCAGGGCGCCGTGCGCCTTCCCGAGCTTCGCCCCGAGCCCCTGGAGGCCGTCGCGCAGGATGGCGAGCGCCGCGCCGAAGCCCATCGCGTAGAAGAGGCCGCGCGCCCGCTCCGCCGCGTCGCCCCCCTGGGCGTAGAGACTCCGGAGCATCTCCGCCGCAGCGGTCCCGGTGGGGAAAGGGAGCTGCTCGCGGTTGATCATCATCCGCTTCATCGGCACGGCCATGAAGACGCCGAGCATCGCGAGGAAGAAGACGAGCGGCAGGGTGAAGCGCATCGGCACCTGCCGGCCGGTGATCATGAGGTAGGCCGAGAAGGCGGAGGCGAGGGTCGCGCCGGTGGAGTAGCCCGCCGCCGACGCGGTCGACTGCAGGCAGTTGATCTCGAGGATCGAGGGCTCGGTCGAAAAGACGCCGAGCCTCAGGCCGCTGCGGAAGAGGGAGAAGGCCAGGATGCAGGCGGTGATGGCGACGCCGAGCAACCAGCCCGTCTTGAGCGCGACGTAGAGGTTCGAGAACGACAGGAACGCCCCGAGGACGAGGCCGGTCACCACCGCGCGCGGGGTGAGCTGCGGGACGTCGCCCGCGTAGACGTGCTCGAGCCAGTGGCGCTCCGGATCCGCGGCCTCTGCTCCTTCGGCCCCCACGAGGTCCTCGGCGGGAGCCGCCACCGCCTATTCCCCGACCACGCTGTGGATCGTCTCCTTCAGCGTGTGGCGCGGCGCGTAGCCCGTGTCCTTGACGAACCGGCTGCCGTCGACCGTGCAGCCCCACTGGAGGTAGTCGAGCTCCGGGGGCGGGAAGCCCGAGAGGTGGAGGTCGAAGAGGCGGCGCAAGAGCGGCCGGGCGATGACGTGCGGGACCGGGACCGGGTCGCGGCCGAGCTCGCGCAGGATGGCCGAGAGCGGGACCTCGCCGGGGCCGACGACGTTGTAGACGCCGCGCACGCCGGGGGCCAGGGCGGCGGCCATCGCGCGGCAGGCGTCCTCGACGTGGATGAGCTGCACCATCGGGTCGAAGCCCATCAGTGCCCAGGGCCGCGGCAGCCGCAGGTAGTTCGACGGAGCGTTCTTGATGGCGGCGCCGACGACGTGGACCGGGCGGAGGACGACGGTCTCGATCTCGGGGTGGCGGTAGAAAAACGACTGCGCGTACATGTCGACCGCGATGAGGTCGCGCATCTCGGAGAAGCGCTGCGACGCCATCAGCGGGCTGTCCTCGGTGAGGAAGTTCGAGTTGTCGGGCGAGGGTCCGTAGACGTTGGCCGACGAGAGCACCACGACCTTGCGGACGCCGTGGCGCACGCAGTAGTCGAGCACGCGGGTCGTCCCGAGGACGTTGAAGCTGTGGTGGTCCTCGGTGCTCATGCGCGGGTCGTGCATGATGCCCATGTGGATGAGCGCCTTGAGGCGGCCCTTGCGGAAGACCCCCTCGGCCTTGTTGCGGCGGATGTCGACCTCGTGCATCTCGAGGTCCTTGGGCTTGCCGCGGAACGGCCTCCGGTCGATGCCCACGAGCCGCTCGCGGCCGTGAAGCACCTTCGCGAGCGCGCGGCCGAGGTTGCCGGAGATGCCCGTGATCGCGACGCCGTCCGCGGCGCCGGCCCCCGGGGCCTCCGCGGCGCTCGCCTCCCTCCGGTCGTCGCGGGCGGATGCCGCCGCGCCCCCCTCCCCCTTCGCCTTGGCCCTGGCCGCCATCGCCACCTACCAGAAGACGTGCGGGCGCGCCTGGACACCCGCGTTGATCATGCCCTGCAGCTCCGCCTTGACCGACTTCACCTTCTGAGAAAGCTCCTCGTCGTCGTCGTCCGGCCTGCCGGTGAAGCGCATCGGCGCGCCGAAGCGGATGCGGTACTTGGCCGGCAGCGGCAGCGGAAGGATCGTCGGGGTGATCGGGAAGGCGGGCATCGCGAGGAGGTCGGCGAGCGGCTTGACGTTGACGAACGCCGGCGCCTGCTCCTCCGCCCCGATGACCGCGACGGGCACGACGGGGGTGTCGGTCTCGAGCGCGAGCCGCATGAACCCGTGGCCGAACTCCTGGAGTTGGTAGCGGTCGCGGTAGAGCTTGCTGATGCCCCGCACGCCCTCCGGGAAAACCAGGATCGTCTCGTCGGCCGCGAGCAGCCGGCGGCAGTTCTCCGGGGTCCCGACCACCTGTCCCGCCCGCGCCATGAAGGTCGAGACGTACGGCAGGCTCGGCACCCACTTCTCGACCATCGCGCGGATCGCGCGCGGGGGCTCGGCGTGGAGGAAGAGGGAGACGCCGATCATCGCGCCGTCGAACGGGAGCTGCCCCGAGTGGTTGGCGATCAGGAGCAGCCGTCCCTCGGGAAGCCCCTCGAGCCCCTCCACCTCGACGCGGAAGTAGTGCTTGTAGAGCCAGACCATCGGGGCGAGCGCGGCGACGGTGAACTCGAGGTCGAGGCCGAAGGGGTCGACGCCGAATTCGTTCTGGGCCGCGGCCAGGCGACCGAGCCGCTCCTGGATCTCCGGCTCCATCGCGAAGGTCCAGCCGCGGAGGCCACCGAGAATTCTTTCGGAGAGTCGCACCGGCGTCTCCTATAGCACGGAGGGAGGCCCGCCGCTGCGGGCGAGGCGCTCCGCCGCCTCGGCGAGCGTGACGACCTCGTAGTCCGCGGCGATGCGCGAGAAGAGCGCCCGCAGCCGCTCGATCTTGCGGGAGGCGGGAACGGCGAGGTCGCGCTGCACCCTCGGCAGCCGCTCGCCCGCGCCGTCGCTCGCGTCCATCAGATCGACGCCGTGGAGCTCGAGGTTCAAGAACGGCCGGCGGCGCACCTGCCGGTAGAGCGCGTCGACGGCCGGGCCGGGGAGCGTCGCCACGAACGTCCCGATGAAGGGGAAGCGGGTCCAGGGCGCGGTGGTCACGGGCAGCTCCCAGATCGGAAGGTCGCCGCGCGCGTAGGGCTCCGACCGCGACGGGCGGTAGGGCTCCGCGGGCGCGACCAGCACGCGGGGGCGATCGAGGATCGCACGCGAGCGGCGACCCGCCACGCGCTGGGCGCCGAGGATCGCCGCCTTGGCGAGGTAGTAGGGCACCGCCGGGTAGGTCGACGAGTCGTAGCGGTGGCCGGTCTCCAGCGCCGCCGCGAGCAGCGCCCGCGAGAGCGTGTAGCCGGGGGCGCGAAAGCCGACGGGCCGGACTCCAACCGCCGCGGCGACAGCCTCGGCCCCGCCGCGTACCTCGGAGACGATGGCCGCCTCGGGCAGCCGGACGAGATCGTAGCGGTGGCGCAGCGTGTGGTTGCCGATCTCGTGGCCCGACGCGGCGACCGTCCGAAGCGCCGAGGCCGCGGGCGCCTCGCGGGAGGCCAGGTCCTCGCCGATGGCGAAGAACGTCCCGGGGAGGCCCGAGCCGACGCCCGCGAGAAGCTCGCAGAGCCTTCCCGGGGCGAGCCGCGCGACCGCGTCGGCCCCGCCCGGCCCGAGCACCGAGTCTGGCAGGCCGTGGATGGCCGCGTAGTGGCCCAGCCCGTCGAGGTCGACGTTGATGCACGCGAGCCGCTCCATCTAGGGCTTCTGGGGAACCGCCGCGGCCGATGCGGAGAAGCCGATGCCGCGGTGAGAGCCGTCGCACATGGGCTTCTGGGACGAGGCCCCGCAGCGGCAGAGCTTGACCTTCGGGCGGACGTGGACGTCGACCGGCGCCCCGGTCGGATCGACGACCTCGATCTCGCCCTCGACGAGGTAGGGGCCGTCGGGCAGGCAGGTGATCTTCACGGGCATCGTGCGCCTCCAGATCTCCGCGTTCTAACCGCCCGCGGTCGTCCCCGTCCAGACGTCGACGATTCCTTCCGCGGACGGCGAAGTCGTGGCCGTACACCCCGTCCACGCGGTCCTTGACACCCGGGAAGACCCGTTCCTATAAGCCCGTGGACTTTCCAAGGAGGGCAGTTCGATGAAGCGCTTCGCTCCGATTGCCGCGTTCGTCCTCGCCGCCTGTGGTCCCACCGTCAAGACCATCACCGTCGAGCCCGGTCAGGCCAAGATGTCGACGAAGGGCGCGTCCCTGAACCTCCAGGCCCGGGCCCGGGACGAGAAGGGACAGCAGGTGGAGGACGTCCAGTTCGCCTGGTCGACGAGCAACCCTGCCGTCGCGACCGTCGATGGCTCCGGAAAGGTCACCGCCGTCAAGAGCGGCACGGCCGACATCATTGCCTCGGCGGGCGACGTGAAGGGCGCCTCCCACATCCAGGTCGAGATCCCGGTCAGCCTCACCGTCACTCCCGCCCAGGTCGCCCTGGCCGGTCCCGGCCAGACCGCGATGCTCCACCTCGTGGTCAAGGACGACGCCGGCAACGTGGTCGCGGGCATGCCGGCCATCTGGACCTCGTCGAACCCGAACGTCGCCTCCGTCGACAATACGGGCACGGTGCACGGCATGGGCGGCGGCACCGCCACGGTCACCGCGCACACCATGGCCCTCACCGGCCACGCGACCGTCACGGTCACGCCGCCGAAGTTCGACAAGCTCGCGATCGAGCCCGCCTCCGCAGGCAAGCTCAAGGCTGGCGAGAGCAAGCAGCTCGAGGCGAAGGCCACCGAAGGCGGCAAGCCGGTCGCAGGCGTCATGCCCACATGGACGAGCGAGAACCCGAAGGTGGCGACGGTCACCCCGACGGGCCTGCTCAAGGCGGTCAAGAAGGGCAAGACCAA
>DAIDIT010000138.1 GCA_027451705.1 Pseudomonadota bacterium
CCGCCCGCAGCGCCGCCTCCTTGCGCGCCATCCGAGCGAGGATCTCGTCCGCCGAGAGCCCCGCGTGCGGCGACCGCAAATGCGCGTCCAGCGCCCCGAGCATTCCCCGCACCGCCGCGAGGTCCTTCCGGCACGCCGCGCAGCCCCCGAGGTGCGCCTCGAATTCCGCTCTTGCTTCGGGCGGTAGCAGCCCGTCGCGGTAGCCGACCACCTCTTCCATCCGATGCCCTGCGTTCGTCTCAGCCATGGCCTTCCTCGTCGTCCACCGGGATCTCGACCATCACCAGATCGCCGCGTCCTTCCCAGGGAATGTCGTCGAGCAACCCGGCCTCCCGGGCGAGCCTCGCGATCTGGGCCCGCGCCCGCACGACTTTCCTGCTCGCGGCCTCGCGCGAGGTCCCGAGCGTCTTCTCGATCGGCGGCCCGCCCTCTTCCTCGAGGACGATGGCCCGCAGCGCCGCCACGCGGCTCGGCGCCATCTTCGCCGCGGCGAGCGCCCAGATCCTCTCGATGAGCCTCTTCGCGTCCGTGAGCTGGTCGGCCCGCACCGCCGCCGCCCGCGGCTCCAGCACCCAACCCGCCGCGACCTCCTCCTGCTTGCCCTCCTCCCGCTCGATCGCGCGGATCGCCTGCTTCGCGAGCCTCTTCACGAGGTACGGCACCGGCTCGTCCGCCCGCAGCCGCCCGTCGTGGCGCCAGACCACGAGCGAATCGAAGCAGCGCGCCTGGATCTCCCTCCAGAGCGGCAGCCACTCCTCGCGGTGCTTCGCGATGAACGCGTAGAGGACCGGCGTCATCATCTCGACCAGCGCACGCGTCGCCGCCTCGTCGTGCGCGAGGAAGCCTCCGAGCGCGGTCCTCGCCCGCTCCGCGTACGCGCGGTTGTGGGGCGTGTCCTCGAACTCCGCCCGGTGCTGCGCCTTCTTCGGAAACCAGAACGCCATCCGTGCCTCCCGAGGATCCGGTCCCCGTGGCCCCGGGAGCGATGCGGCCTCCCGGGGACCACGGGTCCCGACCTTCACGGCGCTACTTCGCCGAACCGCCGTTGCTGCCGGTGTTGCCGCCGCCCGCCGCCGGGGTCGCGGCCGGGCTGCCGCCCGCGACCGCGCTCCCGTCCGGCCCCGTCACGCTCACGGTCGCCTTGCCGCCCGTCACCAGGAGCTTCTGCTTCTTGCCCATGGTGTGGCGGGCCTGCCGGGTGAGCTGCGCCGAGGCCGTCTTCTCGGCCTGCTGGATGCCCGTCAGCTTCTTCTTCCGGGCGCCCGTGGCGATGCCGAAGTTCTCCAGCAAGGGGTTGCCCTTGCCGAAGTAGCCGCGGAGCGTGTTGTCCAGCCCGATGATCAGGGACTGGATGGCCGGGAGCTCGGCGTTGACGGCCTGCCGCGCCTGCACGATCGCCGTCTTGCTCTGCTCCTCGGCCGCCGCCAGCGCCGTGTAGAGGTCATCCATCGTCTGGAGCGACTGGATGAGGCTCGCCACGGTGAACGTCTGCCCGTTGATGACCAGGCCGACGTTCGGCGTGAGGAAGTTCCGAAGACCGTGCAGCCGGTCCTGGACCTTCGCGTCGAGCCCGTGCTTCTTCGGGCTCGTCACGCCGGCGGGGGACAGACCCGGGTTGACCACGCCGGTCGACATGCCGACCGCCGGGCTCCCGCCGCTGCCCGCGGGGACCGTCCCCGTGGGGCTGGAGGTGGACCCCGCCGCGCCGCTGCTCGTGGAGGGGGTGATGCTCGCCGAACCCGGGGCGCCCGTCGCCGCCGGGGTGCTGCCGATGTTGCTGACCTTGTGGGCCATGGTGGCCTCCTTCGAAGTGCCAGCCGAGGTCCATCCCCGGCTGGCGGTTTCAGAGGTCTTCGAGCGCCGGCCCCATGCCGCCGCCCTCGTCCCTCTACCCACTAAGGGGTCGGCACCCCGCACTTTTCGGACACCCCTCGGCGAAGGCCACGACAACGCCCTGAAGCTGCTTTCGTTTTCCGGCTCGGTGCGATTCGGGCAGGGACGGAAAGTGGCGGCGGTGCCACCACCCGATAGTTGGCGGGTGGTCCAAGAAACGGTGTCCACTTCAGAACGGCTGGCTCTGAAGTCCGCCGGCTTCGTCGCCGAAGAGGGGCGGCATCGGAATTTGTCGTACGCCCGCGGGTCCTTGCAGGCAAGTCCGCCTCCGTCGGCTGGATCGTCTCGGTGGAGAAGTGCGGACCGGGCTTTCGCGGCCCCGGCGGGTCGCGGATCGAAGCGGTGGTCCACCCGTCGCCTCCGGCCGAGTACGCCCAGGCTCGAGACGTCGCGGCGGATTCGATCGACGCGGCGCCGGGGGCGATGGCGCCGCTGGCGCGGGTTCTGGAGGCATCTTTCGTCTTCGTGGCGGCCACGCGTTCGCTCGTGGCGATGGTGCCGCGGACGATGGACGCGCAGCCATTGACGATCGCCGCGCCGCCCGGAGCTTGGGCGGTGCATCGATGGCTTCTGGCGCAACAGCCGGAGCCGCTTGCCCTCCCGCCAGGAGCTTCGAACGCTCCACCGGAAGCGCCGGAGGGCTCGCCTAAAGCTCGGGACGTCCGGCCCAAAGCTCCGGCGGCCCTGCCAAGCCCTCCGGCAGCCTCGCCCAAGTCTCCGGCGGCGTCGCCGGAAAGCCGGGCAGCGGTGGACCGTCCAGTGGCTGGACGGGCAAACGATTGGGCAGCACCGCCGGAACGTTCGGCGGCGCTGCCACGACATTGGGCGGAGCCGCCGGAGGTTTGGGCAGCCCGGCCCGGGCTTCGGGCGGCATCGCCGAAGCTTTGGGCGGCGCGCGATCGTCCAAGGGCTGGACGATCACGGGCTAGGGCAGCGCGGCCTTGGCGAGGAAGACGTGGGCGGGGGTGGCGAGGCCGCCGCCGCCGGGTGGGGCGGTGTAGAGCGCGTACAGCTCGCCCGCGCTTCCCTGGAGCGTCTGGTAGCCGCCGAGCCAGGCGGGGATGCCGTCGAGGGTGTCGAAGACGAACGGGTCCTGGGAGACGAGGGCCGCGGGGGAGAAGCTCTGGGCTCCGTCCTGCGAGACCGCGTAGAAGACGTGGCCGGCGCCGTCGCGGTTGTCGGTCCAGGAGACCCAGAGGCGGCCCTTGCCGTCGAGGAAGGCGGCGGGGTGGAAGTGGGTCGCGCAGCCGATGTCCGCGTTGACGTGGACCGGCGCGCTCCAGTCGGCGCCCGTGTCCTGACTGGTCGCGACGACGACGTCGGTCGCGTTGTCGTTTCCGACGACGTACACGGCGTAGAGGCTCGCGCCGTCGGGGCTCGCGACGAGCGCGGGGCGATCGGCGACGACGCGGTCGGCCGGCCCGTTCACCTGCACGTTCGCGGCCGCGGGCGGGGCGACGGTGCCGTCGGCCTTGGGGAGCACGACGGCGAACCAGATCGACTGGTCGGTGCCGCCGGCGAGGGTGCTGCCGGAGGCCTGATCCTCGAGCACCTCGGTCAGGTTCGTCGACTCGACCCACGCGAGGTAGATGTAGCCCGAGGAGTCGAAGGCGAGCGCCGGCAGGTCGCGGAAGGCCGGCCGGCCGCCGTTGTCGATCTCGACGCCGGGCGAGAACGAGGTCGCGCCCGCCGCGCCCGCGACGAGCCGGATCTGGTAGGGGCCCGCGCCGCCGAAGTCACCGGAGAACTCGCCGAAGGCCGCATAGGGGCGGCTGGTCAGGGGGCTCACGGCGAGCACCGGCTTGTCGATGGCGCCGCCGTCGGGATCGACGTCGCCCGGTGAGAGCGCCTCGACGGGCGCGCCCCAGCTCACCCCGTCGGTCGAGGTCTGCACCCAGAGGTGGCCGGTCTCGGCCGATCCGTTCTGGACGACCGCGCCGCCGTAGGCGAGGTAGAAGCGGCCGACCGCGTCGACGGCGAGCGAGGGGTCGAAGGCGAGCTGGTCGGAGGCGGCGACGAGCGGGAAGTTGGGCGTGAACGTCTTGCCGTCGTCCGTCGAGACGGAAGTCCCGATCCAGTTCGCCGGGGCCGAGAGGCCGCCGTCGCTCGGCACGACCATGTAGGCCGCGACGAGCGTGCCGCCGTCGTTTCCGGCGAGGACGCCCTCGGCCTCGCTCTCGGTCGCGGCGCTCGCCGAGACGTCGACCGGCGGCCCGAAGGACAGGAGGCCGCCGTCCGCGGGCAGCGCCCCGCAGGCGCCGCCGTCGGGGGCCCGGCCGCCGCCGCCGGCTGCGCCGCAGGCGAGCTGGCCGACCGCGATGGCGGGGACGCAGACCCGGCACGTCGGGTCGCACGCGAAGCCCGGGCGCGTGCAGTCGCCGTCGCTCCCACACGAGAGGCCGCAGGCGAGCTGGCCGGGCAGGACCTCGACGCACGCGCCGCCGCTCGGGCACGGGTTCGCGGTCGAGCAGGCGGCGGTGCAGTAGCCGCCGGGAACCTGCACGAGGCAGGTGAGGCCGGCGGCGCACTGGCCGGTCTCACAGGCCGCCCCGAGGGGGAGATCGCTCGGGCCACCCGAGGTCGTGCCGCCGGTGGTTCCCCCGGAGGTCGAGCCGCCCGTGGTCCCGCCGCTCGTGCCGGACGTGCCGCCGGAGGAGCCGCCCGAGGTGCCGCCGTCGCGGCCGGACTGCGGCCCGGGACAGGCGGCGAGGAGGACGAGGCCGAGGAGCCAAGGTAGGCGCGGGGACCGCAAATGCATGAAGGTTGGATAACAGGTCGAGCGCCCGCCCGGCAAGGGCTCGGCGGCGCGTCCTACGCAAGCGGGAAAGGAGCTATTGCGCGGGCGGATCGGCTTGCGACTCGTCGCCGTTGCCCTGCTCGAGGAAGCCGATCTCCTCCCGGACGAGCGACTTGTCGTCGGCGGCCGGGGCGAGTTCGAGGTAGCGTTTGAAGTTCGCGATGGCCTTCTTCGGCTCGCCGGCGCCCTTGTAGTAGTAGCCGAGGTAGCGGTGCGGCAGCGGGTTCTTCGGATCGGCCCGGGCCGACTCCTCGTAGTAGCGCGCCGCCTCCTTGCCCTTGCCCATCTCGTCGAGGGCGCGCCCGATGAGGTAGTTGGCGCGGACCTGCGTCGGGTCCTTCTCGAGGGCGCCCTGGTAGGCGGAGATCGCGGCCTGGAACTTCTTCTCCTTGACGAGCAGGTCGCCGACCGCGATCCCGAGACGGGCGCGGGTCGGGTCGAGGGTCATCGCCTTGGTGTACGCGGCGACGGCGTCGTCGTCGTTGCCGAGCTGGGCCTGCACGGCCCCGAGCTTCTCCCAGGCGTCCGGGAACGCGGGCCGCAGCGCGACCGCCTTCTGCAGCGCCTGTCGGCCGTCGTCGTAGACCCCGACCGACATGTCGGCGACCCCGACCGCGTACCAGTCGTCCGGGTTCGCGGGCGCGGCCTCCACCGCGGTGCGGGCCTCCTGCAGCGCCTTCGCGCCGTCGCCCTTCTGGAGCCAGGCGGTCGACAGGTAGTCGTGCGCGTCGTCGAGCTTGCTCGTGAGCGCGATCGAGCTCTGGAGATTCGCGATCGCGGCGTCGACCTTGCCCTCGGCGAGCTGCACCGCGCCGAGGCGGGTGAGCGCCGCGGGGTCCTTGAGGTCCGCCTTGGCCGCCGCCTCGAGGAGCGCCTCGGCCTCGGGAAGCTTCCCTTCCTTCCACAGCAGCGTGCCCAGATCGAGCTTCAGGCCGTGCTGCCGCGGGTCGAGCGCGAGCGCCTCGCGCAGCTCCTTCTCGGCCCCCGCCTGGTCGCCCCGGGAGAGCAGGACGCGCCCCATCCCGAGGTGGGCTTCGGGATTGTGGCCGTCGAGCTGCAGCGCGGTCGTGAACTCCTTCTCGGCGGAGGCCGGGTCGGAGGCGGCGAGGAGGTACTGGCCGAGGCCGGCGTGCGCGGCGGAGCTCTTGGGGGCGTGCGCGACCGCGGCCTCGAGCTCGACCTTCGCCTTGTCCATCTGCTTGCGGGACAGCAGCATGCGGCCGAGCTCGACGTGCGCCTCGTCGTAGGACGGATCGAACTGGATCGCGGTCAGCAGCTCGCGCTCCGCATCGTCGTCCTTGCCGAGCCCCTCGTCGGCGAGCGCCTGCAGCGTGATCAGGCGCGCGTCGCGCGGGTTGCCGGACAGCCCTCCCGCCACGGTCTTGGTCGCGTCGAGGTAGCGGCCGAGGCCGAGGAGGGCCCGCCCCAGGGCGTACGCGAGGTCGGGATCCCTCGGGTGGGCGTCGAAGGCGCGCTTCACGAGCGGCAACGCCTCGTCGAGCCGGTGCGCGTCGAGCAGGAAGAGGCCGTAGGCCGCCTTTGCGGCGTTGCTCTCGGGATCGGTCTTCAGCGCCTGCCGGAACTCGTCCTCGGCCTGCTTGTCCTGGTGGTGGCTCGCGTCCGCTTCGCCGAGCAGCATCTGGACCTCGGCCCGCTGGGCGGGCGCGAGCGCGTCGCCGCCGCCGGCGAGCTTGCGCAGGTCGTCCTCGACGCCCCCGAACGCGCCGTCGAGGCGGGACTGGAGCAGGTCGGCCTGGATCTCCGAGCCGAGGTGGCCGGGGTCCGCGGCGATCGCCTTGCGGTACTCCGCGAGCGCGCCGGGCTCGTCGCCCTGCTGGAGCGCGAGGTCGCCGAGGGCGTGGAGCGCCTTCGCACTCTTCGGACTCACCGCGAGGATCTGCAGAAGGTAACCCTTGGCCTTGGCCGCGTTCTGAGCGGTCCAGCCCTCGGCGAGCAGGTAGAGGACCTCCGTGTCGCGGGGCGACTTGGCGAGCAACTTCTCGAGGGCGGGGCGGTCGGCGGAGACGTCGCCGAGGGCGAGGTCGAGGCCGGCCTGCGCCTTCACGACGTCGGGTTGCTCGCGCGCGATCCGCTCGACCCGCTCGAGCGCTTCGCGCGTGCGCTCGGCGCCCGGATCGGCGATGCCGTAGCGGCGCTGCAGGTAGTAGACGGCCTGCGCCTCGACGGCGGGCGGCTCGACCGCGCGCGGGGCGAGCGCGGCCGCCTGGCGGGCGAGATCGCGGGCGTGCCGGTAGGCGAGCGGCGTGTCCACCGCGAGGTCGGATCGGGCGCTGTCGACGAGGCGGGCCGCCGCACTGCCCCGGGCCACGTGCGGAGGACCCAGGATCGCGTAGACCCCGAAGAAGCCGTACGCGGTGAAGCCGAGCCAGATTCCGACGGACACGATCAAGAGCAGCACGGCGCCCGCGGCGATCCACGGCAGCCGCTTGCGCAGCTCCGCCACGTGGTCGACGGATTCGACCATGGCCGAGCTCGCCATGCGCCCGCCGTAGAGATCCTGGAGGCGGCGCAGGTTCTCGGCTTCGACGCTCTTGCGATCCTCCTCGGCGGCCTGCCCGATCGACAGCTTCATCGCGGAGGCCGGGGACGCCATGAGCTGCTCGATCGCCTGCTGGAAGGCCGGGACGGACGAGATCACCGCCCACTTGTCGCCGTCGGAGCTGACCTCTTCGTTGCCGAGGAGCTTGCCCTCCTGGAGCATCCGGACGATCGTCGCCTCGTCGTAGGGGCCGAACGACTTCCCGCTGCGGCGGCGGACCTGGTAGCGCTTCGCCTTGGCGGCGGGCGCGTCGGGCGCGACGGCATCGGCGGGCGGCTGGTCAATGAAGTCGAGCACCTCGAGCCCGTCGGTGGCCGCGGGCGCGGGCGCGGCCGGCGCGGCCGCGAAGTCGAGGTCCGCCTCGAGCGCGTCCGCGGCACCGGACGGGTCGGGCGGCGGGGGCGCGGCCCTCGCCGCGGTGGGTCCGTCGATCGCGAAGTCGAGGCTGTCGTCGACGACGACCGAGGCGGGCGCGGGAGGAGGGGGCGGCGGCTCCGGCGCGGGGGGCGGCGCGATGCCGAGGTCGTCGTGCAGGTCGAGCGAAGGCGGTTCCGGCACGGGCTGGGCGATCGCCTGGTCGAACAGCGAATCGCCGAAGGGGGCCGCCGGATCCGGGGCCGGCGGTTCGGGCGGAGGGACCGCGGACGGCAGTTCGACCACGCCTCCGCCGGCCACCGTCGTCGCCTCCCAGTTGATCGTCTGGTGGTTCATCGGCGGCGCGGGCCGAGACGGTGGGGGAGGGGGCGGGGCGACAACCGGGGTGGCGTCGATGCC
>DAIDIT010000139.1 GCA_027451705.1 Pseudomonadota bacterium
CATCGCCGGCCGCGCCGGCGGGCCCCGCGAGAGGAACCCCTCGGGGTCCGCCGAGAAGCGCGCGTGGCACTTGAGCCCGCAGAAGTAATAGGTCTTCCCGGCGTGGACGAAACTGCCGCCCTTCGGCTTCTCGGGATCGACCTTCATCCCGCAGACGGGGTCGATCTCGAACCGCGGTTCCGTTCCTCCTTCGACTCGCGCTTCCATCGCGCCTCCGTTCGGCCTCGACGCCGGGTGAGAGCCTAACGCCCGGTCCAGGGTGCGGAGTCAAGCACTCGTTCGGAACCTGCGAGCGGAGTAAAGTGGCCCCTCGATGGGCGCGTCGGCATCCGGTCGGGTCTTCCTCGCCGCGGCTTCGCTCGCGGCATGCGCGGCTTGCGTGCTGCCCGAGGCGATCAACGGGCAACAGGACGCGGGCTCCGCCCAGCCGGATCAGACGCCGGTCGTCCTCGCGACCGACCCCACCTCCCGGACGGTCTTCGCCGAGCAGGGGGGCGCCGACGGCGGCTGCCAGATCGCGCTGAACGTGAGGGTCCTCGACACCGCGCAGGTGCCGCTGGCCGCGCGGGTCTTCGTCAACGACGGCAATCCCGCGGCGCCGGCGCAGAACACGCAGTTCGGGCCGAGCACGCAGCTTCCCGTCCCCGTCGGCGGGAGCATCGACATCCCGCTCGAGGTGGCGAACCAGCTCGATCCCGAGCTCGAGCAGGTTCCGGATCCCGGGATCGTGATCCCGCTCGGGCCGCTCGTCGCCGAGGGCTACCTGGTTCCCCCCGGACAGGGGGAGAACTTCGTGCAGGTGCTCGTGAGCGACGGCTTCGGCAACGGCCAGGATCCGCTCACGGCGAGCGACCCGGTCGCGGGCAAGTCGGTCGTCGACAGCTTCTGGCTGATCGACACGAGCCAGTGCGACCCCTGGGAGGGGGTCGTGGCGCCGTGAAGCCCGCGACGCTCGCGCTCGCCGCCGCGCTCGGGGGCTGCGCGCCCTGCAAGCCGCAGCCCCCGCCGCCGACCTGCAAGAGCGACGCGGACTGCCCCCCCGGCGACGCCTGCCTCGCCGGGAGCTGCAACCCGCTGACCGAGGTCCTCGCGAACCTCGCCGCCGTGGTGCAGCCGCCGTCCCGGATCGCCCTGCCCGGGGGCGCGGCCGAGCCGCTCGCGCCCCAGGAGTTCCGCGGCGTCGACGCCACCCAGCCGACCGCCCCGCCGCTCACGCTCGCGGCCCCGCAGATCCTCTCGGGCACGCTCCCCGTCCCGACGACGTGCACGCCCGGCGAGGCGCTGCCGATCACGCTCCGGTTCTCGGGCCACCCCTTCATCCCGCTGCTCGACTGGACCTTCGAGTTCCAGACCGACGCGGCGGGGCAGGTCCACGGCGCCCTTCCCGCGAACGAGCAGTTCGACGTCTGGGTGGCGACCGCCGCCCCCTGCGCGGCGCCCATCTTCGGCACCGACGACACCGTGCCGAACGCCGTGGACGTCGGCCAGCGCTGGCCGTTCCTCGAGGCCCCGGACGTCCTGACGGTCGTGGGCGCGGTCTCCGCCCCGGGCGCCTCGCAGCCGCTCGCCGGCGCCGCGATCACGGTGAAGGGCGCGCAGGGGAGCTTCGCCGGGACGACGCTCTCGGCGACGGTCGCGAGCCAGGCCGGACCGACGGGCTTCGTGCTCCCGGTGCCGCTCGCGCAGGTCCTCGCCCAGCCCGGGATCGACGGCGGAAGCTGCGCGCCCCCGCCGGCGTCGCAGGGCTGCACCGGAGAGGACTGCCCGCCGCTGCCGCCGTGCGCCCTGCTCAGCCTCGAGGTCGGGCCGTCGGACGCCCTGCCCGAGCTGCCCACCGTGGACGTCCCGATCGTCGGGAGGCTGTCGCTGCCCCCGGACGGCGGCGGCGCGGCGGGGCCGGTGCTCTCGCTGCTCGGGGCGGACGGTCTCGGCGTCCGGCTGCCGATCGGCCCCGGTCAGTCGACCCTGCTGTCGGGCCGGGTCCTCCAGCCGAACGGCGAGCCCTCCGAGTTCTGCCAGGTCTCGGTCGACGGCACGGTCGCGACGAACGACGGCGCCTGCGCCGGCGGCTGCCGCTACCGCCTCTCGACCTCGACCCTCAGCGACGGAGGCTATGCCCTCGAGGTGCCCGCGGGCGGGAGCTACACCTTGACCGCAACGCCGCCTCCTGGCCTCGGCCTCGCGCCCGTCTCGCTCCCCGTGCCGAGCCCTTCCGCCGACGGCGGGGTCGAGGGCTTCGACGTCGTGCTCCGGCCGGGCTTCCAGTTGACCGGCCAGGTCTTCGACTCGCAGGGCATCCAGCCGGTGGGCGGCGACACCGTGGAGGTCCTCGACCTCGCGAGCGGTTCGGCGGCGGCGCTCGTCACGGCGGGCGGCGACGGGCGGTTCGGCGTGACCGTGCCGCCGGGCGCCTACCTCGTCGACGTCCACCCGCCCGACGCGACCGGTTTCCCCGACCGCAGCGAGCCCGTCCAGGTGAGTTCGGACACCGCGCTGACGCTCACGCTCTTCCCGGGCGCGCGGCTCCAGGGCGCGGTCATCGCCGAGCCCGGGGGCGTGCCGGTGCCGCTCGCGGGCGTGCGCCTCTACTACGTCGAGGCCACGCAGGGCTTCGGCACGCTCGCCTTGCCGATCGCCTCCGGGGTCACGGACGCGCAGGGACAGTTTTCGGTGGCGGTGCCGGCGTCGTCTGCCCGCTCGCCCTGAGGTCCGACAGCTCCCGGTCGACGTCCTCCGCCTTGGCGCCGATCTCGCGGGAGTACTGCACGACGTGGGTCGCGTAGAGCGACTCGAGCTCGCGCAGGTCGCGCGCCGCGCGTGCGAGCGCCCCGAAGCCCGCGGGCACCTTCTCGCCCCCGAGGCAGCAGCGGGCCTCGACGGCCGCGAGCGACCGCCTCCAGCCGACCGACCATTCGTCCCAGAGCCTCGACGCCGCGCCGCGCGAGCGATCGACCGCGCAGAGCTTCTCGTCCAGCTCGGCGGCGAGCGCCTGCAGCGAGGCCGCGCAGCCGTCGCGGGTCTCGCCGCCGCAGGCCCCGGCCGCCGGGCGGTCGAGCCCCATCTCGGTCACGATCGAGACGACGACCCCGCGCACGAGCAGCCCGATGAGCAGGGCCGTCACCCCGAGGTAGAGCGCCAGGAGGACGGCGCGGAACGGCCGGACTTTCGGTGGCATGGCGGCGAAGCCGTGCGGAGCCTAGCGGATCGGCCGGCGGCCCACAATTCGACGGGGCGGGGTCAGGAGATGTCGACGACCTCGGGGGGCGGGATCGGGCGGCCGAGGAAGGCGCGGGCGAGCGCTCCGAAGTCGCCGCCGAGGTCGGTCACGAACATGCGATCGGCGCCCGCCCCCTCCCCCCGCGCGAGACCGTCGCGCGAAAGGCGCGCCCCCGCGGCCTCGGCCACGGCCTCGGCGGAATCGACGAGTCGCACGCGGGGCCCGACCACCTGCGCGATCGGCGCGCGCAGGAGCGGGTAGTGCGTGCAGCCGAGCACCAGCGTGTCGATGCCCGACGCGACGAGCCCGTCGAGGTAGCGGTGGGCCACGCGCACCGGGATCTCCCCGGCGGTCCAGCCCTCCTCGGCGAGCGGGACGAAGAGCGGGCAGGCGGCGGCCGTGACCCGGACGCCCGGGGCGACGCGCCCGAGGGCCGCCTGGTAGGCCCCGCTCCGGATCGTGCCGGCGGTCCCGATGACCCCGACGTGGCCGCCCCGCAGCGCCGCGGCGGCGGCCGCCCCCGGCTCGACCACCCCGAGGACCGGAACCGTCAGCGCGGCCTCGAGCGCGGGCAGCGCGACGGCCGAGACGGTGTTGCAGGCGACGACGAGCAGCTTCGGCGAGAAGCCGCCGAGGAAGCGCGCGTTG
This sequence comes from Pseudomonadota bacterium, assembly GCA_027451705.1. Lineage (GTDB taxonomy): Bacteria > Myxococcota > Myxococcia > Myxococcales > JAKAPL01 > JAKAPL01. The sequence goes on from DAIDIT010000139.1 coordinate 3,866, forward strand.
TTCAGGGCATAGCGGGTGACGACCTGCGGCGAGCGCGTGCCGTACGGGACGCGGGCGGTGTCGCCGAGGTAGACGAGGTCCTCGCGCGGCAGGCGGCGGCGCAGCGCGGCGAGCACGGTCAGTCCGCCGACGCCCGAGTCGAAGACGGCGATGGCGCGGGCGCGCGGGTCGGCTTCCGGGGGCATCGGCGTCGTCGGGGGGCTCAGTCCCGCTGGAGATCGAGCGTGAGCACCGGCGAGGCGCTGCCGATCGTCACCGTTCCGGTCGCGGCGTAGCCGCCGTCGGCGCCCTCGGCGGTCAGGGTGTAGCCGTAGCTTCCCGCCGCGAAGCCGCCGACGGTCACGCCGTCGACGCCGTTGCTCCCGGCGCACGGCACCGAGGCGTCCACGTCGGCGCCCGTCACCGCGTCCGGGATCGCGACGTGCACCTGCGCGACGCCGGCCCCGGCGCACGACCGCCCGCCGAAGCTCCACAGGAAGGTCAGCGACGGGGGCGTGCCCGTGCCCGGCGGGGCCGCGGGAAGCACGACCTGCACGATCGTGTCGCCGACCCCGACGTCCGTCTGACCGGAGCCGTCGTAGAGGATGGTCTGGTCGGCGCCCTCGCCGCGGATCTCCCAGTCGTGCGTGCCGGCCCCGAGGCCCGAGACGGTCGCCCCGGCGATGCCGGTCGCCGGATCCTTGCAGTTGCCGAGCGGCTGCGGGAGGCCGTCGATCAGGACCTCGACGTAGGAGACGCCGGCGGCGGCGCAGCCGAGCGGCGCGGAGGCGTCGCCGAACGACCACTCGAAGCTGAGCGCGCCGTTCGCCGCGATCCCGGAGCCCTTCGAGGTGTAGATGACGCAGCCGCCGAGGGCCAGGAGGAACCACAGTCGATGCAATCTCATCGGGACAGAGCGTAGGCCGAGGGAGCGCCCGGTTTCAAGCACCCTCTCCGTCATGCCCGGGGATGGCCCGGGTCGAGTACTCCCTCCCCCGGGAAGCGGGGGAGGACGTGAACCCGCACGCGGTCGGGATCCCTCGAGCCCCCGCCGGGTGCAGACTTCGCCGCTTTCTTTCCCCGCACTCCCACCCGAAACCCTTGCGCTTTGACCCTCGCGCGCGGCGCGTGTTATGAAAATGCTCCTTTCGACGAGAGGTTGGCCGATCCCACCGATGCTCCACGGACTCCTCGCACCGATCCCCGCCGACGGTCTGAACTACCTCGACGTCATCGCCCACGCGGGCGTCGTCGAGCTCTCGGTGCTCGGGCTGCTGCTCGGCGCCTCGGTCGCGTCCTGGACCATCATCGTCCGGAAGTACGCGCACCTCCAGCTCGCCCAGAAGGAATCGGCGGCGTTTCTCGAGACCTTCTGGCAGAGCAAGCGGCTCGACGCGATCTTCGAGGGCGCCGAGAAGACCGCCCAGAGCCCCGTCTCGCAGGTCTTCCGCGCGGGCTACATCGAGCTCTCCAAGCTCACCCAGCAGCCGCAGGGCGGAGAGAGCGCGATGAGCGAGCGGCTCGGCGGCATCGAGAACGTCGAGCGCGCGCTCCACCGCGCCCAGGTCTCCGAGCTGACCCACCTCGAGTCGACCGTGCCCTTCCTCGGCACGACGGCCACCGCCGCCCCGTTCGTCGGCCTCTTCGGCACGGTCTGGGGCATCATGAACGCCTTCAGCGACATCTACGCGCAGGGCAACGCGAACCTCGCGACCGTCGCCCAGCCGATCAGCCACGCCCTCATCGCGACGGCGTTCGGCCTCTTCGCCGCCATCCCCGCGGTCGTCGCCTACAACTACTTCCTCTCGAAGATCAAGGTGCTCGACAGCGAGATGCAGAACTTCAGCTCCGACTTCCTGAACATCGTGAAGCGCCACTTCTTCAAGTAGAGGGGCCGCGATGGCGTTCTCCGGCGGCTCCGGCCGCAGCTCGCTCTCCGAGATCAACGTCACGCCGCTCGTCGACGTGATGCTCGTGCTGCTGATCATCTTCATGGTGGCGACCCCGCTCATCCAGCAGGGGGTCAAGGTCGCCCTGCCGCAGACCAAGGCGGCCGAGCTCCAGTCGCGCGAGGCGAAGCTGGTCCTCTCCATCGGCCCCGACAAGAAGATCGTCCTCGACGACGTGGAGATCCCGGCCGCGGAGCTCGAGGACAAGCTGAAGGCCAACGCCAAGCTCCAGGCCGACAAGGAGCTCTACCTCAAGGCCGATCGGACGCTCCCCTACGGCTACGTCGTCGCGGTGATGGCGGCGATCCAGCGGGCGGGCATCGACAACCTGGGCATGATCACCGACCCGGAGGGCGGCGCGGACTCGCTCGCGGACGCGGAAGGCGGCGCGGCGCCCGCGCCGGCGCCCGCCTCCCCCGGGAGGAAGCGGCGGCGATGACCGCGGAGGCGGCCTTCGCCGACATGGCGCCGCCGCGGCCCCCGGCCTTCCCGCTCGGCGCCTCGGTCGTCGTCTCCGCCCTGCTGCACGTCGGGCTCGTCGGCGCGCTGCTGTTCGGCACCTCGATCTTCCACCCCGCCCCGCTCCTCCAGCCGCAGACGATCCACGTCAAGCTCGCGCGCATCGGCACCCCGCGCGACAAGCGGCTGTTGCCGCGCCGGCCGGACGAGCCGTCGTCCAGGGCCGCCGCGCCGATTCCGCTCTCCGCCTCGCACGCGGTGGAGGTCGCCTCGACCCACCACCCGAAGCTCACCGCGAAGCAGTCCAAGAGCCCCGAGGACCAGCTCCGCAACGCCCTCGCGAAGCTCAAGCAGCAGGTCGACGACCAGACCGGCGACCCGAACGGCTTCCAGACCGGCACCGACGACGTGACCGAGGGCGACCTCTACAACGCGCGGGTCGTCGACCGCATCCGCCGCTTCTACCAGGTGCCGAACACCATCTCGCAGGCCGAGTGCGCGAAGCTGACCGCCGACGTCGAGATCTCGCTCGCGGCCGACGGGACGATCCTCGACCAGAAGACGCAGGCGTCCAGCGGCAACCGGCTCTTCGACCGCGCGATCGAGGACGCGGTCAAGAAGTGCCGCGCGCTCCCGGCGCCGCCGCCGGCCGTCGCCCAGCAGTGGCGCGACGGCGTCGTGCTGGAGTTCGTCTGCGGCAAGATGTAAAGGAGCGCTCACCGATGCGTGCCCTCCCGTTCCTCGCCGCGGCCGGCGCCACGCTGGCCGCCTCCGTTGCGCTCGCCGGCCCCCCGAAGCTCGTCATCAGCGGCGCGAACTTCCAGCCCTACCCGCTCGCCGTCGCGCCGCTGTCGCCGCTGCCCGGCGCCGGCGAGGCCGCCACCGAGATCTACCAGACGCTCGCGAACGACCTCGCGGTCAGCGGCCTCTTCGACCCGAACGTCCTCGATCCCAAGGGCTACCTCGCCGACCCCCACGAGCCGATGACCGTCGACGGGATCCACTTCCAGCGCTGGACCGACGTGGGCGCCGAGGGGCTCGTCAAGGGCCAGGTCCGGATCGCGGGCGGCGAGGCGGTCGCGGACTTCTACCTCTTCGACGTCCTGGCCCGCGAGCAGCAGATCCACAAGAGCTACGCGGCGCCGGTCGCGGGCGCCCGCCGGCTCGCCCACCGCTTCGCGGACGACCTCGTGCAGTACTTCACCCAGGAGCCCGGGCCGTTCGAGTCCGAGATCGCCTTCGTCAAGGACGTCGGCCGGCAGACCAAGGAGATCTTCGTCTCCGACTGGGACGGGGCGAACCAGCGGCAGATCACGCACGGCGGCCAGCTCAACCTCTTGCCGTCCTGGGCGCCCGACGGGCGCGGCGTCGGCTACACGAGCTACCGGCTCGGCCACCCCGATCTCTGGGAGACGTTCCTCCCCTCGCTCCAGGCGAAGGTCATCTCGACGCGCGGCGACCTCGAGACCGGGATCGCCTTCTCGCCCGACGGCCGGCGGATCGCCTTCGCGATGGCCCAGGAGGACAACGACCAGATCTACGAGCTCGACCTCGCGGGCGGCGCCGCGAAGCGGATGACCGACAGCTACGGCATCGACGCGAGCCCCACCTGGTCGCCCGACGGCAAGCAGCTCGCCTTCGTCAGCCAGCGCGAGGGCTCGCCGCAGATCTACGTGATGAACGCCGACGGCAGCTCGCCGCGGCGGCTCACCTACCAGGGCAACTACAACCAGACGCCGCGCTGGTCGCCGCGCGGCGACCTGATCGCCTTCACCGCCCGCGACGAGCGCGCGGTCTTCGACCTCTTCACGGTCAACGTCCAGACCGGCCAGGTCCAGCGCATCACCCAGGACCAGGGGCAGAACTCCGACCCCTCGTGGTCGCCCAACGGACGGCTGCTCGTCTTCGTCTCGACGCGCACCGGCAAGTCCGAGCTGTGGGTGACGACGCCCGACGGCAACTCGCAGCACCCGATCACCCACGGCGGCGGCTACTCGATGCCCGCGTGGGGCCCCAGCTACCGCAAGTGAAGCTCGGCGCCATCGACGTCGGCACCAACTCGGTGCTCCTCGCGGTGGCGGAGGCCGGGGCCGGACGGCTGCGGCCCCTCTTGGAGCGCGCCGAGATCACGCGGCTCGGAGCGGGCGTCGACGCGACCGGGCGGCTCTCGCCCGAGGGGATCGAGCGGACGGTCGAGGTCGTGCGCCGCTACGTCGGCGAGTCCCGCGCGCTCGGCGTCACGCGGCTCGCCTGCGCCGCGACCAGCGCCGCGCGCGACGCCCACAACGGCGCGGAGTTTCTCGAGCGGCTGCGCGACCTCGGCCTCTCGCCCGAGATCGCCGCCGGCGAGCGCGAGGCGAAGCTCTCCTTCCTCGCCGCGCGCACCGACTTCGGCGGGGACGGCCCGCTCGCGCTCCTCGACGTCGGCGGCGGCTCGACCGAGCTGGTCTACGGCCGCGGCGAGGCGGTCTCGTTCTGGACGAGCCTCCAGGTCGGCTCGGTGCGGCTCCACGAGCGGCTCGTCCGCGACGATCCACCGTCGGCCGGGGAGCGGCTCGCGGTGCGCGCCGCCGTCGACGGCGCGCTCGCGGCCGTGCCCGCGCCCGAGGCCGGCGCGCAGCTCGTCGGGGTCGCCGGTACGCTCACCACCCTCGCCACGCT
>DAIDIT010000140.1 GCA_027451705.1 Pseudomonadota bacterium
CCGGCCGCAAGGTCCGCCCTCCCAGCGATGAGCCGCAACTCCGCGCCGGGCACCGGCGACAGAATCGCTGCGACCTTGGTTCCCTCCACGTCCGAACCGGGGGCGAGTGGGTCGAGGTCGAAGTAGGCCACGTCACCGGCCGCGCCCGCAAATCCAAGCGCGGGCCGCGACAGCGTGGCCACGCTCGCCGTTTCAGGCGTGAAATTTGGCTTGTGCTCCTCGCCCGGCAGGCGCGCGGTGACGGTGGCAGTCAGCGTGTACCAGTCGCTCACGTTTTCGGGAGGAACCTGACCGGGTTCAACGCGCGCGCGCACCTCGAGAAAGTAAGTCCCCTCCTCGACAGGCCAATTTGGAATCGTGGCGCCGGCACCGACCGCGCCGCTTGTCGCGCGTGCGAGCGGTGTCTTGCGCTCCGGTCCGTATAGGTCCAGAACGATCGACATTCCCGGCACCCCGGTCACCTCGGCACGGAGGACGCGATCGGTTCCCGTCACCGCCAGACGAAAGAAGTCCTTGTCACTTTCCTGGTCGGAAAAGCGTGCGCCGACGTGGCCGCGGACCGGAAGTCCGCTCCCGATGAGGTTCGCCTGGGAGGGATGATCGTTCGGCTCGACCTCCTCGGTCAGCGGCATTGCGGGAGCCGACAAGAGCCGCCGCGTGTACCACGTTGCGCCTGCCGCGGCCGAACCGAGGGCGAGCAGCGCAATGAAATTTCGAAGCCACAGGCTGCGCCGCAATCGCCTTTCGAATCGGTCCCAATCCTCCCGGCTCGCGATCCCGAGGTCGCCCGTATCTCGCGGTGCCTTGTCGAATGCCGGTACGGGCCGCAGGCCTGCCAACGGCTCGAGCGCGCCGCGCATCTCGTCCGCGGTGGAAAAGCGATCTTGCGGTCTCTTCTCGAGAGATCGAAGAAGGACCGCCTCGAACTCGGGCGAGACACGGATCGATGGCGTTCGCTGGTGCGGCGGCACCGGCGGATCGGTGAGATGGCGCGAGACGATCGACAGGGGCGTCGGCCCGTCGAAAACTGGCACCCCGCAGGCCAATTCGTAGAGCATCGCCCCCAGCGAATAGATGTCGCTGGCCGGGGTCAGGTCTTCGCCACGCGCTTGCTCCGGAGAGAGATATTCCGGCGTGCCGACGAAGTCGCCAACGCCCGTGATGGCGCCGTCCCCGCGCCGCATGCGCAGCTTCGCGATTCCGAAGTCGAGGACCTTGACCAGGTCTTGCTTCTCCCGCGTTCGCAGGAGCATGACATTCGCGGGCTTGATGTCGCGGTGGATGATGCCGTTCTCGTGCGCCTCGGCGAGGGAGCGGCAGACCTGGATTCCTATCTCCGCGACCCGTGCCTCCGCCAGGCAGCCGTCCGTCCGCAGGACGTGGGAGAGGTCGCTTCCCGGCAGGTACTCCATCGCGAGGTAGAGTGCCCCCTCGTCCGTCTCGCCGAAGTCGAAGATCGAGATCGTGTGCAGGCTCGACAGCGTCGCGACGACCTGGGCTTCCTGTCGGAAACGTTCGAGGGCTGCCCCTTGCTTCGAAAGCTCCGGGCGCAGGAGCTTCAGGGCCATGACCTTTCCCATCCGGGTATGCTGGACCTTGTAGACCGCACCCATGCCCCCCTCGCCGAGGCGGTCGAGAATCTTGTAGCGATCGGCGACGACCTTTCCCTTGAGCGCCCCCGAGAACGTTTCGGTGTAGCCCCCGACCCCGCGGAGGTCTGCGCCGCACTTCGGGCAGAAGTTGAGGGGGTCCGTAAAAGGGTGGCCGCACTTTGGGCATTGTACGGCGGGCGACGGCTCGGCCACGGTGGCGACTCCTCGCGGCGACAGTAGCAGCCAGAATACCGGCCGGACAAGCGCCTGGGTGATGCCGACCGCCGCCGCCGACCCGCCCGACCTGCCGCCAGCGTGGCGTATGCCGACGAGATCGTCGATTCCCGCGGTCGACCGAACCCGCATGTCAGGCGGACCCTTCGAATTGCCACGGATGCGTCGTGCGTTATATTGCGCACGGCCTCTCTCCATGGCGACGCAGAAGCGCGATTACTACGAGGTGCTCGGCGTCGAGCGGACGGCGTCGGCGCAGGATCTCAAGAGCGCTTACCGCAAGCTCGCCCACCAGTACCACCCCGACAAGAACCCCAACGACAAACAGGCCGAGGAGAAGTTCAAGGACATCAGCGAGGCCTACGCGGTTCTCTCGGACGAGCAGAAGCGGGCGGCTTACGACCGCTTCGGCCATGCGGGCGTCTCGGCGTCGAGCGGGCCGGGCGCCGAGGGCTTCCCCTTCGGCTTCGGTGGGTTCCAGACCGGCAACCTCAACGACATCTTCGGCGACATTTTCGGCGAGGTCTTCGGAGCGGGAGGGGGCCGACGTGGCCGCGGCCCGCGCAATCGGGGTGCCGACCTGCGCTACAACCTCGAGCTGTCGTTCGAGGAGGCCGCGTTCGGATGCGAGACGAAGGTTCGTTTGCCGCGCCCGAAGCGCTGCGAAGCGTGCGGCGGCAGCGGAAGCCGGACCGGTCGGCAGAGCCGGTGCCCCTCGTGCGGCGGCAGTGGCGAGCAGCGGTTCCAGCAAGGATTCTTCGCCGTCTCGCGGACCTGCGCGCGCTGCAGCGGCAGCGGGACGGTGCTCGCCGAGCCCTGCACGGTTTGCCGCGGCGACGGACGCGTCGAGGGACAGAGCGAGCTTTCGTTGCGCATTCCTCCGGGTCTCGAGACCGGCTCGCGCATTCGGCTCGAGGGCGAGGGCGAGCCCGGCGAGCGCGGCGGTCCCGCGGGCGATCTCTACGTTGTCGTGCAGGTGCGGGACCACCCGATCTTCAAGCGCGAGGACCAGAACGTCGTTTGCTCTGTCCCCATCAGCTTCATACAGGCGGCGCTCGGGGCCCAGATCGATGTACCGACGCTCGACGGCAAGGTGCAGATGAAGATTCCCGCCGGAACTCAGACCGGGCGCGTCTTCAGGCTGCGAGAAAGAGGCGTCCCGAGCCCGGGAGGCCACCGCCGGGGCGACCAACTCGTCGAGGTCGTCGTCGAGACGCCGACGCACCTGACCCGCGATCAGCGCGAGCTGCTCGAGCGATTTGCCGAACTCGAGGGAGAGCAGACGCACCCGCAGTCGCGCAGCTTCTTCGACAAGGTTCGCGAGCTCTTCGGTTGAGCCGTGGCCGCCGGTCAGCGGCGCTCGGCGATTTCGGGGACCGGCCAGCGGCGGCGCGCACGCTCCCGCGCTCGTGACAGGATGAACGCCTCGACCGCATCGGCGTCGAGCTGCGTCCCCGCCACCCGACGCAACTCCGCCTCCGCGGCCCGCTGTGGTACCGCCGGCTGGTAGCTGCGGTCCGTCGTCATCGCATCGAACACGTCCGCGACCGATACGATTCGAGCGTGGAGGTGGATGGCATGGCCGATCATCGCCTCCGGATAGCCCCTCCCGTCCATCCGCTCGTGATGCTGGCAGACGAGCATGCCGAGCTTCGGCAGGCCGACATCGGCGAGAAGCGTCGCACCCTCCTGGGGGTGACGCCGCATCTGGGCCAACTCGCCGACGTCGAGCGCCGTCGGCTTGTTGAGGATTGCGCTCGGCACGTGGAGCTTGCCGATGTCGTGCAGGAGCGCGACCCAGTGGATCTCCTGCTGGTCCGATTGCGTTAGGCCGAGGGCTTGAGCGATCGCCTGGGCGTATGCGGCCACGCGCTCTCCGTGCGAGGCGGTATAGGGGTCGTGGGCCCGGATGGAGGCGAGCAGTTCCGCGACGTCGCTCACGACAGACAAACCCCCCCGGCCCCCCAATCTATTGCCGACCCGGAGCCGAGGTCGTCTCGTTCTTGACGCCGCGGCACCGTGCGTGCTAGCTCAGCGCCGCCGTTTCCGAACGAGTCACGAAGGGATGCGAGGGGCGCTCCGGCGCGTCCTCCCGTCGAACGAGTGAACGCCTCGATCGCACGACGTTACGCCCGCGCGCTGCTGGAAGTCGCCTCCGCGGAGGGGGCGGCCGACGCGGCCGCCGATCAGCTCGGCCGCCTCGCGGCCGCAGTGACGGGCTCGACCGAACTTCGCGGCGTCCTTGCCAATCCAGCGTTCGACCGCGCGCAACGGCACGCGGTCGTCGCCCAGGTGGCGGGCGCGCTGGGCCTCGGCGCCACGGTCCTCGCCTTTGCGCAGCTTCTCGTCGACCGCGCCCGGGCCGGGGACATCCCGGAGATCGCAGAACGCTACCGCGAGCTGGCCGACGAACACGCCGGCCGCGCGCTGGCCTCGATCGCCACGGCTGCGCCGCTTCCCCCAGACCTTCGGCCCGCCCTCGAGCGGGCGCTCTCGGGCGCGGTCGCTCGCACGGTGACGCTGCGGACCGAGGTCGATCCGAACCTGCTCGGCGGCGCCGTCGCACAGGTTGGCTCCCTCCGCTTCGATGGGAGCCTGCGGACGCAGCTCGATTCCCTGCGCAAGCAGCTCAAGGGCTAGAGACGGGACACGGACGAAAGGCACGCCATGGACATCCGCGCCGACGAGATCAGCCGAATCATCAAGCAGCAGATTCAGGACTACGGCAAGAAGGTCGAGGTCGCCGAGACCGGCACCATCCTGTCGATCGGCGACGGCATCGCGCGCGTCTATGGCCTCGCCGGAGCGATGGCGGGCGAGTTGCTCGACTTCCCCGGTGGCGTCCGCGGGTTGGTCCTCAACCTCGAGGAGGACAACGTCGGCGTCGCGCTGATGGGCGAGACTGGCGGCATCAGGGAGGGCGACACGGTCAAGCGGACCGGCCGCATCGCCGAAGTCCCGGTCGGCGCCGCGATGCTCGGCCGCGTGGTCGACGCCCTCGGCGCGCCCGTCGACGGGCGCGGGCCCATCAAGACCGACGAGAGCCGCAAGATCGAGATCAAGGCCCCGGGCATCGTCGCGCGCAAGAAGGTCAACGAACCTCTCCAGACGGGCCTCAAAGCGGTCGACGCGATGATCCCGATCGGCCGCGGCCAGCGCGAGCTGATCATCGGCGACCGTCAGACGGGCAAGACCGCCGTCGCGATCGATGCGATCCTGAACCAGAAGGGGCTCGGGGTGCAGTGCATCTACGTCGCGATCGGCCAGAAGCAGTCGACCGTCGCCCGCACGGTCGAGAAGCTCCGGAGCGCCGGGGCGATGGAGTACACGACGGTCGTCGCGGCCAACGCCTCCGACCCCGCACCGCTCCAGTTCCTCGCCCCCTACACGGGCGTCACCATGGGGGAGTATTTTCGCGACAACAAGCAGCACGCGCTCATCGTCTACGACGACCTCAGCAAGCACGCGGTGGCGTACCGGCAGCTCTCGCTGCTCTTGCGCCGTCCGCCGGGCCGCGAGGCGTACCCGGGCGATGTCTTCTACCTCCACAGCCGCCTGCTCGAGCGCGCGGCGAAGCTCTCCGACGCGAGGGGCGGTGGCTCGCTCACCGCGCTGCCGATCATCGAGACCCAGGCGGGCGACGTCTCGGCCTACATCCCAACCAACGTCATCTCGATCACCGACGGCCAGATCTACCTCGAGACCGACCTCTTCTTTTCGGGCGTCCGGCCGGCCATCAACGTCGGCATCTCGGTCTCCCGCGTCGGCGGCGACGCGCAGATCAAGGCCATGAAGCAGGTGGCCGGCACGATGCGCCTCGACATGGCGCAGTACCGCGAGCTCGCGGCGTTCGCCCAGTTCGGCTCCGACCTCGACAAGGCCACCCAGGAGGCGCTGGCGCGCGGCGAGCGCCTCGTCGAGGTTCTCAAGCAGGGACAGTACCAGCCGATGCCGGTCGAGAAGCAGGTCATCCAGCTCTACGCAGCCACGAACAAGGACGCTTCGGGTGCGGTCTGGATCCGCCACGTGCCGGTCGCGCAGGTCGGCCGGTACATGAAGGAGCTGGTCGAGTTCGCGGACAACCGCCACCCGGAGGTCGGCAAGGCCATCCTCGAGAAAAAGCAGCTCGACGACGGGATCAAGAAGCAGCTCGACGGGATGCTCGCCGAGTTCAAGGACCTGTTCACGGTGGAAGGCGGCAAGTAGATCGTGCCGTCGCTTCGCGACATCCGCAAGCGGATCGCCTCGGTCAAGAACACGAGGCAGATCACGAAGGCGATGAAGATGGTCGCCGCGGCGAAGTTGCGGCGGGCGCAGGAGGCGATCGTCCGCGCGCGCCCGTACGCGCAGCACCTCGACGCGGTCCTCGGCTCGCTCGCGACGCGCGCCGACCTGGCCGCCCACCCGCTGCTCGCCGTGCGCCCACCCAAGCGCGTCGAGCTGGTGCTGCTCACCTCGGACCGCGGCCTCTGCGGCGGATTCAACGCCAACGTGCTGCGGCGCGCGCAGCGCTTTCTCGCCGACGGCAAGGGTCCCGACGGGTCGCCCTATGAGCGCGTCGAGCTGTCGACCCTCGGCCGCAAGGGCCGCGACTTCACACAGCGGCGCAAACTCGCGGTCCGCAAGGACTACGTCGGCGTCTTCGAGCAGCTCGAATTCCGAAAGGCCGAGGCGATCGCCGACGAGCTCACCCGCCACTTCGTCGAGGCGCGCCTGGACGCGGTCTTCCTCCTCTACAACGAGTTCCAGTCGGCGATCAGCCAGCGGGTCTCGCTCGTGCAGCTCCTGCCCATCGTGCCCCGCCCGGTCCTCGCGCCCGAGCCTGCGGCCGAGGGCGCGGCCCAGCCGGTCGATTACCTCTACGAGCCGTCCCGCGCCGAGGTGCTCGACGCCCTGCTGCCGCAGCACCTCGCGACCCAGCTCTGGCGCGCAATGCTCGAGTCGCAGGCCAGCGAGCACGGGGCCCGCATGACCGCGATGGACGCCGCCACCAAGAACGCGAGCGAGATGATCGCCCGCTTGACCCTACAGTTCAACCGCGCGCGCCAGGCCTACATCACCAAGGAGCTGATGGAGATCGTCAGCGGCGCCGAGGCACTGAAGTAGCGGGGCCGGCGAGGCCCCCAATCCGAAGGAGAATTCATGTCCGCGACACCCATCAACCTCGCCGTCGGGAAGGTCACCCAGGTCATCGGACCGGTGGTCGACGTCCACTTTCCCCCCGGCGCCCTACCCGCCATCCGCAGCGCGCTCACGCTGACCAACCCCGCCATCGACGCCCGCCCCGACAATCTGGTCGTCGAGGTTGCCCAGCACCTCGGCGAGGACACCGCGCGCTGCATCGCGATGGACGCGACCGACGGCCTCGTCCGTGGCCAGCCGGTCAAGAACACGGGCGCGCCCATCTCGGTCCCGGTCGGCAAGGAGACGCTCGGCCGCATCCTCAACGTCGTCGGCGACCCGGTCGACGAGCTCGGGCCCGTGAAGGCGACGCGGCGGCTCCCCATCCACCGCCCGCCGCCGCCCTTCGTCGACATGGACGTGAAGACCCAGGCCTTCGAGACCGGCATCAAGGTCATCGACCTGCTCGCGCCCTACACCCGCGGCGGCAAGATCGGCCTCTTCGGCGGCGCCGGCGTGGGCAAGACCGTCCTCCTCATGGAGCTCATCCGCAACGTGGCCGTCGAGCGCGGCGGCTTCTCGGTGTTCGCTGGCGTCGGCGAGCGTACCCGCGAGGGCAACGATCTCTACCACGAGATGCAGGAGAGCAAGGTCATCAACACCAAGGACCTCGAGAAGAGCCAGGCCGTGCTCGTCTACGGGCAGATGAACGAGCCGCCCGGCGCGCGCGCCCGCGTGGCCCTCTCCGCCCTCACCGTCGCCGAGTACTTCCGCGACGAGGAGGCGCGCGACGTGCTCCTCTTCGTGGACAACATCTTCCGCTTCACCCAGGCGGGCTCGGAGGTGTCGGCTCAGCTCGGCCGCATCCCCTCGGCCGTCGGCTACCAGCCGACGCTCTCCACCGAGATGGGCGACCTCCAGGAGCGCATCACCTCCACGCAGAAGGGCTCGATCACCTCGGTGCAGGCCATCTACGTGCCCGCCGACGACCTCACCGACCCCGCGCCGGCCACGACCTTCGCGCACCTCGACGCGACCACGGTGCTCTCGCGCCAGATCGCCGAGCTGGGCATCTACCCCGCGGTCGACCCGCTCGACTCGACGAGCCGGATCCTCGACCCGCAGGTCCTTGGCGACGAGCACTACAAGGTTGCCCGCCAGGTCCAGGAGACC
>DAIDIT010000141.1 GCA_027451705.1 Pseudomonadota bacterium
AGGGTGGGTGGTGTACCAGGCGATGGAGAGGAGCGTCGCGGCCCCGACCGCGACCGCGACCGCGACCGCGACCGCGACCGCGACCGCGACCGCGACCGCGATTTCCCCCCACCCTATCCCTCCCCGGCAGGCGGGGGAGGAGACGAAGACTGCGACCCCGACCCCGACCGTCACCGCAACCGTCGCGCCACCATCACCGCCGCTTCAGCCCTCGAAGCCGGCCGAGCGCGCCGCCGCTGCCGCCGACAAGCCTCGCACGCGCCGCCGCCGCGCGACCCCGGGCGAGGCGAAGGCCGCCGCGCCCAAGTCGGCCGACGACACCGCCATCATCGACCCGCTCTCGGAGTAACCACCCACGACAGGGTTCCGTAGAGGTCCGGCGACACGGGACCCGCCGTCCCTGGTCACCAGGGTCGCCGGTCGATCCGGCCTCACCAGCCGCACTGCTGGCCGCGGTTCTGCCGGTCGAGCCACTTCTTGAGCGGGGCGTAGTAGTCGAGGATCGCGCTCGCGTCCGCCTGCCGCTGGCCGGTCAGGACCTCCATCGCGTCAGGCCACGGCTTGCTCGCCCCGAGCGAGAGCATGGCGCGCAGCTTCGCCCCGGCTGCCTTGCTCCCGTAGACCGAGCAGCGGTCGAGCGGCCCCTTCCAGCCCGCGGCGCGGCAGAGGGCGCGGTGGAACTGGTACTGGTAGATGGCGGCAAGGAAGTAACGCGCGTAGGGGGTGCTCGAGGCGACGTGGTACTTGGCGCCGGGATCGAAGTCGCTCTCGTCGCGCGGCACCGGCGGGACCTCGCCCTGGTACTTGCGCTTGAGATCCCACCAGGCCTGGTTGTAGTGGGCGGGATCGACCTTGCCCGCGAAGACGTCCCAGCGCCACTGGTCGATGATCAGTCCGAAGGGGAGAAAGGCGACCTTGAACAGCGCCCGCTTCATCAGCTCGTTGATGCGTGCCGCCTGGCTGCTCGACGTTACGTTGAGGAGGCCGATGTGGTGGAGGTAGGCGGGCGTGACCGAGAGGGCGATGGTGTCGCCGATGCCCTCGTGGAAGCCGTCGTTCGCCCCCTGCTGGAAAAGGACCGGGAGCGTGTCGTAGCTCTGGAAGTAGAAGTCGTGGCCGAGCTCGTGGTGGAGGGTGACGAGGTCGTCCTCGGTCGGCTCGAGGCAGACCTTGATGCGCAGGTCGCCGTCCCACTGCACGTCCCATGCGCTCGCGTGGCAGACGACCTCGCGGTCGCGGGGCCGCGTGAAGAGCGAGCGCTCCCAGAAGGTCTGGGGCAGCGGTGGGAAGCCGAGGGAGGTGAAGAAGTCCTCGGCGGTCTTCACCATCTGCGTCGGCGAAACTTTCTTTTCGACGAGCCGCTTGCCCACGTCGAGCGACGGCTCGGAGGGGTAGGGGGCCACGACGTCGTAGATGTCGGTCCACTCCTGGCCCCACATGTTGCCGAGCGCGGGCACGGGGATCGGGCCGGTGGCGGGGACGTGGTCGCCGTACTTCTCGTGAAGCTTGCGCCGCACGTAGCAGTGCAGCGCCTCGTAGAGCGGCCGTACCTGCCCCCAAAGCCGCTGCTCGTCGGCCTCGAAGGCCGCCGGGCTCATGTCGTAGCCGGAGCGCCAGAGCGCGCCGACGTCGTCGAAGCCGAGCTCGCGCGCCCCCTCGTTGGCCAGCGCGACGTAGCGCGCATACTTCTCCCGCATCGGCTTCGCGATCTCGTGCCAGCCGACCCAGGCGTCGACCAAAGCATCCCAGTCGCGGCTCTTCGAGAGTATGTCCGAGAGCTGGTCGAGGTTCAGGCACTTGCCGCCCAGCCGCTTCGGGCAGTACTTGCCTTTGCCATAGCTGCTCTGGAGCCACGCTTCGATGCCGGCGAGCTCCTCGCGTCTGGCCGGGTCGTCGGGCGCCGGGATGGTCTGCGAGACCGAGAGCAGGTAGGCCATCCGCGCGAGGTCGGGCGGGAGGTCGAGTTTCGCGAAGCGGCGCGACTCCGGGATGGCCTTCGCCATGTATGCGGCGGTGGCGGCCTCACCGTCCGCGGCAAGCGCGTCCGTGTCGTCGGTGAGGAAGTTCTCGTTGACCCAGGCGGCGCGGTCGCGGGCGACCCAGAGCTTGCGTAGGGTGCGGTTCACCTGGTCGTAGAAGGCCCGGGCTTCGGCGACCGTCGGGGCGGCGGCGGGCGCGGTGGGCGGCGCGGCTGCGAGCAGGAAGAGGGCGAGGGCTGTCATGGGGTAGACCTCCGGAGGGCCGGAGGTCTACCAGAGGACGCCGCGGCGGGCGAGCGATCCGACGGCCTCCCAGACGTCGAGTCCGCCGGCGGCGGCCCCGCCCACGAGGAACGCGTCGAACGGCTCGCGGTAGCGCGGGTCGCCCATGAAGATCAGTGCGACGGCCAGGACGGCCGCGAGCGGCAACCCCGTCGCGAGCCACGCGCCGAGGCTCCGGCGGCGGCGCCAGAGCGCCCAGAGCGCGAGCGGTGCGACGAGGTACGCGGTGGCGAGGTTGAAGAGGTGGCCGAGAGGCGCGCCCGGGCCGCCTTCGTCGACGGGCCAGGGATCGAGCGTGTGGCCGGGCCAGCCGGCGAACGCGGCCGCGACCTGCTCGGCCGCCCAAGGGACGGCGCTCCAGCCCATCTGCCGCAGGCAGAGCCAGCCCATGCGGTAGTAGGCGGCCGAGTCGTAGCAGGGGACGTCGAGCTGGACGTCGGGCCAGTCGGGGTGGAGGGCGTAGGTCGTCGGCGCACCGGCGACCCATGTTCCCTGCGAGCCGTGGCAGGTGAGCAGGTGGACCGGGCAGTGGCCGCTGTAGAAGATCTGCCCGCCGTTGGTCGAGAGCAACGCCGGGCGTCCCGCGATTCGCGACACGGCGATGCTCTCGGGCACGACGACCGCGAGGGTCCCGCAGAGCAGCGCGGCCGCCGACCACCGCCGTCGCGCGACGAGCAGCGCGCCGCCCCAGAGGACCACGAGGAGCAGGGTGTAGCCCTTGAACGTGCAGGCGAGCCCGAGGGCGAGCCCGGCGGCGAGGCACGGACCCGGGCGCGCCGGGCGGAGCAGGGCGAGCGCGAGGACGAGGAGAAACGCGAGGAAGTTCTCGGCGAGGAAGAAGCCGAGGTAGCCGATCGGGAGGAAGTCGAGCGCCCAGAGCCAGGCCGCCAAGAGCGCGGGGCGGCGGCCCCAGAAGCGGCGCACCGAGACGAAGAGGAGCGGGACGGCGGTCGCGCCGAGGAGGGCCTGGATCGGGGAGAGCGCTTCGACCGAGCGGTCGGGAAAAAGCCAGAGGGCGATCGCGCAGAGCGCGGAGATGCCGCGGGGGACGTACACGGAGAGGGGGCCGCCGCCCGGCCGCTGGCCCAGCATGGCGTACGCGCGCAGGACGTTCTCCAGCATGTCCGAATGGAGGTAGCCGGCGGGCGGATGGACCTGGAGGACGTACCAGAAGCGGAGCGCCTCGCCGGCGGCCGTCGCAGTCGCGACCGAGAGCCAGCCCGCCGTGTCGCGCAGGGGGGAGGGCGACTGCGCCAGCTCGAGCTCGGGCTCAAGTCGGACGGCGGTCGCGGGCTGCATCCATCCGAGGGGAACACGGGGACGACGGCGGCCGGTTGATCCGGGTCAAGTCGGGCGGGCGGCCGGGCGGCTAGCGTTACCGCCCGCGTGCACGGCGAACTCACGGAGCGGCTCGAGGCCGCGCGGCAGCTCCGTCGGCGCGCCGACCTGCTCGAGCAGCTCGAGGCCGCTGCGCGCTGGCTGCGGCGGGCGCCCAAGCCGCCTCCGGCGCCGCTCCAGCAGTCGCTCGCGTCGCTGGCGGTCCGGGTGGTGGCCCGCATCCCGGCGTCCGGCGTCGGCTGCGCCGGCTGTCCCCGCCACCGCGCCGGCGCTTGCCCGGGAGTGGAGGCGTCACCCTGCGGCGGCTTGCGGGCGCAGGCGGAGGCCTTTGGCCGCGCGCTCGACGCCAGCCGCGCCGGTGGCTCGGACCGCTGGGCCGATCTCTGGGCTGCTCTCGACGCGCTCCGGCAGGGGCTCGCCGCCGACGTCGCGGGCCGCCGGGAAGCCCGCCGTCGCGCGGCGTGAACCCGAGCCGCCCGGCCTCGGAGGTCAGCGCGCCCCCGGGACCCTCGGGCAGGCGTCCGCGAGGAGCCTGGCCAGCCGCGCCAGGGCTTCGGGCAGCACGAGGATCGAGGTGTGGTCGGCGTCGTAGCCGTACAGGTGCGCAGCCTGGTCTTGCGCCCAGGGCTGGAGCTCGCTGTCGAGCGTCACGACGCCGTCGTTGCTGTCCTCCACGGTCGCGAGCGAGAACCAGCGCGCCATGTCCCAGAAGTGGCGGTCGGCTCCGCGGCTTCCGTAGCCGTGGCTTCCGTAGCTGAAGAGAAGGTCGAAGGCCAGCCGGGCCGGCAGCGGTGTCCGCAGCGACGTCAGGAACGCGCTGCCGGGCGCGAGGTCCGTCCAGGCGGGGACGAGCCCGGGAACCTGGCGCGCGCCCAACCCCGCCGCCACCTGCCCCCCGTAGGGCGTCGAGATCGTGACGAGGCCGGCGACGAAGTCGGCCCGGCCCGCGGCCGCGAGGTCGAGGATCGCGGCGCGCGCGACGAGGCCGCCCATGCTGTGCGCGACCACGAGGACGCGCGCTGGCCGGAGCCGGTCGTGCAGCGCGCCGAGCTGCGAGGCGAGCACGCGCGCGACGACCGGTAGCCGCAGGCCCGTCGGGTAGCTGAAGACCCAGGGCTGCTCGCACGCGAGGTCGAGCGCCGCGACGGCCTTTCGGAAGTCGAGCGGCGAGCCCGCCATGCCGTGAACGAAGAGCACCGGAATGCGGGCCGGGTCGTAGGGCTGGAGGAAGAAGATCCCAAAGCCGACGGCGTCGGATGCGGCGTCCGGAAAGAACAGTCCGCCTCGGACACGGTCGCGGGCAAAGGTGGGGTCGTCGAGCGTCGTGACCTTCGCGAGCGAGAGGCGGGAGGGCGGAGGGAGCCCGGCCGTCCCTCCGGCGACGTCGGCGCGTGCGCCCAGGGCCCAGCCCCCCGCGCACCCCAGCAAAGCTGCGACCAGAGCGGCCTCGACCCGAGCCCTCACCCGCCCGCTTCTAACGCGGGCGCGGCGAGCGGACAAGAAGCGACGCCGGCGCCCGTCGCTCCACGGGAAGCCCGCCTTGACTCGGCGGTGGGGGCTCCTTACCATCGCTTCGACAAGAGAATAGGGCTTGCCCCCTGCCTGGTTCGCGATTGAGTGGCTGATATTCGAACCGATATGTCCTTGACGGGGTGGCCGCACCTGCGCCGCCATGCGCACGCCCTCGGGTAACGAGAGGGAAGCCTACGGCGGTCCGCGGTCTCCCCACCTGTCGCTACAGGGTTCAATGGACGTTGCTCACACGGCCGAGGCGGGGGGCTTTTTACTCTTGACCCACCCGGATCCCTTTCCAACCTCGAAGGACGCGCTTCGCGCGCAGATGCTGGAGCGCGCGAGGGCCGCGACGCCCGACGAGCGCCAGGCGGATTCGCGTCGGATCCAGTCGCGCGTGCTCGCGCTCCCCGCCTTCGCGGAGGCGAAGGTCGTTGCGCTCTACGCGCCGTTCCTGACGGAGCCGGAGACGGCGCTGCTGTTTTCCGGCGCGCGCGCGGCCGGGAAGGTCGCCGTGTTCCCAGGCTACGCGGAGCAGGGCGAGCCCGAGCTCCGCGAGGTGCGCGACCTTTCCGACCTCGCGTCCGGCCGGCACGGCTTCGCGCACCCGCGGCCGGGCTCGCCGGTCCAGGCCGCGGCGGTCGACCTCTTCGTGGTTCCCGGCGTCGCCTTTGATCGGGAAGGCAACCGGCTCGGCCGCGGCGGCGGCTACTACGACCGCCTCCTGGCCGCCGCGCGGCCGGGCGCGGTGCGGGTCGGGCTCTGCTTCGACCCCGCGCTCGTCGAGCGGGCCGTCCCCGAGGCGCACGACGTGCCCGTCGACTACGTCGCGACGCCCTCTGCGCTCTGGGCCCGCGCGGGCCAGGCGAGGTAGAGGACGAGCCCGAGGTCGAGTGCGGCGCCGACCGCCGCCTTCGCGGCGAGCGGCCACGCGAGCGGCGCGATCCAGCCCTCGGTGATCCCCGCAACGACGAGCAGCGCGGCGCTGCCGACTGCGAGCGGCAGCGTCTCGCGCGCGGCCCGGGCGAGGGCGTCGAGCCGCCCCGCCCAGCCCGGGCGGAGCAGGGCGTCGGCGAGCCGGAAGCCGGCGGCGGCGGCGAGCACGATGGCCGTCAGCTCGACGCCCGCGTGCGGCAGCACGTACGAGAAGAGCGCCGCGAGCGAGCCGTGTGCGGCGACGATGGCCACGGTCGCGCCGAGTACGACGCCGTTGTAGAGCAGGACGAGCACGGTGCCGACGCCGAACGTCGCGCCGAGGGCGAAGGCTGTCAGCGCCGCACGCGCGTTGTTCGTGAAGTAGAACGCGCCGTAGAGCGGGTCGCCGCCGCGCGGCGCGAAGCCCTTCTGGAAGGACTCGGCGTTCACCTGGAGCGCGCGGGAGAGCAGGACCGCTGCGGCGGTGGGGTCGCGGTGCACCTCGAGGCCGCCCCAGGCACCGCCCGCGACCAGGATGGCCGCGGCGAGCAGCGCCGGGCGCCCCACGCGGCGCGCCGCCAGCGGGAGCGCCACGAGGACGTCGCGGAGGGCCCGGACGAGGTGGATCGGCTCGGGAGCATAGAGCAGCGCGTGGGCGCGGAGGACGAGCGCTTCGAGCTCGGCGGTCGGGACCCCGCGCGCCCGGGCCTGGGCGAGCGCGGTGACCGCCTGCCGGTAGCGCGCCGGAAGCTCGCGCATCCGGGCGCGACCGAGGCCCCGTGCGCCCGTGGCCGTCGCGAGGACCGTGGCGAGGCCCACGGCCGCGTCCGCGACCCTGCGGTCGGAGCTCGCCTCGGCCGGGAGGTTCATTCAGACCAGCCCCTCGAGCCAGCCCTCGGCGTCGTCGGGCGGGGTCCGCCCGAGGCGCTCGGCCACCCGCGCCGCGATTCGGCCCGCGAGCCTCCGACGGGCCTCGTCGTCGAGGCCGCGGCGCCGCGCGAGGAAGCCCCGGACGAGCGCGAGCTCCGCGGCCGGAAGCGGACTTGCGCTCGGCGTCGCGGGCGCGATGCGCTCGCGCCCCTCGCGCACCACGAGCGTGCCCGCGGCGTAGTCGCCGAGCCGCTTCCCCCGCCCGGAGGTGAAGACCACCGCGATCCCGGCCACATAGAAGGCCGGTAGGAAGTCGACCGCGCGCAGGAGGTTACGCAGGAGCGCCGCCCGCCCGTCGATCGGGAAGCCGCCGTCCTTGAGCACGCGGAGACCGACCCACCGCTTGCCGGGCGACTGGCCGTTCCAGAAGATCTCGAAGAGGGCGAAGTAGCCGAAGTTGACCACGAAGAAGGCGAGGCTGACGAGCGCGAGCGCCAGCGTGCCCAGCTCGGGGAGACCCTCCGCATCCTTTCCGAACAGCTTCGCGCCCCTGGGCAACGGGACGAGGAGGAACGCGGCGAGGAGGGCGAGGCCGAGCGGGACGATCTGGCAGCCGATGTCGAGGAGGTAGGCGATCGAGCGGCTGCCAACGCCCGCGAGTGGGAGGCTCAGCTCGATCTGCTCGGGCGTTTCGACCGTCGCGACGTCATAGAGCGGCTCCGCCATCGCCGAGGTCGTAGCATGGCCTCGGCGGCGCGTGCTAGCTTGACCGGGACGCCGCCGCGTCGTCTCGGCTCGAACGCTGCGACTGGCGGCATGTCTTCGATTGGAATTGCCATGGGCGACACGACGCAAGGGGCGGCTCCCGCGCACTACGAGCTGAAAGCGCGGTCGATGTCCGAGCTGATCGACGCGACGTTCAAGCTCTACCGCGACCACTTCGGGCCGTTGCTGGCGCTCTCCGCCGTCACCTTCGCGCCGACGGCGGTCGCCGACTGGTTCCTCGAGCGCCCCGATCCCACGTCGCTCGCGCAGATCGGGTCGGTCCTCGAGTCGTTCGGGATCGCCGTGCCCCTCTTGATTCTCGGCGGACTTCTCTCGGGCGGGGCGCTCGCCGACGCGACGCTCGCGATCTACCAGGGCCGGGACTGGACCCTCGGGGCATCGCTCGCGAGGACGCTGCGGCTCCTGCCGAGCTTGATCTGGATTGGGATCCTCTGGGTCCTCGGCCTGGGGTTGGGCTTCCTCTTCTTCGTGGTCCCCGGCATCTACCTCGGGATGGCGTGGTCGCTTTGGCTCCAGGTGGTGCTCGTCGAGGGGAAGCGCGGCGGGGCGGCGCTGGGCCGTTCCCGCGCCCTCGTCCGAGGCGCACTCAGGAAGATCGGCTGGCTGTTCCTGGCCTTCGGGATCCTGGCCTTGGCGCTGCACGTGGGGCTCGGTGCCCTGCTGCCGGACGCCGGGACCGGCATGCACGGGCTCCACTTCCTCGTCCGCCAGCTCCTGAACGTGGTGATGGCCCCGCTCTACCCGGCGCTCCTCGCGCTCCTCTACTTCGACGGCCGCATCCGCCACGAGGGCTACGATCTCGAGGTGGCGGTCGCGGCGCCGCCCGCCGGCGCATGAGCGCCCCGCTCCCCGCCGACGCGGAGGTCGCGGCGCGGCTGCGGGCCATCCTCGCTTCCCGCGAGTTCGCGCCCCACGTCGGCGACGACTTCCGGCGGCGCCTCGACGGTTGGTTCCACTCGATCTTCGACTGGCTCTCCGGGCTGTCGCGGTGGCAGCGCTGGGCGATCCTCGCCTTCTGCCTCGCCTCGCTCGCAGCGGTCGCCCTCGAGGTCTGGTGGAGCCTGCGCCCCGAGCCGATTCCCGGCCGGGAGCGCCGCGCACGGGGGGCTCCCCTGTCGGGCGGAGGCGGCGAGCGCTCGCTCCGGCGGCGGGCCGACGCGCTCGCGGCCGAGGGGCGCTTCCGCGAGGCGGCGCGGCTCCTCCACGAGGCGGTGCTCCATCGGCTCGCCCGCGAGCGCGGCCTCCCGTGGCGGCCCGAGCTGTCGGACTGGGAGTGGGTCGCGCTCCTGCCCTCCGCTCGCGGCCTCGCCGAGCTGACCCGCACCGCGCAGCGGGTCGCCTACGGGCCGGAGCCCGGCGCCGCGGATTTCGCCGCCTGCCTTCGCCACGCCGACGCGCTGCCCGAGGAGGCGCCGTGAGCCGGCCCCCGCGCGGACGCGTCCTGCTCTGGTCGCTGGTCGCCGCGGCCGGGCTGGCCGCCGTCGCCGCGGCGTTCTGGCCCACCGGGGCGGACTCGGAGGGGCGGTGGGACGCGCCCGACACGACCTACTCGCCGGGCCCGCGCGGCACGAAGGCGCTCTTCCTCCTTCTCGCGCAGGAGGCCCTCCCCGTCGAGCGGTTGCGGCGGCCATCCTACGACCGGCTGCCGGCCCGCGCGGCACTCTGGAACCTCTCGCCCGACGCGCTCGGGGCGGTGGAGCGGCGCTGGCTGCTCGACTTCGTGCGCGCGGGCGGGACCTTCGCGGCCGGTCCCGGGCCGTTCCGCGCGCTCGCGGTCGACGCGGGCCTCGGCGATCCGCGCTTCGACGACCGCGAGGGCGCGGTGACCGAGCAGGGCGGGCTCGACGTGGTGGTGGAGCGCGCCTTCGCGGTCGAAGGGCTCCCGGCGCCGGCGCGATTGCAGGTCTGGCGCGGCAGCGCGAAGGCCCCGGTCGTCGCGAGTTGGCCGGTCGGGCGCGGACGGCTCGTCTTCGTCGGCCTCTTCGACGCC
The DNA here is from genome assembly GCA_027451705.1 of Pseudomonadota bacterium. Taxonomy (GTDB): domain Bacteria; phylum Myxococcota; class Myxococcia; order Myxococcales; family JAKAPL01; genus JAKAPL01. Next base: position 9,673 of record DAIDIT010000141.1, read on the forward strand.
GCCCGCGACGACCAGATCGGCCGGGGACAGAACGGGCCGTTCTTCTTCCGCCTCGCCCGCGACGCCGGCGCGCCCCTCTTCTTCGACGAGTTCCAGACCGGCTTCGGCGACGAGGGGCTCCTGCGCCTGCTCGCCGCCGCGCCGTACCGCTGGGGCCTCGCGCAGGGCGCGCTCGCCCTCGCCGTCCTGCTCCTCTCGTTCGGCCGCCGGCGCCGGCCCGCCGAGGCGCCGGTGCGGGCGC
>DAIDIT010000142.1 GCA_027451705.1 Pseudomonadota bacterium
AGCCGCCGGACGAGCGCGGCCGTCACCGCGCCGGCGCCGCCCACCGCGCACGGAAAGCCCGCGTCAATCGCCCCGAGGGCGAGGACGAGGCCGATGGGCGCGCCGGCGGGGTCGTCGGGGCAGAGGTCGGCGTGGAGCGCGAGCTGCGGGACGATGCGGCGCGCGGCTTCGGTCACGAAGCGGCGGGCGTACCCGGCGGGACTCAGGAGCTCCGCGTGCGCGAAGCGGGCGAGGGAGGCGGGCCCGAGCCGCAGCGCCGGGCCGACGAGCGGCAAGGCCCCGAGCGCGAAGGCGTCGAAGCGCTCGCCCATCTCCGTCTTCCACGCCGCGAGCCGCCGGAACGCCGGGCCGTCCGCGCCCAGCTCTCGACCCATCCGGTCGTGGTCGCGGGCGAGGATTCCGCAAGAGCCGTCCGCGGCGGGGTGGGCGCTGTCGACCCGCGCCCCGGCGAAGCGCAGGCCCGCGCCCGCGAGGTCGAGCGCCCGGAACGCAGGGCTCGTGGTCCCGAAGGGGAAGAAGGCCGCGCCGACGTCGTGGAGGAACCCAGGCTCGGTCAGCTCCGCGGTCGCCGCCGCGCCGCCCGGACGGTCCTGGGCCTCGACCACCAGGACCTCGCAGCCGGCGCGGGCGAGCACCGCCGCCGCGGTCAAGCCGTTCGGTCCCGCCCCGATGACGACCGCGTCGAGCACCCGCCCGTGTCTCTAGCCCGGCAGGACGGGTCCGCGCAGGTCCCCGTGCGGGGCGGCGACGAGCTGCACCTCGACGAGCGCGCCCGCGGCCAGCGCCCCGGACGCCGCCTCGAGCGCCGCCTCGACGTCGTGCTGCTCGCCGCCCAGCGTGAAGTATCCCTTGCCGCCGATGCCGCGGGCGAGGTGGAGCGTGCCGAGCACGACCCGCGCCGCCTTGCAGGAGGCGTCCGCGGCGAGGAGCGCGGCGGCGGCGCCGAGGGTCTCGACGATCCCGAGTGCGCCCTGCGGCAGCGGCCGGACGCCGCGCAGGGCGGCCGGCACCTCGGGGTGGACCATCGGGAGGTAGAGCTTGTCGAGCAGCCGATCGCCCGCGATCGCCTCGCCCGCGGCGAGCGCCTCCGCGACCTCGGCCACCTCGCCGCCGAAGAGGAGCAGGTACTTGCCGGGGGTGACCGGCTCGGCCGAGAGGATCCGCACCGGCGCGCGCTTCACGACCGCGTCGGCGGCGACGTAGCCGCGGGCGATGCCGTCGATTTCGAGCAGCGCGAGGCAGGGCCCCGGCGGGGACGGCTGGGTCATCCGTTACACGATCCGGAAGTAACCCTCGAGCGTGCAGCGGCGCTCGCGGGTGAAGCTGCGCGCGGTCGTGAGCCCCTCGCCGGTCGGGGAGGCGATGGTGAAGCTCGTGTAGCCCTCGCCGCCGAGTCCGAGGCCGGCGTAGGAGGGCGCGTTCTTCACGAAGATGCTCGTGTTGATCACCCGGGCCATCTCGTGGAGCCGGTCGAGGTTCGTCGAGTGCATCACGGCGGTGTGGCCGAAGCCGTGCTCGGCGCGCCGGGCGGCGGCGATGCCCTCTCCGACGTCGCGGACGCGTACGAAGGGGAAGACCGGCATGAGCAGCTCGACCTGCACGAACGGGTGGGACTCGTCGACTTCGGCGACGAGGAGCCGTGCGTCGGCGGGGCAGGGGATGCCGGCCGCGCGCGCGATCTTGGCCGCGTCCTTGCCGACCCAGTCGCGCGAGGGATGGCCGTCCGAGGTCACGACCAGCTTCTCGAGCCGGGCGATCGCCGCGGCCCCGCGGACCTCGACCGCGCCGTTCTTCAGCATCTGGGCCTTCAGCTCGTCCGCGATCGACTCGACCGCGAACAGCTCCTTCTCGACGATGCAGACGATGTTGTTGTCGAGCGAGGCGCCGCGCACGACGTCCCGCCCGGCCTCGTCGAGGTGCGCGGTCTCGTCGACCACGACGGGAGGGTTGCCCGGGCCGGCCGCGATGGCGCGCTTGCCGGAGCCCATCGCCGCCCGCACCACCGCCGGCCCGCCGGTGACCACGACGAGCCGGATGCCCTTGTTCTGCATGAGCGCCTGCGCGCTCTCGATGGTCGGCTCGGCGAGGCAGCAGACGAGGTTCTCCGGGCCGCCCGCGCCGACGATCGCGTGGTTCAGCCGCTCGACGAAGCCGCGGCTGACCTCCTTCGCGGAGGGGTGGACGTTGAAGACCACGGCGTTGCCGCCGGCCACCATGCCGATCCCGTTGTTGATGATGGTCTCGGTCGGGTTGGTCGACGGGGTGATGCTGCCGATGACCCCGAACGGCGCGCGCTCGATCAGCGTCAGGCCGTGGTCGCCGGTGTAGGTCGTCGGCTCGAGGATCTCGAGGCCCGGCGTCTTGTTCGCGCAGAGGAGGTTCTTCTGGATCTTGTCCTCGACCCGTCCGAGCCCGGTCTCGGCGACGGCCTGCTGCGCCAGCTCGGGGGCGGCCTTCCGGGTCGCCTCACGCATCGCCTCGATGACCTTCCCGCGCAGCTCGAGGCTGCCTGCGACGAGCTGCTCGTGCGCCTGGCGGGCGGCCGCGACCGCCGAGTCGATGTCGCCGAAGACGCCGAGCCGCCCGCGGACGTACGCCGGAGCCGACGCGGGCCGCGGCCGGGGCGGGGGGCCGGCGGGCGCCTCGGCGGCCACCAGCTCGGGGGCGAGCTTCTCGACGACCTTCTCGACGATCGCCTCGAGCTCTTGCGAGGAGAGCGGCAACGCCGGCTACACCTTCTGGAAGCGGATCTCTCCGCCCACCTCGACCTGGTCGACGATCGCCATGATCGTCGCGTCGACCGGCCGGTCGCGGGTGACGTCGGTCTGGCGCGCCGACGAGCCGCTCGCGTAGAGGACGACCTCGCCGACGCCGGCGTCGAGCGCGTCCGCGGCCACGACCAGCGCCCCCGACGCCTTGCCGTCGAGGTCGAGGCCGCGCACGAGCAGCAGCCGCAGCCCTTCGAGCGTCGCCTCCTTGCGGGTGGCGACGACCGTGCCGATGACCTTGCCGAGCAGCACTTTACTTGCGGCCGGTCTCGGCCTTCGCCTGCTCGAGGCGGCCGAGCGGGAGCGCGAGGTCGACGTTGGCGTGGGGCCGCGGGATGACGTGCACCGAGACCAGCTCGCCGACGCGCTCCGCCGCGCGGGCGCCGGCCTCGGTCGCCGCCTTGACCGCCGCGACGTCGCCGCGCACGACCGCGGTCACGTAGCCGCCGCCGATCTTCTCGTAGCCGATCAGCTCGACCTTGGCCGCCTTCACCATCGCGTCGGCCGCCTCGACCATGCCCACGAAGCCCTTGGTTTCAATCATACCCAGCGCGTCAGCCACGATCAGCCTCCTGAAATGTCACTTCGCTCCGCCCGACGAGGGCGCTTCGCGCCCCGACAGGCCCGTCAACGCTTTCACGGCCGCGTCGGCCGCGCTGTCGATCTCGCTCTCCGGTCCGCCCAGGTAGAGCCGGCCGAAGGCGCCGAACGTCTGAACCTCGATGAGCTGCACCCGCGCGGCCTTCTCGGCCTCGTTGGCCGCGAACGCGACGTAGGCGGCGGGCTCGGTCTCGAGGATGAAGAGGCTGTCGCCCGGCACGAGCATCGATCCGTAGCGGATGCGGTTGATGAGCTGGGCGTGCGTCGGCTCCACCGAGCGGATGATCTGGTTGCTGACGAGGCGCGGCTTGAGCCGGTCCTCCTCCTTCGCCCCGAGCGACTCGAGCACGGCCCGGCCGGCCGACATCACCTCGCCCTTGTCCTCGTGGTGGACTTCCATCATGCCGTAGGCGCGTTCGACCACCATCGACGCCGGAGCGCAGCGCGTGGCCTTGAGCGCGGAGTCGAGCAGCCGGTGGATGCCCATGCCCGGCGCGATCTCGACGAAGAGCGAGGCCACGTAGGGCACCGGCAGGAAGCCGCGCGAGGTCGTGCCGACGTGGGCGGCGAGTTGCGGCTGAAGCGAATCCAGGAAGACGTAGGCGCGGAGCGAGGTCGACAAGGTACCCTCCGAGACGGGAGCGGTATAGCCGAAGGTCAGAACCGTGACAAGGCGAAACCCCAACGGCTGGCTTGACGCGGATCAATCCCGTCTGCTTTTATCCGCACACCGTTGCCTACCGACCGTTTCCTGCCCAAGGGGTACCCACGCATGGCTCGCAAGCTCGCGCTGCTCTCGTTCTGTTTCGCCGTCGCCTGCGCCGGCGCCACGGGTCCCCAGGGCCCGGCCGGACCGACAGGTCCGAGCGGCAATGCGACGCCGGGCGCCACGGGGCCGACGGGTCCGCAGGGGCCACTCGGTCCGACCGGTCCAGCCGGGCCGACGGGGCCGACCGGTGAGGGCGCGGGCGGCACGGGGGGCACGGGCGGCGCAGGTCCGACCGGCGCCACCGGAGCCGCCGGGCCGACGGGGCCCACCGGGCCGAGCGTCGCCGGGCCGACGGGGCCGACCGGGCCGGTGGGCCCGACCGGCGCGGCGGGAGCGGCGGGAGCGATCGGGCCGACCGGGCCGGCAGGCGGAGGCCTCTATCGAGCGTCGTACGATTTCGAGGAGGACAGCGGCACGACCTCCGCCGACGAGTCCGGGAACGGCAACGGCTTGACGTTCAACACGAGCGGCGTGTCGTGGACGACCGCCGGGCACTCTGGAAACGCGCTCTCGTTCGACGGAGCTTCCGGCTACGTCCAGGCGGCCGACGCCAAGAGCCTCGACTTCGGCGAGAGCATCACCCTGGAGGCGTGGGTCTATCCGAACTCGGTCGCAGCCGACCGGACCGTGGTCGCGAAAGAGCACCAGTACATCCTCGGCGTGAACTCCGGGCAGGTCCAGGCCGCGTTCCAGACCGCCAAGGGACCGACGTGGGCCTGGGTCGGCTCGGGCGCCGTTCCTTCGGGGACGTGGACCCACATCGCGGCGACCTACGACGGCCTCTCGATTCGCACCTACGTCAACGGCCTCGAGACGTCGCACACGCCCTATGCGTACGGACCGCTCACCACGACCAGCAGCCCACTCTGGATCGGCGGGCGTTCGACTGCGACCGCATACTTCAGCGGGTACATCGACGAGGTGCGGATCGAATCGATCTCGCGCTTCCCTCCCGTTCCGGCCCAGGCGGTGGCCTACAGCCAGAGCGGATTCACCCCGCCGATCACGCAGTCGGCCGCGTCCGGTTCCCCGAACGAGATCCCGGGTCTCGTCGTGACCGTTGTCACGAGCGGCGGCGACCTCGAGATCGACGGCACGCTGTTCCTGAACTGGAGCCAGGTCGGGACCCGGGGCGCGTTCAGCGCCTCCATCGACGGCCAGTGGGTCGGCAACTACCTCGGGTGGGGCTCCAACTGGACGAACTGGTTCGACGGGATCATCGGCATGTACTCCGGACAGAACTGGGACACGCGGACGTACCACCGGATCGTCCCGAACGTCCCGGCCGGCTCGCACGTCGTGAAGCTCCTGGCTTGGAACGAGACGCCGAACGGCTGGAGCATCAACTGCTGCAGCATGGTCTCGGAGCTCGACGTCAAGGAGCTGCCCCGCTGAGGGGTCAGCCCGCGACGACGGGGAGGCGGACCGCGGCGGGGCGCGGCGGGGCCTGGACCCCGGCGCCGCTCTCGATGGGGCCGACGAGGTCGTAGTCCGCGGCCTGCTCGACGCGGACGGTCACGAGCGAGCCGGGCGCCGCGGCGCCGTCGTTGATGTAGACCTGTCCGTCGATCTCCGGGGCCTGGCCGGCGTGGCGGCCGACGAGCAGGTGCTCGGTCTCGGGGGAGGGGCCTTCCACCAGGACCTGGACGCTCTGGCCGATCAGGCGGCGGTTCTGCTCCCGGTTGATCTTCCGCTGGATCGCCATCAGCTCGCGGCGGCGCCGCCGGATCGTCCGCGCCGGCACCTTGCCGTCCATCTCGAAGGCGCCGGTGCCCTCCTCGTCCGAGTACTCGAAGACGCCGAGCCGCTCGAAGCGCTGCTCCCGGACGAAGTCGCACAGCTCCTCGAAGTCGGCCTCGGTTTCGCCCGGCAGTCCGGCGATGAGCGAGGTCCGCAGCACCAGGCCCGGGACGCGCGCGCGCAGCTCGGCGAGCAGCTCGCGCAGGAAGCGGCTGTCGCGGCCGCGCCGCATCCGGCGCAGCAGCTTGTCCGAGCAGTGCTGCAGCGGCATGTCCAGGTACTTGACCACGTTGGGGTGCTTCGCGATCGCGTCGATCAGCGCGTCGGGGAAGTCGCGCGGGTAGGCGTAGTGCAGCCGGATCCAGCGCGCCGGCAGCTCCGCGAGCGCGTCGAGCAGCTCGTGCAGCCGCGGCCGGCCTGGCAGGTCGTGGCCGTACGCCGTCAGGTCCTGCGCGACGAGGTTCAGCTCGACCGCGCCGCGGGCGGCGAGGTCGCGCGCCTCGGCGACGACGTCCGCGATCGGCCGGCTGCGCTGGGCGCCGCGCAAGGTCGGGATGATGCAGAACTGGCACTGGTTGTCGCAGCCCTCGCTGATCTTGAGGTAGGCGGTGTAGGCGGGCAGCGAGTTCACGCGCGGGGTGCGGGCGTCGTGGAGGTACTCGGGGTCCGGGACGACCGCGCGCGGGAGCTGCCGCGCGGCGAGCAGGTCGGGCAGCTCGGCGTACGCGCCGGTGCCGACGAAGTGGTCGACCTCCGGCAGCTCCTGCTGGAGCTGTCCGCTGTAGCGCTGCGTCAGGCAGCCCGTCACGACCAGCGTCTCGCACCGGCCGACGCCGTCCTCCTTGTAGCGCCCGAGCTCGAGGATCGTGTCGACCGACTCCTCCTTCGCCGGGCCGATGAAGGCGCAGGTGTTGACGACGATGACCTCGGCGCGCGCCGGGTCGTCGACCAGCTCGTAGCCGTGCGCGAGGAAGCCGCCGAGCATCAGCTCGGAATCGACCCGGTTCTTCGGGCAGCCGAGCGTGACGAGGTGGAGCGTGCTCACGCCCTAATCCCTGAAGTTGCCGAACTGGAGATCGATTCCGAAGTCCTGGCCGCGGACCCGCTGGATCACGCTCTGGAGGTCGTCGCGCGCCTTGCCGGCGACCCGGAGCTGGTCGCCCTGGATCGACGCCTGGACCTTGAGGCCCGACTCCTTCACGAGCTTCACGATCTCGCGCCCCTTCTCGACCGGAATGCCCTGCTGGAGCGTCGCGACCTGCTTCACGTGCCCGCCCGAGGTAGGCTCGATCTTGCCCCAGAGCAGCGCCTTGAGCGGCACGCCGCGCTTGACGAGCTTGCCCTGCAGGACCTCGACGGCCGCGAGCAGCCGCCCCTCGGCGTTGGCCCGCACGACGATCGACTTCTTCTCGTCGCCGAACTCCACGTGGGTGTCGGTGTTCTTGAAGTCGTAGCGCTGGGCGATCTCCTTGCCCGCCTGGTTCAGCGCGTTGTCGACCTCCTGGAGGTCGACCTTGGAGAAGATGTCGAACGACGGCATGGCGGCACCTCGGGCGAAAGCCGCGCGGTTCTACGCCACTCTGCGCTTCTCCCGCAAGGGGAGGACCGGACGAGGGGCGCTTTGGACGACGTCCGCGGGCCGGGAGGCGGCGTCGGGGCAGCCTCGTCCGGCGCATGGGGTCCCGAGGAGCGGCTGCGAGGCACCGAGGCTGGGACAAAGGCGCCAATCTTCCGTCTTCCGAGGCGTTTTCGTCAGCCTCGGGCCCTCGGAGAGCAGACCCGAGGCCTTGGAGGCCACGTCCGGGTCGTCGAAGACCACGCGCGGGGCGCCTTGCACCGGACAACCGCGGCCGGAGCCGGTCTCCGAGGCCCCATGCGTCGCCTGCAGGCCCTCGAACGCCGTCTCGGAGGCATCGGACACCGAATCCGAGGGGTTGGACAGCTTGTCTGAGGCCTCGGAGAGCCTGTCTGGGGCCTTGTACAGCGAGTCTGAGGCCTCGGACAGCGAATCTGAGGCCTCGGACAGCGAATCTGGGGCCTCGGACAGCGAGTCTGAGGCCTCGCACACCGCGTCCGAAGCGGCGTCGAATCAGGCTTGGGCGGCCGCGACCAGCTCCGCCGCGACGTCCAGCGCGGCCTGGGGCCGATCGCCGTACGCGACGAGGTAGTCGACGCGGATCTGGACGCGCCGCGTCGCAGGGACGACGACGACCCGGTGGCCGGCCGGGTGGGCGAGCTGCACGAGCGTCCCGGCGGTCGGCCCGGAGGCCACCGTCCAGCCACGCCGCTCGAGGGCGGCGACCCAGCCGCCGACGTCCGGAAAGGACCCGTCGAGGTGGCACTCCCAGACGAGCTGGCGCAGGCAGCCGTTGCCGGGCTCGAGCCACGCGCCAGCCGTGGCGCGCCTGCCTCCGGCCCTAGGCAACCCTCGTCACCACCACCTCGCTCCGGGGGTGGCCGCACGAACTGCTCTCCGTCTGCTCCGCCTTCCAGGGCAGCTCGCCGCCCTGGAAGAGCGCGGCGTACACCTCCGGCGTGAGCTGTGGCCGGCTCTTCCAGTCGACGCGGTGCGCGAGCTGGGCGATGGCAAGCGAGGCGCCCTGGAGGAAGTACTCGTTCGGCCGCGGCAGCTTCCCGTAGCGGGCCAGCGAGTAGACGCTCTCGTAGCTCGAAGGCGTGCGGACGACGAGCCGCTCGCCCGGCGCCAGCTCGCCGAGCGTCCAGTGGCCGAAGCCCAGCGCCCGGGCGATGCCGAGGCAACCGACGACGATCTGCGCCGGGTCCGAGTCCGGCGGCCCGACCAGCCCTTCCCATTCGGGCGAGAGGAGTATGCCGCCGAACGTGTTGAAGACGCAGACGTGGCCCGACTCGCGCAGCAGGGTCTCGATCGCGCCCACGACCTGGGGCGCGCGCGCCTCGACCTGGCGGACCGCGTCGCAGCAGATCCGGTTGTAGTAGCCGGCGAGGTGCATCGTGACGAGGACGCCGAACGCCGGAACCAGGCCGTGCGCGTCGCCCGCGACGCCGGCGGTGAAGTCGCGCAGCCCCGCCGCGATCTTGGCGATGGCCTGCTCCTCCCGGCCCGGGAAGGAGGGCCGGAGCTGCGCCCGGACCTCGGCCTCCCCCACGGAGGGGACGGCGGGCGGCGCGGCGCCGGGCGTGAGCGTGAAGCGGCAGCGCGCGCCTTTCGTGGCGATGCACTCGATCTCCGCCGCGTCCATGGTCTCGCGGGGCAGGCCGAAGGCGACCTCGACGGCCGCAGCGGCGAAGCCGGCCGCGAAGGCGTCCGCCGGCCGGGTGCGCCGGACCACGCTGCCGTACTTCTCGCGCCAGGCGAAGCCGTAGTGCAGCCACTCGCCGATCGCCTCGCCGCCGCGGGCGTCGGCCGTCACGCCCAGGCGGCCGTGGCCCATCCTGGCGAAGGTGTCCTGGGCCAGGGCCAGGCGCTCGATCGGCGTCGAGGTACCGGCGCGCGCCGCGAGCCCCGCGAGGAGGTCGTGGGAGGCCGCCCGCGCGGCGGTGAAGCGGAGCGCCGCGCCGGCCTGCGGGCCGATGGCGTCGTCGATCGTCTGGTCGAGGAAGAGGTTGAAGTGGTGGCAGTGGTAGACCGCGGGGACGCCCCCGAAGAACATCAGGTCGTGCTCCGGCAGGTAGCTTCGCGGCGACGGGGTGGCTGGCATGGGTGGGGTCTCCTCGTCGGATCAGATGGAAAGCGTCTGGAGGCCGAGCACGTCCTTGACGGCGCTCTCGAGCAGGGCGACCTGGCCCTGGTCGAGCGCCTCGGGGCGGTGCAGCGTGTCGACGGTGATGCCCGTCTGGAGGGCCACGCGCTGGAGCACCGCATGCGGATCCGGCGCGTACTTCTGGAGGAACGCGACGATCCGCGCGCCCCGCGGCCGGGCCTCCGCCTCCACCGCGGGGAGCAACGCGCCCAGCCGGTCGAGGGCGCGCTTCGTGTGGAGGCGGACCATGCCGAGCGGCACCTCGCGCTGGAAGGCGAAGGCGACGACGAAGTCGGAGCGCAGCTCGCGCAGGACGAGGAGGAGGTCGGCGGACTCGATGGTGATCTGCATCTCGGCCGACCAAGACTTCAGCGCCTTGAGCCCTTCGCGGTTCGCGCGCACCAGGTCGCCGAAGTAGGAGGCCACGTCCTCGGTGCCCCAGCTCTCCTCGGACCGGGTCCAAGCCTCGTAGAGCAGACAGTCGGGCATCGCGGTGATGAAGACGCCGCGCAGGGACGGGATGTCCGCGACGATTTCACTGAGCTTCGGGGGGGCCATGTGCGCCTTCTTTCGTCTCGACCGCCAGGCGGAGTGCCCGGCGGATGGATGGAACCAGTTCGCGGCCGAGCGGGGCCGCGAGCACCAGGCCGGCGACGAGCTTGCCCGCCGAGGTGTCGACCCAGACGAGCTGGAGGCAGTTGCCGCCGTGCAGCTCGAGGATCGTGCCCCCCTCGGGCGGGCTCTCGACGAACCGCCCGAGCTCGCGGTGCACGCGGCCGAGCGCGGCCGTCGCGGCGACGTAGCTCTCGGGCGCGAGCCGGTTGGCGAGCGGCAGCCCCTCGGCGTCGGCCACGAACGCGGCGAACGCGCCCGTGCTGCCGAGGAGCCACTCGACG
>DAIDIT010000143.1 GCA_027451705.1 Pseudomonadota bacterium
GGGCGTCGCGCTGCCCGAAGCGGCCGGCGTGCCGCCGCCGACCAGCCCCGCCGCGTCGACCGGGCCCGACTGCCCCGGCGGCGTCGGCCCGCGCACGAGGCCCGGCTCCACCTGCCCCGTCGGCGAGACGAGCGCGAGGCCCGAGCTGCCCGAGGTGGTGATCGCCGCCCGCTGCTTCTTGCCCATGATGCCGCGGGCCTTGCGGGTCTTGCGCGCCTCGGCCACCGACACGGCCGTCTGCTCGGCGGTCCGCGCCTTCCGGGGTCCGGCGGGGTTGATGCCGAAGTTCTTCAGCACCGGGTTGCCGACCCCGAACTGGGCCTTGAGCGCGGCGACGTACTCCTTGACGAACTGCTGCACCGCCGGCAGACCCGCCGTCCGTGCCGCCATCGCCTTGTCGGTCGCGAGCCTCGCCGTGGCCAGGTCGCCGAAGAGCGTGTCGGCGACCCCGAGCTGCGCGAGGATCTGCGTGGCGTTCATCGGCGTGCCCGCGATCGTGACCGTGGTCTTGCCGACGATCTGCGACTTCGTTCCCGCCTCGAGCAGGTCCACCTTCTTCTGGAACGCGCCCGGGCCCTTCACCTTGTTCGATGCCATGATGCACTGGTCCTTTCCTTGCTGCCCGCTGGAGAAGTTCCCGCGGGACCGCGGCCTCTTCAGGGTCCGCGTGTCGGACTGGGGACAAGGCAGCCTGCGTGCCAGCGCGCAACCCGATGAAGTTGCTCACGATCGACGGACGGGCGGCCGAGGGGCGACATCCAAATTGGATGTCCGCCGCGCCAACCCCTCGAAAAGACGTCATCCAAATTGGATCGCCCCCACCAATTTGGATGTCCCGCGGAGCCAGGCGCAGGTTCCGCCGAAACCCCCTTGGTCTCCGCGGAACCCGGCCTGGTCTCCGCGCGATCGAGGCTGGTCTCCGTGGAACCCAGCCTGGTCTCCGCGCGATCGAGCCTGGTCTCCATGGAACCCAGCCTGGTCTCCACGCGATCGAGCTTGGTCTCCGCGGAACCCAGCCAGAGTCCCGCGGAGCCATCGCTTGGTTGCGTAAAACCAGCCCTTCGCCCCGAGCGTCGCCGCCGGCGACCCGACGGATCGTGCGGGCGCCGAACCGCTCCCTCTACTTGGGGGTGAGGCGGTAGAGGCTGAGATTCACCGACCAGAAGACGCTCGTCGAGTCGATGGCGACCTGGGTGAAGCCGTTGGTCTGGGGCTCGCTCGCAAGCGTCGTGGCGGAGCCTCCGGTGACGGGGACCCTCACGAGGGACACGGCGGCCCCGGTGACCTCTCCGAAGTAGACGTCGACTCCGTCGGTGACCAGGCTGGTGGGACTCGACAGGCCGCCGAGAAGCACGGTCGCGGCCCCGCCGCCAATCGGAACCCGTCCAAGGCTCGCGTTCGCCTGCGCCGCCGTCAGCCAGTAGACGTACTGGCCGTCGATCGCGATGGATGCCGGATTGGAAAGACCGGAGGCGAGAGTCGTGACGGTTCCGGTGCTGAAGGAATACCGGTGCACCCAGCCGTTCAGGTGGTCCGACGGGGCTTCGGTCCAGTAGAGGTTGGAATCGTCGGCGGCAATCCCCGCGGGGTTGTTCTCACCGGAGACGAGCGTGCTGGGTGTTCCGCCAGAGACCGGGACCACCGCGATCGATCCGGGCGGGCGGGGCCATCCGGGGTTCGTCCAGAAGATCTTACCGCCGTTGACGGCGAGGTAAGTGACCTGCTGGTTCGTCGCGAGCGCGGTGATCGACCCGCCGCCCAGCGGTACGCTCTCGATCGATCCGGCGCCGGTGGTCCAGTAGACGTTGGCGTCGTCGACGACCAACGAATCGGGGGTATCGAGGCCCGATGCGAGCGTCACGGGCGTCCCGCCCGCTTTCGGAACCTTCATGACGCTGCCGGTCCCCGCCCCCACGTTGTCGGCCCAGTACACGTTCGTCGCGTCCACGGCAATCGACTGCACGGCACCGCCAGACGGCGATGTCGCGAGGAGCGTGAGGACGCTTCCGCCCGTCGTCGACCCCGAGCTTGCCGCTGTTCCCCCGCCACCGGTAGAGCCGGAACCAGCCGTCGAACCGCCGGAACTGGCGGCTGCGCCGGAGGAGGTGGTCGCGCTGGCTCCGCCGGACGAGGTGCCGCCGGCCAGTCCGGTCGAGCCGCTCGACGCCGTCGTCCCTCCCGAGGTGGCCGTCGTTTCCCCACTCGAACCGCCTTCGGCCCCCGAGGTCGAGGCCGCGGGCCCGCCCGTGCCCGTGCTGCCGCTCGTTCCGGAAGTGCCCGTCGGGCGGGCGAACTCGCCGGTCGCCTCGAAACAACAGCCGCCGAACAGGATGGCGAGGGCGAGGGCCGGCCGCAGTGGTTCGCGCCGCATGGCGGTTCTCGGGTCGAGGGTTTCGCCGACCCTTGCAGCGATCGTATCGGGGGTAGCGCGAAAGATCAATGTACGGGTTTCACAGCTCTGCTTTGCGTGGTAGGTTAAGCCAGCGGCGAGGTTTCTGCCGCGAACCCGGGAAACGAGGGCATGCCGTACGCACGGAGGAAGGTCGGCGGGACGCGAACGGGCTCCCCGGTGCGCGCCCGGGCGCTCCGCCTCGCCGCCGCCTTCGGGCTCGCGGCGCTCCTCGCCGGCTGCGGGGAGCAGTGTCCGTGCCCGTACGCTCCGCCGCCGGCGTGGTGCCCGACCGGGAAAGACGTCGGCTGCGGCTGCACGAGCTACGGGCCGTGTCCCGGGTACTGCTTTCGAGACGGCGGCGTGGCGCCGGTTCCCTGCGACGGCGGGAGCTGATCTCCCCCTACACCTGCGTCGGTTCGTCGCCTTCGAGGGCTTCGACGACGGATTCGGCGAGGGCGTCGGCGGCGGGGAGCTCGCCGAGCGTCTGCGCGGCGGCGAGGAGCGCCTTGTGGAACGCGGCGGCGGTGGGGAATCGGCCCGCGGGGTCCCGGGCCATCGCGGTCTCGACGGCCTCGCGGAGCGCGGCGCCTTTCCCTTCGAGCTTGAGCGGCGCGGGCTTCGCCTCCTTCACGCTGCTGAGGATCTCGTACTCGGCCTCGCCCCCGAACGGCGGGCGGTTCGCGAGGCACTCGTAGAGGACGCTGCCCGCCGAGAAGATGTCCGAGCGGGGGTCGAGCGCACCGCCCACGACCTGCTCGGGCGACATGTACGCGGGGGTCCCGGCGAGCGCCCCCTGCTCGGCGTGCAGCTCGGGGTGGAGCGAGGCCTCGGCGACCCCGAAGTCGGTCAGCTTCACCCCTCCGCCGCGGTCGAGCAGCACGTTCGCGGGGTTCACGTCGCGGTGGACGACCGAGACGTCCTCGTCGCCGAGCTTCGCGCGGTGGACGTAGTCGAGCGCGGAGAGGAGCCCGGTGCAGACGCGCAAGGAGGCCGCCACCGGCAGCGGCGTCCGCAACCGGCGCCGGTAGTCGAGCAGGCCGCGCAGCGACAGCCCGTCGACGAGTTCCTGCACCATGAAGTAGTCGGGCCCCTTCTTGAAGAGCTTGTGGGTGCGGACGACGTTCGGGTGGCGGAGCTTCACGCAGAGCTTCGCCTCGCCGACGAAGCGGTCGACGTAGGCGGGATCCTCGCGGAACTGGGGGCGGAGCCGCTTGAGCACGACCGATTCCCCGCCCGCGACCGGATCGGCGCGGAAGATCTCGGCCATCCCGCCGGCCGCGAGCCGGCCCATCAGGCGGTATTCGCCGACGTCGATGGGGAAGACTTCCATCCGCGGCGAAACCTACCGCGCCGGGCCGCGGGGCGCCAGCGTCAGGCGACCTCGCCGCGGTAGAGGTGATCGTAGCGGGCGGCGGCGACCTCCCAGGAGTGATCCTCGGCCATGCCGCGGCGGCGCAGCTCGAGCAGGCCCGCGGGATTCTCGAATGCCCCCTGCGCGCGCGCGATCGCGGCGCGCAGCGCGGCGGGCTCGGCGGGGCCGAAGACGAAGCCGGTGCCGGAGGCGAGGTCGGGCGAGGCGTCCAGCACGGTGTCGCCGAGCCCGCCGGTCGCGCGGACGACGGGCGGGGTCCCGTAGCGCAGGGCGTAGAGCTGGTTGAGGCCGCAGGGCTCGAAGCGCGAGGGCATCAGGAAGAAGTCGGCGCCGGCGGTCATCCGGTGGGCGAGCCCCTCGTCGAAGGCGATCCGGACGGCGAGGCTCCGGCCGTGGGCGACGGCGCGCGCCCCGAGCGCGGTCTCGAGGTCGCGGTCGCCGGTGCCGAGCAGCGCGACCTGGGCGCGGCCGAGCAGCCCCTCGTCGAGCACGTCGAGGAGGAGGTCGGTGCCCTTCTGCCGCGTGAGCCGGCCGACCGAGGCGAAGAGCGGGACGTCGGCTTCGACGGGGAGGCCGAGCTCCTCCTGCAGCGCGGCCTTGCAGCGCGCCTTGCCGTCGCGCCGCCCGGCGGGCCTGCGGTAGGTCGCGGGCAGGAGGGGGTCTCGGCCCGGGTCCCAGACCTCGGTGTCGATGCCGTTGACGATGCCGACGAGGGCGCCGCGGCGGTGGCGCAGGAGGCCGTCGAGCCCGCAGCCGTGCTCGGGCGTCGCGATCTCGGAGGCGTAGGTGCGGCTCACGGTCGTGATCACGTCCGCGTAGGCGATCCCGGCCTTGATGAACGAGACCTTGCCGTAGAACTCGAGCCCGTCGGGCGTGAGCAGCGAGGCCGGCCAGGCGAGCGAGCCCAGCACCTCGGGCGGGAAGAGACCCTGGAAGGCGAGGTTGTGGATCGTGAAGACCGTCCGGGGCCGGGGGCCGGAACCGAGCCGGCCGAGCAGGATCGCGGGAGCGGTCTGCCAGTCGTTCGCGTGCACGACGTCGGGCGTGCGGCCGAGGGCACGCGCCGCCGCGAGGGCGCCCGTCGAGAACGCGGCGAAGCGGACGGCGTTGTCGGGGTAGTCGGTCCCGCCCTCGCCGTAGAGGCCGCGGCGTCCGAAGAGGCCCGGCTCGTCGAGGAAGATCCAGCGGACGCGATCGAGCGTCGCCTCGTACAGGGTGAAGACGATGGGCCCCTCGGCGAGCTCCACGGAGACCCGCACGCCCAGCGAGGCGGGCGCGGGCGCGGTGGGCGCGATCGAGGCGTAGCGCGGCGAGACGACCGTGACCTGGTGGCCGAGCCGCGCGAGGGCCCGGGGCAGGGCGCCCGCGACGTCGCCGAGGCCGCCGGTCTTCGACCAGGGCGCGACCTCGGGGGAGAGGAAGAGGACTTCCATGGCACTGAATATGGGCGCCGGACGGCTATTCGGCGTGGACCTTGCGCAGGAACTCGGCCGCCTCCTCGGGGGGCGTCGGGTTGATGTAGAAGCCGGAGCCCCACTCGAAACCGCCGACGCGGCTGACGATGGGCATCAGCTCGAGGTGCCAGTGGTAGTGGGGGAGGCGGCGCTCGCCGGGCTCGTTGAAGGGCGCGGTGTGCAGCATGAGGTTGAGGGCCGGGCGGTCGAGCGCGACGTCGAGGCGGCGGAGCGTCGCGCGCAGGCAGTCCGCGAGCCCCTCGAGCTGCCCGGCCGTGGCCTCCTCGAACGACGAGCCATGCTCGCGCGGCAGGATCCAGGTCTCGAACGGCCCGCGCGGCGCCCACGGCGCGATCGCGAGGGAGGACTCGTTCTGGACGACGAGCCGTGCGCCGTCGGCGAGCTCCTGCCTCACGATGTCACAGTAGATGCAGCGCTCCTTGAACTCGAAATGGCGGCGCGCGCCGAGCAGCTCGACGTGGACGTGGCGCGGCAGGATCGGCAGCGCGATGAGCTGGCTGTGGCTGTGCTCGAGCGTGGCGCCGGCCGCCTCGCCGTGGTTCTTGAAGACCATGATCGACTTGAGGCGGCCGTCCTGGCGGAGGTCGAGGATGCGGTCGCGCCACGCCGTCAGCACGGAGAGCAGCTCGGCCGCCGAGAGATCGGCCATCGTCTTCCCGTGGTCGGCCGTCTCGACGACGACCTCGTGGGCCCCGATGCCGGCCATCCGGTCGTAGAGCCCGACGCCCTCGCGCTCGAGCCGCCCCTCGACGCGGAGGGCGGGGTAGCGGTTCGGGAAGACGCGGACGGTCCAGCCCGGGCCGTTCGGCGCCCCGGCGCCGCGGTAGGCGAGGACCTCGCCGGGCGTGTAGCGCTCGTTGCCGGGACAGAACGGGCAGAGGCCGCGCGAGGGGCTCGGCGCCGGCCGCGAGAACTCCGACGGCCGCTGCGCGCGCTCGGGTGCGATGATGACCCAGCGGCCGACGATGGGATCCTTGCGCAGCTCGGGCACGCGGGGCGTGTACCGCGCAGCCGAGCGCCCGGTCAACGGGGGCGCTCCCCGGTCCGCCGTGAGCCCCAGGGGTCGAGGTCCCGTTCGAGGCCGCGGGCCTCTTCCCTTCCCCTTGCGATTGCCGTAGGGTCCCGCGCCATGTCGAAGTTCGCACTCGCCATGATTCTCGCGCTCTCCGCCTGGGTGCTGGGCTGCGCGACGGCCGGGGCGCCGGTCGCCCGCTGCACCGGATCGCCCTCCGGCGACGCCGTCGTCGCGACCACGCGCGACGGGCCGATCACCGAGGCCGAGCTGAACCGGGAGATCGCGCGGAAGCCCAAGGTCGCCAGCCAGCTCTACGCAATCCGCCGCGACGCGCTCGAGGGCATGATCCTCCAGCGGCTCGTCGAGGAGGAGGCGGCGCGCCGCAAGGAGACGCCGGAGGCGCTCGTGACCTCGGTGGCCGCGGCCAAGCCGCCGACCGACGCGGAGGTGAAGCAGTTCTTCGACGAGCGGCTCGCGGGCGGCGGCTACAAGCTCGACGAGGTCAAGGGGCAGATCGTCCAGCACCTGACCACGGAGCGGCGCAAGGCGGCCCTCATCGCGTTCCTCGACGACCTCAAGGCCAAGGCGCACGTCGCGATCCTGCTCCTGCCCCCGAAGGTCGACGTCGCGACCGACGGGCCGTCGCGCGGGGCCGAGCACCCGAAGGTCACCATCGTCGAGTTCTCAGACTTCCAGTGCCCCTACTGCAAGGCGCAGGAGGCGGCGCTGCACCGGATCCTCGCCGAGTACCCGCGCGACGTGCGGCTGGTCTTCCGCGACTTCCCCCTCGACATCCACCCCGACGCGCAGCGGGCCGCGCAGGCCGGGGCGTGCGCCGACGAGCAGGGCAAGTTCTGGCCGATGCACGACATCCTGTTCGAGCACGCCTCCGCGCTCGGCGCCTCGGACCTGTCGCGCTACGCCCGCGACGCCGGCCTGGACGGCCCGAAGTTCGACCGCTGCCTCGCCTCCGGCGAGACCGAGAAGCGGATCGAGGCGAGCCGCGAGGAGGGCGAGCGCGACGGCGTCGAGGGCACGCCCGCGCTCTTCGTGAACGGCCGGCCGCTCCCCGGCGCGACGTCGTACGAGGATCTCAAGGCCGCGGTGGACGAGGAGCTCGCGGACGCCGGGCACGCCAAGGGAGGGACGCGATGAGCCTCGAGGACTCGGAGTCCGGGCAGCCGCTCGCGCCGCGGCGGCCGAGCCGGCAGATCAAGCTCGGCAACGTGGCCGTGGGCGGCGGCGCGCCGATCACGGTCCAGTCGATGGCGACCGCGGACACGCGCGACTTCGAGCGCTGCGTCGACCAGCTCCGGCAGATCCAGGCGGCGGGGGCGGACATCGTCCGCGTCGCGGTGCCGGACATGGACGCGGCCAAGAACCTGGGCGCGCTCCAGAAGGCGATCCGGATCCCGCTCGTCGCCGACATCCACTTCGACTACCGGCTCGCGCTCGAGGCCATCGCGCAGGGCGTGCAGGCCATCCGGCTCAACCCCGGCAACATCGGCGGCGCGGCCCGCGTGCGCGAGGTCGCGAAGGCGGCGCGCGACGCCGGGGTGCCGATCCGGGTCGGCGTCAACGCCGGGTCGCTCGAGAAGCGGCTGCTCGCGAAGTACGGCCGCGCCACGCCCGAGGCGATGGTGGAGAGCGCGCAGGACGAGGTCCGCTGGCTCGAGGACGAGGGCTTCCGCGACATCAAGATCTCCCTGAAGGCGTCCGACGTGCCGACCGCGGTGCGCGCCTACCGGCTCGCGGCGAAGAGCTTCGACTACCCGCTGCACCTCGGGATCACCGAGGCGGGGACGCTCCACGGCGGCACCGTGAAGAGCGCGGCCGGCCTCGGCATCCTGCTCGCCGAGGGCATCGGCGACACGCTGCGGATCTCGCTCGCGGCCGACCCGGTCGAGGAGGTCCGCGTCGGGCTCCAGCTCCTGCGCTCGCTCGGCCTGCGGCGCGGCGGGCTGACCTTCGTCGCCTGCCCCACCTGTGGGCGCTGCTCGGTGGACATGATCCCGGTGGCCGAGCGGGTCGAGCGGCGGCTCCAGGTCGTCCAGGGCGACGTGCACGTCGCGGTCATGGGCTGCGAGGTCAACGGCCCGGGCGAAGCCAAGGAGGCCGACATCGGCATCGCCTACGGCCACAACGGCGTCGGGCTGCTGTTCAAGAAGGGCAAGATCGTGAAGCGGATGGCCGCCGACGCGCTCGAGGCCGTGCTCGTCGAGGAGGCCCAGCGGCTCGCCAAGGGCGAGGCCGACAGCTTCGACGGCGCCGAAGCCGCCGAGGCCGAAGTGCCCGCCGCCCCGTCCGCTCCCCCCGCCTTCGCCGCGCTGCACCCCACCGCGGCCGACGTGCTCGCCCACACGCGCTTCTGACGCCGGCCTCGGCGAAGAGTCGACCGCCGCCCGGGCGCTTCAGCCCCGAAGCGAGACCGAGCCCGCGCCGTGGAGCTCGAAGAGGATCCGGCGGAGGCGATCTTCGGAGATCTTGCCGTGGACCTGGTTCAGCAGCGTCTGGTAGGTGGGCGACGCCTCGAGGAGCTGCCGCACGAGCAGATCCCGCTGGGTCCCCTTGGAGCGGCCTCCGAGGTTGTCGGTGGGCACCAGGCGCGTCGTCGGCGACAGGCTCCGCTGGAAGTGGTCGAAGTCGTCGGGCGCGCCGCCCAGGTCCTCGACCTCGACGACGCCGACGTCCTCGTCCGCCGCCGGCACGGTCGTCACCGCCACCGGCGGAGACGCGAAGGCGGAGCCCGCCGCCTCCGGTGACGGCGCCGCGACCACCGCCTCGGCGTCGCGCGGGTCGTCCCCGGGGTCGCGCTTCTTCTTCTTCGCGCCGCCGGAGCCGGCGCCCTCGAGCAGCCGGCGCAGCTCCCGGTCGCGCGAGCGGCGCTTCTCGACCTCGGCTTCGAGCTGCTCCGCGCGGCGGACGCGCTCCTCCAGCTCCGCGGTCTCCTTCTCGAAGCGGGCCCGCAGCTCGGCGAGCTGCGTCTCCGCGGCCGCCTTCTCCGCCGCGAGCGCCTCGGCGCGCGCGCGGGCCTCGCCGGCGCCCTTCTCGAGCCGCGCGACCTCGCCCCGCAGCCGCTCGTTCTCGTCGGCCAGCTCCCGCTCCCGGCCGCGCGCGACCTCGAGCTCCTCGATGAGCCCGACGACGCGCTCCTTGACGAAGGCGTCGTCGTCGGGCAGCTCCAGCTCCTGGGTCCTCGACTCTCCCTGAACGTTCTTTTCTGGTCGCATGGCCCCGGATGATAGCCGGATTTCGCCCGCGGTCCTAGCCCGGGTCATTCATGAGCCAGCCACTGCGGCGTCCGATCCCGTGCCGGCGAAGGGCCTGCTCGCTCCTCCCTCCTGCGGCCTGCTTCAGCAGGCCTCGTCGGTCGTCGCTGCGCTTGCCCTTCTCGGCTACGGTCTCGAACGCCTCGCAACGCTGTCTCATGAATAACCCGGGCTAGACGGCCCCGGAGGCGGCGGCCGGCGGGGCCTCGATCAGCTCCCGGACGTGGGCCTCGCCCGCGTCGATCTGGATCTCCACCCGCAGCGCGAGGAGCGGCAGCGCGAGGGCGTCGGGCAAGTCCGAGGACGGCGGGAGCCGCACCGCGTCCTTCTCGGTGCAGACGAGGGCGACCGCGCCGAGCCGCGCCGCGTGCGCCGCGGCGCCTTGCAGTTCCGCCGCGTCGAGCCGCCGGTGGTCGGCGAGCGCCCAGCGCACCGCGACGTCCGCGCCGAGCGATTGCAGGGTCCGGAAGAAGCGGCCCGGCCGCGCGATGGCGCAGAAGGCGGCCAGCGGCCCCGCCGGCAGCGGCACCGGAGTCGCGTCCAGCCGGGCGGCCGGCACGACCCCGAGGGCGCGCAGGCGCGACCGGATCGCCCACTCCACCCCCTCCGCCTCGCGGCTCGCATCCCCGTGGAGCCAGCGCAGGTCCGTGGGCCGCAAGCTCGACGGCGGCGCCCGCAGCGGCCCGAGCGGCAGGAGCCGGCCGTTGCCGTACGGCGCCTCGGCCGGGATGACGACCACGCTGCGGTCCGGGGCCACGTCGCGCTGCTGCAGCCCGTCGTCGAGCGCCACGAAGCGGCAGCCCGCCCGCCGCGCCAACGCGACGCCCGCGGCGCGATCGCGGGCGACGACGACCCGCGTCCCGGGACGGCGGCGCGCGTGGAGGACCGCCTCGTCGCCGAAGCGCGCCGCGTCGCCGTCGGCAGGAACGAACACCGGCCCGGCCTCGCGGCCGCCGTAGCCGCGCAGGACCACGGCGGGAGAAAGCCCGAGCGCCTCCGCCCGCCGGCACAGCTCGAGCGCGACCGGGGTCTTGCCCGTCCCCCCGACCCGGAGGTTCCCCACCGAGACGACGCGGCAGCCCGGGACGCTCCGCCGCGCCGGCCGCCGCCGCGAGGCAACCCGGGTGAAGAGCGAGGCGATCCAGAGCGGGACGAAGCAGAGCAGCGCGAGAACGGGCGCCTTCCCTTCCCACAGCGCCTCGAGCGCCCGCTCGATCCGATCGCGCAGCCGGAGCCGCGGGGGGGAGGGGGCCATCGCTCAGGCCGCGCGCTGGCCGGCGCCGCGGCGCTCCTCGATCAGCCGGACGAGGTGGTCGACGTCCCGCTGGCCCGCGCCCCGCACCGCGGTCACCGCCGCGCGCGCCATGGCCCCGAGCTCCGCCATCTGATCCGGCCGGCCGAGCAGGTCGTGGAGGACGCGCTGGAGGTGCTCGGGGTCCTTGACCTGGATCCCGCCGCGCCCGACGAGCACCTGCACGCTGTCGTGGAAGTTGTCCATGTTCGGCCCGAACAGCACCGGCTTGCCCGCGTCCGCCGGCTCGAGGATGTTCTGGCCGCCGCGGCTCGTGAATGAGCCTCCGACGAAGACGATCGTCGCGAGCCGGTACGCCTGCCCGAGCTCGCCCATCGTGTCGAGGATCACGACGTCCGCGGGCGCGCCGTCGCCCCCTTGCGAGCGGAGCGCGGCGGAGAAGCCCCTCTCCCGCGCCGCGGCGAGGATCCGCTGCGCGCGCTCGATGTAGCGCGGCGCGATGACGAGGCGGAGCCTCGGGTGGTCCCTCCGCAGCCGGACCAGGACGTCGAGCAGCGGCGCTTCCTCGCCCTCGTGCGTCGAGCCCGCGATCCAGAGCGGCGCGTCCGGCGTGGGGACGCCGAGCGCCCGGGCGAGGCCCGGATCCTCGGCGATCCGCTCGTTGTGCAGGAGCGCGTCGAACTTGGTGTTGCCCGTGACCCAGACCCGGTCGAGGGGCGCCCCGAGCGCGATGGCCCGCTCGGCCTCGACGTCCTCGCGCATCAGGAAGAGGTCGATGTCGCGCAGCGGATTGCCGATGAGCCCGAACAGCCAGCGGTACTCGCGCAGGTGGCGCGCCGAGAAGCGGCCGTTGGTCAGCGCCACCCGCGTCCCGCGCCGGCGGGCCGCGCGGATCAGCCCCGGCCAGATCTCCGTGTACTCGAGGACCAGGAGATCGGGCCGGACCGCGTCCATCGCGCGCCGGGTCGCGCCCGGCAGGTCGTAGGGCAGGTAGAGGACGCCGTCGACTCCGCTCAACCGCTCGCGCGCCATCAGCCGGCCGGAGTTCGTGAGCGTCGAGGCGACGAGCGTCGCGTCGGGCAGCCGGCGCCGCAGGCCGTCGATGACCGGCAGCAGCGCGAGGAGG
>DAIDIT010000144.1 GCA_027451705.1 Pseudomonadota bacterium
GGCCGAGGTGCCGCCGCGTCGGGCCGAGGTGCCGCCGCGTCGGGCCGAGGTGCCGCCGCGTCGGGCCGAGGTGCCGCCGCGTCGGGCCGGCAGGCACCCAGTGCACGAAGACAGCGGTTTGCTCCATCGGCCATCACTCCGATCTAGACGCGCCGCGTCAGCGTATGGCCGACGGGAATAGCCGCGCAAAACGCGGCAAGCGCGCGCTCCCTCCCCCGATGGCCTGCCGCCTGGCGGGCGAGGTTTCACTTGCCGGAAGATCTGGCCATGCCGACGAGTGCAGGACGAAGCCGGCGATCGCCACTTCATGCCTCGTCGGCGCGGAAGTCCGTCTGATCCCACGTCCGTGTTCTGCGAAATCGAGGCGACGGCGGGCCGCGATATTAGAGCGGAGTTATGGTGGGCCGCCAAGGCTGGCCTCGCCGTCTTCCAGCCGCGCGAATGGACCACCGTAACAAAGTCGCTCCCGAAGCGTCCCGAGAGCAGCTCGAGCCGGTTCTTCTGGCTCTTGCTCGTGGCTCCAAACAGGGCGAGCCCGACCTTCTTGCGGAACACGATCGGGTGACGGGCAAAAGGACTTTCCGCCGGCGCGGTGTGGCTGCTGTAGAAGTCGACGAGCACGCGCGCGAGGGCGATGGGCTCCTGGAAGAAGTCGCCGACGTGGCCGAGCGTCGGCGCCTCGAGCAAGGTGACGTTCGCAGGAAAGCGCTCGGCAAGCTCGGCCCGTGCGGTCGCCGTGGGCGTCGAGAAGTCGAGCTCGCCGGCAAGAACCAGCGTGGGGGTCCGGATGTCGAGGTGCAACGGAGGATCCCGGAACGCGAACGCTTCGGAAGCGTACGGCGCGGCGAAGAACAGGTCGCCGAGCGGCGAACCGAAACGGTCCGGGTCGTCGTCCGCCGCCTCCGCGCCATAGGCGCGCGCGGGGTCGAAGTCGGCGGCGAGGCCTTTGAGGAAGAAGTCCCCCCAGGCGAACATGCGAGGCATGACGAGTCCGTAGCTGGCCGACAGCAGCGCCAGACCGACGTAATTGTGATCCTCATACGCACGCACGAAGGCGTCGAACGTGTACGCGGCGGTCTCGCGGTGGAACAGCAAGGGGAACGTGACCGCCCGGATGCGTGCGGGATCGAGCTTCGAGCCGAGCGCCCGCGGGGGGAGCTCGCGCAGGACTCTCGCGCACAGTGCCTCCAGGGTAAGTCGGCCGGCGTAGCGCGGGTACGCGGTCGCGAAGTAGGGCTCGTACGCCGCGAAGCCCAGGTGGACGTCAGCCGCGGACCAAAAGAAATGACCAGGCGGGTTGGCGCCGATCAGCACCGCCGAGTCGATGGTCTCCGGGTGGCGCGTCAGGTAGGTCTCGGCGACGCGCGTGCCGTAGCTCTGCGCGAGCAGGCGTACCTTGCCAAGGCCCAACGTCCGACGCAGTGTCTCGGCGTCGTCGACCACGTCGGCAATCTGGTAACCACGAGGGTCGATGCCGTCGCGGCGCCATTGGGCGAGGCAGTCTGCGAACGCTCGGGCGCGCTCTTCGCGGGCACGGTCGCCCTCGAGGTCCCGGGCGACCAGCGCGCGGCGCAACGGACCGCACTCCAGACGCGGGGTCGAATCGATCCCGCGGTAGCCGACCTCGACCACCGCATACGCCCGCAACAACTCGTCCGGGTAGCGCTGCTTGAGGTTCGAGATTCCAGGCCCGCCGGTGAACTGCATGATCGCCGGCAAACCTTCGGCGCCCACGCGGCGAAATGTGAGCGCGATGAGCCGACTATCGGAGACGCGGCGGTTCTCGGGCACGAGTATCTCGCCCCAGACTCCCTCGACCCGACGCCCGCCGGCGGTGCGGAAGGTCGCGTCCCGGCTGCGCAGGAGCCCCTCGTTCGCCGGGTTGGCGAGCTCGGCGGCGGTGAAGAAATGGCGAGGGGCTCGCGCACAGCCAGCGACAAGGACCAACGTCGCCAGGGCCGCAAGAACGAGCCACGGCGCGCTCACGCGGGCACCGCCCCGGCCACGATCGCCTCGAACACGCTGCGGTCGACGGCCGCGAAGTCGGCCTCGAAGCCGGCGAGATGACGGAGCTGGAGTATCGCCATCCCGTGCGCGGCTGCCCACACGCCGTAAGCGAGCCGCTCGGCACCGTGCCTGCCCGCCGCCAGCGCCCGCGCCGCAGACAGCACGATGCCGAACGGAGAGCCATCGGGGACGCGGTCGGCCAGCCCGCGCCGACGGGCGGGAAGGCGATCGAACAGGAGCAGGAAGTCTTGCGGGCACTCCCGCGCCCAAGTGACGTAGGCCAAGCCGAGCTCGACCAGCGTCGCGCGGGCGTCCGCCGGTCGCACGGCCCGGGCCAGCGCGTCGGCCAGCGACCGGACCACCTCGTGCGACAAGGCGTCGACGATCGCCTCGCGGCCGTCGAAGTACTCGTACAGGCTGGCGGGGCTGAAGCCGGCTTGCCGCGCGATCTCGCGCAGCGACAGCCCGGCGGGGCCATCGCGCGCCACGAGGTCACGCGCCACCTTGAGAATGCGGCGCTTCGTTGCTTGATGGGATCCGGCTCGCGCGGAAGGTTTCGTCGCTCTCACGGTAGGTCCGAACGCTGTTCGGATTATATCCGAACGCTGTTCGGCTGCAAGCGCCTCGGCGCGGGTCCGAGCTGCCGGCCGGTCGGTCCGACCGACCGACGCGCTGGTCCGAGGGACCGACCCTCCGGTCTGGGCTCCCCAGGCCTCGGTTGCGCCCTCCCAGGTACAGCTCCTCGAAGCCGGGCCGCGGCTTCCAACTCCCCAGCCGCGGGATGGAGATTTCCGCACGCGATCGCACGAGGCCCTCCCGCAATCCGTTCGGCATCGTCGGCGACGTTCAGATCTACGAGGCCTCTCACCTCGTTCCGGAACCCTCGATGGCGACCCCGGGGGGCTCTCTCGTCGCGAGGGACGCCTCGATCATCGGGAGCATCCTGCGGCGCCAGTTGCTGACCGAACCGAGCGAGGCGAGCACGGCGTAGAGGCCCCACTGCACCCGGTTCACGAAGAGGAAGTCGCGCGGCAGGTTCAGCCGGAACTTGTTCGGGTTGTCGGCGACGAGCGCCTTCCAGGTCTTCGCGACGTAAGCCTGCGTGAAGAGGTAGGGGCGGTCCTCGAGCCAGGGCTCGTAGATCGCGCGGGTCATCGCGTAGTGGTAGTCGAAGTCGTAGCTCCCGGGGTCGGGGGCGAAGCCGAACTCGCGCACCAGCGCGTCGAAGGTCGCGCGGTCGCCGTAGGTGCAGGCGAGGCAGAGCCGCCGCCACCGGTCGAGAAAGTCCGGGGGGAAGCGCTTGACGCAGCCGAAGTCGAGGAAGACGACGCGGCCCTCCTCGAAGAGGTAGTTGCCCGGATGGGGGTCGGCGTTGAAGAGGCCGTGGCGGAAGATCGACTGCATGGCGAAGTCGAGGATCGCCTCGCCGGCCCGGTCGCGCGCGGCCTGGTCCGCGGTCGCGACGAACTCGGCGAAGCGCCGGCCGGCCGAGAGCCGGGTGGTGAGCACGCGCGCGGAGGACAGCTCGGGGACGACCTCGGGGATCGCGACGTCGTCGCGGTCGGCCCAGAGCCTGCGGAACTCCTCCTGGCTCGCGGCCTCGTGGCGGTAGTCGCACTCCTCGAGCAGCCGCTCGCGCAGCTCCGCCATCACGGCGGCGGTGTCCTGGCCGCGCAGCACGAGCCCGCCGAGCGATTCGAGCGCGGCGGTGCCCGCGAGGTCGGATTCGATGGCGCGGGCGATGCCGGGGTACTGGACCTTCACCGCGACCTCGCGGCCGTCGCGCAGGACGGCGCGGTGGACCTGGCCGATCGACGCCGCCGCGAACGGCATGGGCGTCCAGGTCGCGAACAGCTCCTCCGGCACGCGGCCCAGCTCCTCGCGCACGACGCGGGCGGCGACCTCGGGCGCCATCGGCGGCGTCGAGTCCTGGAGGCCGGAGAGGACCGCGCGCGCGGCCTCGGGCATCGCGAAGTCGAGGTAGCTCGCGATCTGGCCCATCTTCATCGCGAGCCCCTTCATCTCGCCGAGGGTCGACGCGAGCCTGCGCGCGACGGCCGCCTGGGTCGCGGCCTCGACCGCCGCCGCGCCGGCCCGGGTCGAGACGATCCGCTGGACCTTGCCGGAGGTCCAGCGGGCCGCGATGCCGGCCGCGGTCGCGCCGCCGCGCGCGGCCCGGGAGAGCCACGACTCGGGCAGGCCGCGCAGGGTTTTCTTCGGATCGCCGTCCATGGCACTGACAGTTGGAGACTTGCCGTCCATGGCACTCGAAACAACCGAGGATCCCGGCGGCCTCTCCGTGGGATGTTAGCGGAAGCGGGCGCGGCTGGCACGCGCGTCAACCGCGCCGCACGGGAAGCTGGGGAGCGGCGCGGCTTTGGTGGTAGACTGAAACGTCCTCCGGAGGCTCGCAATGCACCTGGCACGTCAAGAATCCCCCCATGGCGGACGAGGCAAGTCTCCCTTCGTCGGCGCCAGGCGCTGGACCCGCCTCGCCTACCCCCTCTTGCCGGCGTTGCTCGCCGTGCCGCTCCTCTCGGCGCCGACGTGCCAGGGACCGCTCGTGGGCCCGCGCCAGTTCGGCGAC
Source organism: Pseudomonadota bacterium (assembly GCA_027451705.1). GTDB lineage: Bacteria > Myxococcota > Myxococcia > Myxococcales > JAKAPL01 > JAKAPL01. The sequence goes on from DAIDIT010000144.1 coordinate 4,595, forward strand.
GACACGATCGTCATCCCGATGGACGAGTGCTGGCAGCCGTACAAGGGAAGCGGGACGAACGCCGACAAGGAGCCGGGCTCGGTCCCGCTCGGCGGCAGCAGCGTCTGTAGCGGCAGCTACACCAAGGGCGCCCTGTACGCCTACGGCTTGGTCTACTACCTGCTTCAGAACGGCGTTACGGTCTACTGGGGGATCGGCGCGAACAAGAGCAGCGTGTCCTCGGTGGACTTCAGCGTGCCGGGCGGCTCCTCGCAGGGGAACCTCTACGCTTGGGGCCAGGGGAGCGCGTCGGCGGCGGCGCACAACGGGCCGCCGCTCGGGGTCGAGCCGGCCGGCGGGCAGACGGACGAGTGCCCTCAGGCCGGGCTCTGCTACCGCGGCGGGCCGTTCGTCATCGACGGCGCGGACTTCCAGACGGTCTACGACCTCCTCGGCTCCGGCGGGCCCTTCGCCCAGTTCTCGGACGCGACGATCCACCTGCACGTGATCCACCCGAGCGCGCCGTTCACCGTCAACGTCGCGAAGACGCTTCAGGGAACGCCCCCGAAAGTCGGCATCATGGCGATGCCCGGCGGCGACTGCTTCGACACCGCGCCGATCCTGTCGCAGTACCTCTCGGACGCGGCGCTCGGCTCGGCGTCGATCTACCAGAACCTCTACGACACGGACTTCGACCTCGCCGGGGGCCAGCTCGGCAACAGCAACTTGAAGAACTTCCCGCTGCTCTGGATGCCGCACTGGGAGCTGGACGGCGCCGACGGCGTCGCCTGCCACGACAGCCCGAGCTGCGGCTGCTCCGGCTTCTTCGGCAACACGGCCTGCTGCAACCCCCTGTCGAGCGGCGAGCTGGACAACCTCGCGAGCGTCCTCGGGCAGTACGTCGCCGCGGGCAACAACCTCTTCGGCGAATGCGCCGGGATCGGATCGCTCGAAGGGGCCACGGGCTACTTCCAGGACACCAACCTCTCCGCCTCGACCCAGTTCCAGACCACCAGCGGCGTCGACACGTACCTGGCCAACGCGCCTTCGGTGGCCTTCTCGCAGGCGGCGGCGTCGTTCATCCAGATCGGCGACTTTCCCTTCGTTTCCCAGAGCGGTTACATCGGCAAGTACACGGGCTCGTTCCGCGCGGGGGTGCAGAAGCTCGTCACGGAAACGAGCAGCGGCGACGACATCTTCACGGTCATCGCGACCGCGGGCGGCACGGTGGCCTACCAGGGCGGCCACAGCTACACGAACTACGTCGACCCGAGCAACAACACGACCTGGAGCCAGAACGTCGCGGGTGAGCGGATGGTGCTCAACACCCTCTTCACCCTCGCGGCGACCTGCCAGGTGCCGGCGAACCCGGCGTGTGACACCGGCCTCCCGGGCCCGTGCGGGAAGGGCCAGTACCAGTGCCAGAGCGGGTCGCTCACCTGCGTGCAGACGGTCTTCCCCCAGCCCGAGGTCTGCGACGGAATCGACAACGACTGCGACGGGCTCGTCGACAACGTGCCGCCCCAGAGCTGCTACACTGGCCCGGCCGGGACGCAGAACTGCCACGGCCAGGCCGGCCCGAGCTTCGCCTGCGGCTGCAGCGCGGGGACGAGCTTCTGCCAGAACGGGACCTGGTCGGCCTGCCAGGGGCAGAGCCTGCCGAAGGCCGAGATCTGCGACGGCATCGACAACGACTGCGACGGCTACATTGACAACCAGACCGCCGGCAACCCGGCGCCGCTCAGCCAGGCCTGCTACGACGGCCCGGCCGGGACGAAGGGCGTCGGCCTCTGCGTGGGCGGCACGCAGAGCTGCCAGAGCGCGAGCTGGACGGCCTGCAACGGCGAGGTCACGCCGGCCTCCGGCTACTGCGACGGCAAGGACCACGACTGCGACGGCCAGCCCGACACCTGCAACAACTGCACCCCCGGCGACACCCAGCCGTGCTACGACGGCCCGCAGGGCACCCTCGGCGTCGGCCTCTGCAAGGCCGGCTCGCAGAGCTGCGGCAGCAACGGGACGTGGGGGAGCTGCACGGGCGAGGTGACGCCGGTCACGGGCCAGTGCGACGGACTGGATCACGACTGCGACGGTCTGCCCGACAGTTGCCAGGCGTGCTCTCCCGGCGCGACCCAGTCGTGCTACACCGGCCCGTCGGGCACCGAGGGCGTCGGGATCTGCCAGGGCGGCACGCAGAGCTGCGGCGCTTCGGGCATCTGGGGCCCCTGCGTCGGCCAGATCCTCCCGACGACCCAGTCGTGCGACGGAAAAGACGACACCTGCACCGGAACGATCGACAAGGGCGCGGTCTGCCCCGCGGGCGAGGCCTGCGTCAACGGCGCCTGCGTGCCGACGAACTGCGGCGCCGGCGAGTTCGGTGCCAACTGTCCGGCCGGCTACTCCTGCCAGGGCGGCTCGTGCCAGCCGGTGCCGTGCGGCGACGGCGGCCTCTGCCCGGCCGGCCAGACCTGCGAGAACGGCGCCTGCGCCGACCCCTGCGCCTCGGTGACCTGCGGCGCCGGCTCCACCTGCTCGGGCGGCCAGTGCGTCGCGGGCGGCTGCTACGCGACGGGCTGTGGCGCCGGCCAGTTCTGCCAGAACGGGCTGTGCGTGGCCGACCCGTGCAGCGGGGTCTCCTGCCCCGACGGCACGTTCTGCCGCGGCGGCTACTGCGTGCAGGCCTGCGGCTTCGTGACCTGCCCGTCCGGACAGACCTGCGACGAAAGCGGCAACTGCGCCCCGCCGGCGTGCGGCGGCTGCGCGGCGGGCACGACCTGCCAGGACGGCGGCTGCGCGCCCGATCCCTGCACCGGCGTGAGCTGCGCGCAGGGGCAGGTCTGCCAGGGCGGCCTCTGCATCGACAACCCCTGCAACGGCATCCACTGCCCCGGGCTGATGAGCTGCTCGAACGGCCAGTGCTGGGACGTCCCGGTCGACGGGGGCACGCTCGGGTCGTCGGGCGGGACGGGCAGCTCGGGCGGCAGCGGGTCCGGCGGCGGATCCGGCAGCGGTTCGACCTCCGGCGGATCGACCGGCGGCAACGGCGGCGGCGGCGCGACGGGCGGCGCGTCGTCCGGCGGCGCGGCCCAGGGCGACGGCGGGTCGCGCTCCGTCACCGGAAAGAGCGGCTGCAAGTGCGGTTCCGGCGGCGGTCCCGCGTCGCTGCCGATGCTCCTCCTCGGCCTCGGCCTCTTCCTCGGCAAGCGGCGGCGGGGCGCGGCCTCGGGACCGCGCCGTGCCGTCTCCGTCGCCGGACCGCTGGTACTCCTCGCGACCCTGGCGCTCGGGCTTTCGATCGTGGCGTGCGGCCCCGGCCAGCCGCCCACCTCCTCCGACGGTGGGACCGGCTCGTCGAGCGGTGGCAGCGGCTCGGGCTCGAGCTCCGGCGCGACCTCCGGCGTGACCTCGAGCGGCAGCGGCTCCTCCAGCTCGTCGAGCGGAGGGAGCGGCGGGTGCGCGCAGTGCGGCGGCGCCTGCGTGAACCTCGCGACGGACGTGAAGAACTGCGGCGCCTGCGGCAAGGCCTGCGGCGGCGGCGAGAGCTGCGTCCTCGGCGCCTGCGGACCGTCGAGCCCGGTGACCCCGCACCTCGATTCCAGCTCGCCGAGCTCGGCGCAGGCGGGAGGCCCGGTCGCCCTCACCCTGACCGGCGAGCGATTCCAGAGTGGCGCGCAGGTCCTGCTCGACGGCGACGGGCTGGACGGTGGCGCCGTCGCGGCCACCTTGAACTCCGACGGAACGCTCGGCGCGACCGTCGATCTCACCTCGGTCGGGCCAGGCGTCATCGAGGTGGCCGTGCTCGATCCCGGCCTGCTCGTCTCGAACGGCTTGTCGCTCCAGGTCGTCTCGCCGGGCGCGGCGACGCTCTCCGCCGTGTCGCCCGCGTCGGCCCCGACCGGGGCGGCCGTCCAGCTCACCTTCACCGGCACGGGCTTCGCCGCCGAGACGCAGATCCACGTCGAGGGCGGCGCGCTCACCGACACCGCGCTCTCGGTGACGGTGCAGGGGGCCACGTCGGCGACCGCGAGCTGGGACCTCACCTCGGTCGCACCCGGGACGTACTCGTTCTACGCGAAGAACCCGGCCGCGACCGCCTCCGCGCTGCTGCCGTTCCAGGTGACCTCGACGACGCCGACGCTCGGCTCGGTCACGCCGACGCAGGCGGACTCGAACGCGAAGCCGTCGCTGGACCTCAAGGGCGCTGGCTTCGACGGCAGCTCGATCGTGCAGTTCGGCGCGGCCGGACAGTCGGCGGCCAAGCTCCCCACTCTCCTCGTCTCGACGAACGAGCTGCGCGCGACGCTCGACCTGACCGGAGTCGCCCCGGGCCCCTACCAGGTGACGGTGGTCAACTCCGGCAACCTGGCCAGCGCGCCGGCCGCCTTCACCGTCGTCTCCGCGACGCCGCAGATCTCGCTGGTGAGCCCGAACCAGGCGGCCCCGGGCTCGACCCCGTCCCTGAGCATCCTGGGCTCGGGATTCGACCCCTCCTCCGTCGCCCATTTCGAGAAGAGCGGCGGCGGGAGCAGCGTGGCTCTGACGACGACGTACAAGGGGCCCGGGGCGCTCGGGGCGACGCTGCCGCTCGCCGGGGTGGCCGTGGGCAACTACGAGATCGTCGTCGTCAACAGCGGGAGCCTCACCTCGAGCCCGGCGCCGTTCACGGTCCAGAGCAGCGCCTCCGCGCTGTCGTCGGTCTCACCGTCCAACCTGGTCCAGTGCACGACGCCGACGACCGTGACGTTCACCGGCCAGGGCTTCGTCAGCGGGGCCTCGGCGAGCCTGGTCTCGCTCTCCAGCGGAGCGCAGGCCGCCTCCTGGCCGCTGACCGTCGCGTCGAACGGCAGCTCGGCGTCGACGCAGAGCGCCGTCGATCCCGCCTCCCTGCCGGCGGACAACTACGAGGTCACGGTCGTGAACCCCGGCGGGCAGAGCTCGAACGGGACGTCGTTCGTCATCTCCCCCGGGACGCCCGAGCTCACCTCGATCTCGCCATCCAGCGAGACGACCGGAACCTGCGCGAGCGGGAGCTGCCCGAGCGGTTGCACGCCCCCTTCGGTCACCCTCACCGGCCGGTGTTTCACGCGCGCGAGCGTGGTGCACGCGACCGGGCTCAACGGGTCGACGGTCATCCCCGCGACGTACGTGGGGACGACCCAGCTCACGGCGGCGCCGGACCTCTGCGGCGCCTCGCCCGCCGCCTACACCATCCAGGTCTGGAACGCGCCGACGCTCCAGTCGAACAGCCAGACGTTCACGATCACCGGTCCGTGATCGGGCCCGCGCCGCCCCTGGCGATTTCCAGCGGCGCCCCGCCGGACGCGTCGCCTTCGGGCACCTCGGACAGGAACCGCCCGCGCGCCCGCGGCCCGAAGTCGCCGCGGGCCAGGAGCTGGTCGAGCCTCGCGAGGTACTGGCGCGCGAGATCGAGGGCGCGTTCCACCGCGGTCGGGAAGTCGACGCCCGGCCCCAGGTAGAGCGCGCTGCGTTCGGCCTCGGCGGCGTCGGCGCGCCCGAGCCTGGGGCCCGCCGGACTCGCGAGCAGCCGGCTCGCGAGGAAGAGCCCGCGCACCCAGCCGTCCACCTGCCCCTTGCGCGGCGCCTGGGCGTAGACCTCGAGGAGCGACAGTCGCGTCACCTCGAAGATCCCGCCGCCGACCCCCGCCCAGGGCATCCCCTTCCGCTTCGCGACCCGCATCCACTGCACCAGCTCGGGATCGCCCAGCGCCGCGCGGCCGAACCGCTCCCGGAGCCAGAGCAGCGCCTGGAACCACTCCACGCGGCGGACGGCGCGCTCCGGGTTCACGCGGGCAGCCGCGCGTTCGGCGAGCCGGGCCGCCTGGGGATCGAGGGCGCGGTCGAGGGCGACGTGGACGAGGTAGCCCGAGAGAAGGGCCTGGCCCGCGGAGCGCCCGACGAGCGCGCCGCGCGCCACGAGCTCGGCGGCCTTGAGCAAGAACGCCATGGGCCGGGGACCGTGCAGCAGGCGGCCGAAGAGCGGCAAGGGACCGCCCCGCAGCCCCACCATCGCGCACAGGCCCGCGCCGGTGTTCTCGAACGCCGGCAGGTCGGGAAGGAGCACGCCGAACCTTCCGTACTCTGCGTCGGCGACGAGCGATCGGGCGAGCGGCTCCGGAAGCGCGCTCGGCTCCCGCGCGAGCTTCTCGAGGGCGGCGAGGTGGAGGAGTGGAGACGCCAAGGGAGAGAGCGTGGCCGCAGCGAGGCCCGACTTTACCACGCGGCGACGGGACGCCCCAGCGGAAACGCTTGCGGGGACTCGGGACGCTTCGCTACGTTCCGGCCTTTCGAACGGAGCCCGCCATGGACATACGCCTTCGCTCCACCCCTCCCGAGGACGCCGCCGCCGACGTCCTCGCCCTGCCCTGCTTCGAGGAAGACCTTCGCGCGCGGCGCCCCGACGGCTCCATCGGCGCCCTCGATCGCAAGCTCGGCGGCCGGCTCCTGGCGGCCGCGAAGGAAGAGCGCTTCGCGGGCGGCGCGGAGTCCTCGCTGGCCTTCCCGACGTGGGGCGGGCTGGCCGCCGGGCGACTCCTGCTCCTCGGCCTCGGAAAGCGCGAGCGCTTCGGAACGGAGGCGCTCCGGCACGCCGCGGCGCGCGCGGTGCGCGCGGCGAGCCGGGTTTCGGCGCAGCGGCTGGCCCTGGCGCTGCCGGGCGCGGGCGAAGCGGACGCGGAGATCCGCGCGGCCGCCGAAGGCGCGGCCCTCGGCGCCTACCGGTTCGACCGCTACCGGACCGACGAGAAGGGCCGGAGAGAGCCGCCGCGCGCGGTCGATCTGCTCGCCGCGAGCCCCGCCGAGGTGCGTGGCGGCGCGGGCGCCCTGGACCTCGCCCGCGAGGTCGCCGGAGCGGTGGCGTGGGCCCGCGACCTCGTCAACGAGCCGGCCGGCGCGCTGACCCCGAGTCGGCTCGCCGACGAAGCGCGCGCGATGGCCCGCACGCACCGCCTCCGCGTCGAGGTCTTCGGGCCCGAGGCCATCCGCACGCTCCGGATGGGGCTCTTCCTCGGCGTCGCCCAGGGCAGCGCCGAGGAACCCCGCCTGATCCACGTCTGGTACCAGCCCGGAGGCAGCGCCGCGCGCCGTCCCCCTCTCGCGATCGTCGGCAAGGCGATCACGTTCGATTCGGGCGGCCTGTCGCTCAAGACGAACGAGGGCATGCTCGACATGAAGACCGACATGGCCGGCGCCGCCGCCGCGCTCGCGGCGATGCGAACGGTCCGGGCGCTCGCGCCGCCCTTCCCGGTCCATGCCTTCATGGGAGCGTGCGAGAACATGCCGGGCGGCCGGGCCTACAAGCTCGGCGACGTCCTCGTCTCGCGCTCCGGGAAGACGGTCGAGATCACCAACACCGACGCGGAGGGACGCCTGGTGCTCGGGGACGTGCTGGCCTGGGCGTCGTCATTCCGGCCGGCGGCGATGGTCGACCTCGCGACGCTCACCGGCGCCTGTGTCGTAGCCCTCGGCCACTGGACCGCCGGGGCTTTCTCCCCGGACGAGGCGCTCGCGGCCGAGATCCTCGCCGCGGCCGCGACGGCGGGCGAGGACGTTTGGAGGATGCCGCTGACGGACTGGGTGAAGGACACGCTGGACAGCGACGTCGCCGACATGCGCAACGCCGGCGAGCGCTGGGGCGGCGCCATCGCCGCCGCCCACTTCTTGAGCCGCTTCACGGGCGGCGTGCCCTGGCTCCACCTCGACATCGCGGGGCCGGCGTTTTCCCACAAGGAGCGCGGTTACATCCCCAAGGGCGGGACCGGATTCGGCGTCCGCACGCTCGTCGACTGGATCCGCCACCGCGCGGACGGAGCAAAGGCGCGGCGGTAGGGGAAACGGCTAGCGGCGCCGGGTGACCATCGTCACCGGGCCCAAGAAGAGCTGCGCCTCGTCGTAGCGGCGACGGACGAGGCCGCCCCGCGCCGCGGTCCGCGGCGGCTTCTCGAGCCACTGCCGGGCGAGCACCTCGCCGTCGTGGGAGACGACGGCCAAGAGCTCGTCGGGAATCGCCGCGAGGTAGCGCCGGACGAGAGGCCTCAGCCGGCGACCGAAACGCGCGCCCTTCAGGATCGCGTGGCGGCGGCCGCGGTGGAGCGTCCCATCGAAGCGGCTGCTGATGTGGTAGAGCTCGTGGAGGAGGGTCGTGATCCGCGCCTCGGGCGTGGAATTGCGGAAGAAGTGGGGACGGAGCGTGATCACGTAGAGGATGCGGCGGCCCCGGAACCAGATCTCCGGCCGGGCGGGACCGTCGCCGCCCATCGGGCGAATCGTCGCGCGGGAGGCCCGCCGCGCCTCCCCCGCCACGACGAGGATCTGCGAGGCGCGCACGTGCGCCAACTCGGGCAGCCGCGCGGCCGCGTCGCGGATGATCCGCCGGAGTCCCGGTCCAATCTGCGGGCGGCGTGGCCGCGCTTTCGCCATCGACACGACTTGTACCCCGGCCGGGGCCGCAGTGTCCCCGCCTTCGGCGCACCGGGCCGTCGGGAGCCGCGGTCGCGGTCGCGGTCGCGACCGCACCCGGCGGCGGGCGGAGGGGGCAATTCTCATCTGGGCTTTCCGACTCCCATGGGAGCCCTCCTCCCCCGCGAAGCGGGGGAGGCCGGGAGGGGGGTGGACACGCGTATCGCGGGTTCAACCCCCACCCTGGCCCTCCCCC
>DAIDIT010000145.1 GCA_027451705.1 Pseudomonadota bacterium
ACCTCCACACGCGCGACCTGCTCGACGAGACCCTCTACTTGCCCACTGCCCCGCTTTCGAAGCTGGCCCCGCGCGTCGTCCTGGAGATCACCGAGCGTGCGGATCGCCCAACTCCGGAAGCTCGGCTTCCGGATTGCAGTCGACGATCTCGGTGCGGGCTACGCCGGCCTGACCAGCTTCGCCCAGCTCGAGCCCGAGGTCGTGAAGTTCGACATGTCGCTCGTTCGCTCGCTGCACGAGAGCGAAACCCGGAAGAAGCTCGTCGGCTCGATGACGGACCTCTTCGCGGAGATCGGCCTCTTCGTGGTCGCCACGGCGTGGAGACGGTCGCCGAGCGCGACACGCTCGGCGAGCTCGGCTGTGACCTCTTCCAAGGATACCTCTTCGCGAAGCCCGGCATGCCCCACCCTGCGATTGACTGGTAGCTGCTCTCCCCACGAGAGTGACCTGGCGCGAAGCACGCGGCTATCTGAGCCGATCGTTGACGAGCGCCCAAAGGTGCTGGGCATCGAAGGGCTTCTCCACCCGCTGGTTGGAAACCTCGTCGAGAAAGGCGCGCGCGGCCGGGGTGAACGCACCGCCGGTCAGAAAGATGACGCGCTCCGCGTACGCCGTCCCGAGCTTACGCAGCTCGGCATGGAATTCCATGCCCGTCATCTGCGGCATCATGAGATCGCAGAGGATGAGGTCGAAGGCCTCTCCCGAGCGGATACGCTCGAGCGCTTCGCCCGCGGCCAGGTTCGTCAGAACCTCGTGCTCGCTCGAGAGCGTCCGACGGATGGCGGCCGCGACCATCGCCTCGTCATCGATGACGAGAATGCGGGCCCGCCGCGCGGCTGCGGCGGCCCGCGGGGTTGGCTCCTGAACGACGAGGTCGACGGACCTCGCGGCGGGCAGAATGACCCGAAACGTCGTGCCCTTGCCCGGCTCGCTCTCCACCTGGATCTCCCCGCCGAGGCCCGTGATGATTCGGTGGCAGATCGCCAACCCGAGCCCGGTGCCCACGCCCGGACCCTTGGTCGTGAAGAACGGGCTGAAGAGATGTCGCCGATTCTCGGGGGAAATGCCGGCCCCCGTGTCGGAGATCTCGACGACGATTTGTCCCGACGGGTCCGGCCGGGTCACGATTCTGATGGTGTGGCCTTCCGCGTTGCCCTCTGGCACGGCCTGGGCCGCATTCACGATCAGGTTGAGAAACACCTGACCCAGCCGAGACTCGGAGCCCTCGGCGGGCGCGACGTTGCCGTAGTCCTTGACCAGCCGCGCGCGGTGGCGGATCTCGTTCCACGCCATTCGCACGCTCGACTCGATCACCTTCTGGATGTCCACCGCCCCGGTCCGCGTCTCCTCGTGGCGCGAGAAGATCTTCAGGTCGCGGACGATCTGACGAACCCGGTCGGCCGCGACACGCGAGTCATCGAGCATCTCGCGAAGCGCCTGAACGTCCCCGGCGTCGCCCGCGTCCGCCCGCTCCGCGAGTTGCCGCAACGAAAGGTCCAGGTTCGCCAGAACGCAGGCGAGGGGATTGTTGATCTCGTGCGCGACTCCGGCCGCCAGCATGCCCACCGACGCCATGCGATCCGACACCATGAGCTGGGACTGCGCGGCCTTCTCCCGCGTGACGTCCCGGAAGACGACGACGCCGCCGCGGGAGACTCCCTGGTCGTCGCGCCAAGGCCGCCCGGTCGCGCTGAGCCAGATCCCCTCCGGGGCGTTCTCGTGGCGCGCGAAGAGCTCCACGCCGTCAATCGCTTCGCCACGCATCGCGCGCACGAGCGGGAGGCGGTCGAACGGCATCGGCGTGAGCGTGTCGGACTCGAACAGCCCGATCTTGATCGATGAGTCCATCGAGTTGGTAGGCCGTAAGCCGAGCCCGACGATGTCGCGCGCGGCCGAGTTCGACAGGATGAGCCGTCCGTCTCCGTCGACGACACCGACGCCGTCGCCGAGGCTCTCCAGGACGGAACGAAGAATGGCCGCCTGCTCGCTGGCGGCCCGCTCGGAGCGTTCCTTCTCCCGAAAGGCCTTGGCCACCGCCACCGCCTGGCTGATTTGACCCGCCATGGCCTCGGCGAACTTGATGCGGTCGTCTCCCGGCTGCTCGTCGCCTCTCCCCAGCAACACGAGAGCGCCGAAGGCCTCGCCCCGGTAAGCGACGGGCACGATGAGCGCCGACGAGGCGCCGGTCCTCGCCAGCAGTTGCCGCCCTTCGGCGCCGCCTGGCAGGACGATGGTCGACCGTTGGGAGCCAATCGCCGCGTCCAGGAGCGCCCGCTCCCCGAAGAAATCCAGGAGGTCACCCTCGCTCCAGTCCCGCGAGAAGCCGAACCTCAGGACGCGCAGCGCGCCATCCTCCCTCAGATACAGCGCGCCGAGCGAGATCCCGCCGGCGTCGAAGCACGCGGCGAGCGCGTTCCGGACCGCGTCGTCGATGTCCTCGTCGATCGCGAGGGCCTCGGAGATGCCCCTGAGCACCGACATCTCGGCCGAAAGCACTGCGCTGCGCTGGCTGATCCGCGCGTTCAGCGCGACCTGCCGCTCGAGTTGCCGCATCATCCGGCGCATGTGCTCGGCTTCGAACTCGGCCGTGGCGGCACTGCTCTGGAGGACCGCCGGCCGGGCGGTCAGGCTGGCGCGCAGCGCCGACAGGACGTCGCGCAGGTCGGGTGTCCGAAGGACGAGATCGTGAGCCCCGGCTTTTCGGGCGAGGTCCCGATCCGTCGGTTCGACGTAGCTGTTCGTCGTCAACACGATGGGGACCTTCGCCAGCTCCGGATCGCGTTTGAGCTCGAGACAGAGGCCGAACCCGTCCAGCCCCGGCATGAGCACGTCGGACAGGACGGCGTGCGGCCGCGCCCTCCGCGCCAGCTCGAGCGCCTCGTTTCCGTCCGCCGCCGAGCTGACCTCGAACCCGAGCCGCTGCAGCCTGAACCCGACCAGCTTTCGCTGCACGGGATCGTCGTCGGCGACGACGAGGCGCCGCCCCTGCCCGAGGAGATCCGGCGGCGCCGCGTCTGGGGCCGGTAGGTGGGTTCGGACGATCTGGACGAGCCGCGTGGGCTCGACGGGCTTGGTGACGAGGTCGTCGAACCCCGCGGAGGAAATCCGCGCCTCGTCATGCGGCGACAGCATCCCGGAGAAGACGAGGATGGGGATCTCGGCCCCGCCCGGCAGCGCGCGCAGGCGCGACACGAGCTCGAAGCCGTCCATGTCGGGCAGGCAGAGATCCTGGAGGACGAGCGCAATGCCGGCCTGGGAGAAGGCGTCGAGTGCGCTCGCTGCGTCCGGTGCTTCAACCACCGTCAGGCCTTCGTGTTCCAGCGTGAAGCGCACGAGCTTGCGCGTGATCGGGTTGTCTTCGACGACCAGGATGGTAGTGGGCATCAGCGCGGCTCCCGTCGGTTTGCTCTCGCTCTGTCGAGATACTCGCCGATGCGCGCCGGCAGCGACCGCGTGTCGATCGGCTTGGTGAGGTAGGCGTCGCACCCCGCCGCGATCGCTCTCTCCTCGTCGCCCTTCATTGCGTACGCGGTGAAGGCGACGATGAAACAGCCTCTCGTTGCCGGATCCGCCTTGAGTTGGCGGGTGAGTGCGAGCCCATCCATTCCGGGAAGCTGGACGTCCATCAGGATCAACTCGGGCGTGCATTGGTGCACCGCCGCGAGCGCCTCGTCTGCGTTGCCCGCCGTCCGCACCGCATGGCCGTTCGCGGTGAGCAGGAAGGACACCAGCTTGAGGTTGGTCGGGTTGTCATCGACGACGAGGATACTCGGTTTCTCGTTAGGCACGTCGGGCCCCGCTCCCGCGCGCCGGGGACAGGGCGGCGCGGATCTCTTCGGCGACCGTCGCGCCGACATCGCGGCCCTTCTGGAGGACGGTCAGGTCCGACGTCCCCAGCCGCGCGATCTCGGCGTCCGAAAGATCCTTGCTGCTCCAGACGATGACCGGAATGCGCCCGCAGTCGGCGCGGCGCCGGAGCGCATCGAGAAAGGCGAAGCCGTCCATGTCCGGCAACATCAAGTCGAGTACGACCGCCGAAGGCGGGGACGCCGCAGCCAAGCGAAGCCCCTCGGCCGCGTCCCGCACGCAGATCGACGGATAGCCGTGCTGCGCCAGCGTCGCAGCCACGAGCTTCGAAGCTCCGGGATCGTCGTCGACGACGAGCACCTTGCCCGCCGGCTCGGGCGGCACGCCCGCCCGCCTCAACGCCTCGAGCATGGCCGCCTCGTCGAACGGCTTGGCAAGGACGTCGTGGACCGTGAAGCCGCGGATTCCGCCCCGCTCCGTCGCGACGGTGAGCACGACGACGGGGACGTCGCGGTTCTTGCCGCTCGCCCGAATCGTCCGCAACACCTCCAGCCCGTTGACGTCCGGGAGCAGCAGGTCGAGCGAGATGGCGTCGAAGACGCGCTCCTGGCACCGGGCCAGGGCCTGGGCACCCGTCGCCGCGGTCTCCACGCCATAGCCAGCGGCCGTGAGCGAGCGGACGATGACCGCCTGCTCGGCCTCGTCGTCCTCGACGACCAGCACCACGGGCGCGTCGGGCGTGGCGCCGAAGACCCTCGGAGAGGGCAACGGCCTGCCCGTCGTGGCCGTCTTCGGCAGGATCGCGTGGAAGGTGCTCCCAGCGCCGAGCGTGCTCCGCAGCCCGACGCTTCCCCCTTGCGCCTCGACGAGCCGTTTCGTGAGCGCCAGCCCGAGGCCCGTCCCTGCGTGCTTCTTCGCGGCGCCGGCGTCGAGCTGTTCGAATTCGGTGAACAGGCGGCCGCGCTCCTCTGGAGAGATCCCGATGCCCGTGTCTTCCACCTCCAGGCGGAAGGCGTCCGCGCCTTCCGGAGCGGCCCGCACCGTGATCCGCCCACCCTCGGGCGTGAATTTCAGGGCGTTCGAGAGGAAGTTGTAGAGCACCTGCTTGAGTCGCCCCGGGTCGATGACGAGGTTTTCGACCTCCGGACGAAGCTCCTTCTCGACGTGAACGCCCTTCGCCGCCGCGGTGGCCCGCAGGATGCCGACGACTTCGGCCACGAGCGCGCCGAGGGCGACCGGTTCGGGATGAAACTCGAGCTTGCCCGCCTCGACCTTCGAGAGATCGAGAATGTCGTTGATCAGCTCGAGCAGGTGGCGGCCGCTTGTCAGGATGTCGCCGAGGAACTCGCCGTGTTCCGGCATGTCCGGGCGCACCTGGCCGTCGTGGAGCAACTCGGCGAAGCCGATGATTGCGTTCAGCGGCGTGCGAAGCTCGTGTGACATGTTGGCGAGGAAGCTGGACTTGAAGCGGCTGCTCCGCTCGGACTGCTCCTTGGCCAGCGCGAGCTCGCGGTTGGCGCTCACGAGGGCGAGCGTGTAGCTCCTGATCTTCTCCTCCGCGAGCTTCTGTTCCGTTCGATCCAGCACGAAACCGACGGTCGTCTCGGAGCCTTCGAGCAGCACGAGGCCCAGGACAATCGGCAGGCGGCTGCCGTCCTTGCGGAGGAACTCCTTTTCGAACGGCGTCACGCTTCCCGCCGCCAGAAGCTGCTGGATTGCGAGGGCGTCGCGCTCGTGCCATTCCGGAGGGGTGAGGAGGTCCGCGCGCAGCAATCCGGCCTCGAGCTCCGCGCGGGAATAGCCGAGCATCGCGAGGAACGCGTCGTTGGCATCGGTGAGCCGGCCGCCGATCTCACCGAGGATGACGCCGATGATGTTCGAATGGATCAGCCGTTGGAACCGCGCTTCGGTCTCTCTGCGGACGAGCTGTTCCCGGATGCGGCGGTTCTCGTCCTCGAAGTGCTTGCGGCGCAGTTGTGCGCGCAGGCGGGCCTTGAGCACGTCGAAGTCCGCGGACTTCGCGATGTAGTCGTCTGCGCCCGCGTTGATGCCTTCGATCAGCGCCCCTCGATCCTCGCGCGCCGTCAGCATGACGAGGGGCAGGTCCCGCCATTCGGCGCGCTCCTTGATGCGCCTGCAAGTCTCCTGGCCGGAGAGGCCCGGCATGACGAGGTCCAGTAGGATGCAATCGACCGGCTGGGCCGAAAGGAGGTCCAGCGCCTCCTCGCCGGATCTGGCCTGGACGACGTCGTAGCCCTCCTGGCGAAGCTGGTTGCCGAGCTCCTGAAGGTACGTCTCGCTGTCGTCGACGGCGAGCAGGCGCTTGGGGCCGAGGAGGCTCCGGCTCGTCTCGGGGCCTGGCGCCACCGCGCCGCGCAGCAGCGCCCCGAGGCGAACCAGGATGACCCCGGCGTCCTCGCTCTTGCGCACGTACGCGTCCGCGCCCGCCTCGAGCGCCTGCAACTCGTCGCCGGTACCCTCGACGGCGGTCAAGAGCAGACACGGCGTGCTTCGGAGCGCGGTATCCGACTTGAGGCGGCGGACGACGGTGGCGCCGTCAATGCCTGGAAGCTGGCCGTCGACCACGACCGCGTCGGGCCGCTCGGCCGCGGCGGCCGCCAGGCCCTCTTCGCCGGTCGCGGCTTCCCGAATGCGGCACCCGGCTCCTTGGAGCAATTCCTTGAGCTCGCTGCGGAACGTGACGCTGTCGTCGATCAGCAACACGCGGTGGCCGGCGCCCATCCCGTCGCCCGCACCGGCCCGCGTGAGCGCGCGCGCGCGCGCCACGACCTGTCGGAGGTCGTAGGGTTTGCCGACGTACTCGTCGGCGCCCGCGCCCATCCCTCGAACGCGGCTCTCGACCTCGCCCTCGGTGGAGAGCAGCAGCACCGGGATCCGGGCGGTCGCCGGCGACTGCTTCAACTCCGCGAGCCACGCGAGCCCGTCTCCGTCTGGCAGCAGGATGTCGAGGACGATCAGGGCAGCCCCGGTGCGGGCAAGGGCCTCTCTCGCGCTGCGCAGGTCGGCGCACAAAATGGTATCGAAGCCCGCGGAGTGAAGGGCGTCGCCGATGTCCATTCGCACCGTCAGGCTGTCGTCGACGACGAGGACCCGCGAGCTCACGGCTGTCTCCCCCCCACCACGCCGCGCGCCAATTCGGCAAGCGCCGGCGCGATCTGTTCCAGTGGAAGCACCTGCTCGGCCGCTCCGAGGCGGATCGCCTCCCTGGGCATGCCGAACACCACCGACGTCGCCTCGTCCTGGGCGATCGTCCTGCCGCCCGCGCGCCGGATGGACAACAGGCCCTCGGCTCCGTCCTTGCCCATGCCGGTGAGGAGGCAGGCGGCACAGTCCGGCCCCAACTCCCGGGCCACGGAGTCGAACAGGACATCGACCGACGGCCGGCAGGAGTGCCGTTCCGGATCGTGAGTCAGCCGGAGCCTGCCCTCGCGGAGCACGAGGTGGCTGTCGGGCGCGGCCATCAGCACTCGACCCTCGCCCACCGGGGGTAGCGGCTCGCCCTCCGCCGCGTGGGCAACTCGAATCGGACTCTGCCCGTCGAGCCATTCCGCGAAGGCGGGGGAGAAGAGCTTGCCAATGTGGATGACCAGGAGGATTGGAAGCGGAAAACCGGGGGGAAGCCCCCGAAGCAGGTCGATCAGCGCCGCCGGGCCGCCCGTGGAGACCCCGACCGCGACGGCGCGAAGCCGGTTCTCTCGCGGTGGCACCTGGCGCGCCGCGGTGGGATCAGGGACCAGCGCGCCGCTGGCCGCAGCAGGGCTGGCGGGCCGTTGTCCCATGCGTCCAAGTCGGGCGCGCGGATGCGTGATGACCTTGATGCGCGAGATCAGTCGAACGGTCGCGGCGAGCTTGCGCTCCCAGGCAGGATCGGACGCGTCTCCGACCGGCTTGTCGAGCACGTCCAGGGCGCCCGCCGCCAGGGCCTCGTACGTCTTGAAGAGTTCCCCCCGGTTCGTGGAGGCCGACACGATGAGGATCGGCGTCGGGCAGTGGGCCATGATGAATTCCGTGGCCGCCAGCCCGCTCATGACCGGCAGCATCATGTCCAGGGTGACGACGTCCGGCCGCAGAGACTGGCACAGCTCGATGCCGCGCTTGCCGTCCTCGGCTTCGCCCACGACCTCGAGGTCGGGCTCCGCCTCGAGGACCTCCAGGAGGCGCTTGCGGACCGTCAGCGAATCCTCGACCACCAGCACGCGAGTCATCGTCATGCCGCCCCGATCAGCGCCCGAATGATTTCCAGGAGGCGGCCTTGGTCGAATTCGCCCTTGACGACGTAGGCCCGCGCGCCGACCTCCTCTCCCCGCCGCCGGTCCTCTACGCCATTGCGGGAGGTGACCAGGATGGCGGGGATCTCGCGCAACGTCGCGTCGGCCCGGGTCTGGGCGACGAACTCGAAGCCCCCCATCCCGGGCATCTCGACGTCGACCACGAAGAGGCTGTAGCGGCCGTTGCGAGCCTTCGTAAGCGCCTCCTCCGCCGACGCGGCCAGCTCCACTTCGTACCCCGCCGATTCCAGGATGCTCTGCTCGAGCATCCGGGTCGTCAGCGAGTCGTCGACGACCAGGACGGGGTCCCGGCGCGGCGGGCTCTCCTCCGGTGGGGCGTCGCGGCCACGCTCGGCGGCGGCGACGAGACCGCCCGGGTCCAACACGAGCTGGGGGTTCCCCGCTGCATCGAGTGAGGCGCCCGAGACGGCCGGCTCCGCCTCGATCACGTCGGGGAGCGCCCGCATCACGAGGTTCGACGTGCCCAGCAGCCTGTCGACGCCGACCGCCACGCGCCGTGTCCCGGCTTCGACGACCACGGCCGACCAGGCGCTGCGGCGCCGGCCTGCCGAGCCCGAGGGTCGAAGCAGGCGTTCGAGCGGCAGGAACGGGATGACGCGGCCCTCGTGGACGATCGAATCGCTCTTCGCGGAGCGCGCGACCTCCGAATCGCGAACGCGCAGAGTCTGCCGGACGGCATCGAGCGGAATCGCGGCCAGCGCGCCCGCTGTCTCGACGACGAGCCCCGGCAGCGAGGCGATGGAAATTGGCACCTGGATCTCGATCGTCGTGCCGTGCCCCGGCTCGCTCCGGATGCGCAGATCTCCCTTCAGCCGGGCGACGGTCGCCCGTACGACGTCCAGGCCGATGCCTCTGCCGGACAACTCGGTGACGGCGCTGGACGTCGTGAGGCCTCCGCCCCGAAGCAACTCGACGACCTGCTCCGCCGCCAGCATCTTCGCCTCGGGCGCGGTCACCAGCCCTCGGGCCACCGCGGCCCTTCTGACCGCCTCCACGTCGATGCCGCGCCCGTCGTCGCGGCACACGAAAGCCACCCGGCCGCCACGGCGCTCGACCGCGAGCCGCACCTGCCCGGCGGGGGGCTTGCCGAGCCTGGTACGCTCGGCCTCGGTCTCCACGCCGTGCGCGACGGCGTTGCGAACGACGTGCATGAGCGCGTCCCGCAACGACATCAGGACGTTCGCGTCGACGCGGATGTCGCCGCCCGCTGCGTCGAAAGCAGCGTGCTTGCCGAGCGTCAGGGCTGCGTCGCGCACGGAGCGTTCGAGCGACGGGAAGACCGTCTGGGCTGGAAGCAGCCTGAGCCGTTGCGCGAGGTCCCGGAGCTCGCCGAGCTTCCCCTCGAGGCGCTCGGTGTCGGTGGTCAGGCCGCGCTGAACCCGCTCGAGACCCGATCGCAGCTCGTCCGCGAGGGTGCGCGCGCGGACGAGGCCTGCAGAGGCGCCGGTCCCGTTCTCGGCCGGTCGCGCGGCGAGCAACTCCGGCAGCATGCGCGCCTGCTCGCGGAGGCGAACCACGGCGGCGAGGCCCTCGCGCACGGCCCCGAACTGCACGGTCGCCTCGGTGATCGAGCGGAAGAGCGCGTCCAGCTCTTGAAGCTCGACGCGCAGGGTCTCCACCGGATCCTCGGCCCGTTCGCGAACCCGTCCGGCGGCCTTGCCGTCCGGCGCGGGTTCGATGGCCGAGAGGCGGGAGGAGATCTCGTCGAGGAGCCGAAGCAATTCGCTCGCTGCCACTTTGGGCAGCGGCTGCGCGGCCTCGCGCTGGCTCGCCAGCAGGCCTTCGATCGCGTGCGCCAGCTCCGCGATCGTGGGCTGCTTGACCACGCGGGCGGCGCCCTTGAGCGTATGGGCCAGCCGCAGGAGGCGCGCGACGGCGTCGGGCGCCGGGATTCCCTTCTCGAGCTGCAGGACGCCCTGCGTCAGCCCGTCGAGCAGCTCCCGCGCCTCGATGCGAAAATATCTGTAGGGGTCCCTCGCCATTTGCCTACCCGGTCACCTCCGGTTGAACCAGCCGCATCAGATCCCGCGAGAGGTCGGTGAGCTGGGAAGCCGTCTGGAGCGTCTGGATCGAGCTGGCCTCCGTCTCGCGGGTCGTCTGCGCGACGTTGCTCGCGGCGATGTTCACCTGTTCGACCGCGGTCGACTGCTGCTTGGTGCTGAGCTCGATCTCCCGGGCCGCCTCGGTGGTCGTGCTCACGAGGCCGACGATCTGCCTGAACGCCGTCGCCACGTCGGTGAACTGGCGCGCGCCCAGGTCGACCGCCTTGGCGCCCCCCTCGGTCGTCATCACGGTCGTGTTGACGGCGGCGCGAATCTCGTCGACGAGCCCCCGGATGTCCTTGGTGGAACCACCGACCCGATCGGCGAGCTTTCGAATTTCGTCGGCGACTACCGCAAAACGCTTGCCGGTCTCGCCGGCCCCGGCCGCCTCGATGGTTGCGTTGATGGCCAGGATGTTCGTCTGCTCCGCGAGCTCGTTGATGATCTCGAGGATGCCGCCGATCTGCTGAGACTTCTTCCCGAGGTCGAGCATGTGGACCACGATGAGATCGACCTGCCGCTTGATCCCTCCGATCGAGTCGCTGGCCCTCGAGACCGTCTGCTCTCCGGAGCGCGCCCCCTGCGCTGTCTCCTCCGCGATGTGGGACACGCGCTGGGCGCTCTCGGCGATCTGCTTCGAGGTCGCGAGGAGCTCGCTGATCGTCGTGGTGATCTGGCTCATGGCCGTCGCCTGCTCCTTGGCGCCGGTCGCCTGCTGGTTGGCGGCGGTCTGCAATTCGGCCGACGAGGTCTGGACGTGCCGGACCGCCGCGCCCACCTGCTGCGTCAGCGAGCGCGTGATCGAAAAGCCCGCGCCGCTCACGAGGAGGAGGCAGAGCAGGGTGCCCAACCCGATGGCCGAGGTGGCGCCGCCGCTCGCGGCCTCCACCTCCGCGGCCCGCTTCTCGAGGAGCCCCCGCTCCTCGTGCTCCATGTCACCCAGGATGCGCCGGAGGTCGTCCAAGAGCTTCTTCCCCGCTCCGGCCTCGATGACCTTCGTCACCTGCTCGATCTCCCCGCGCTGGCGCATCTCGACGGTCTGTTTCAGCTCCGCCAGCTTCGCCGCGATGAGGGGCTCCGCCTCGTCGAGCCGCTTCTGCTGAGCCGGATTGTCCGCCGTCAGATCGCGGATGTCCTTCACGGTCTTGGCGATCGCCGCTCCGACGCCCTCGTAGGGCGCGAGGAAGGCCACGTCGCCGGTGATGACGTAGCCGCGCTGGCCGGTCTCGGCGTCCTTGAGCAGGCTCAGCACCGTGGCGATGTGCTCCAGGACGAGGTGCGTGTGCGCCACCATGTAGCTGCTCTCGGTGAGCGTGCGGATGCCGCGGTACGCGGCCAATCCGATGGCGGCCAGCAGCGCGAACGACAGCGCGAAGCCGGCCGCGATCTTCCGTCCAAACGTCCAAGAGCGGGTCATGCTCATGCCTCCTCGTGCGGCGTGCGGTTGTCAGGGCTGCCGTGATTCCGAATTCTCGCCAGGACGAGCGGCAGGTCGAGCACGGGGCGTGCTCCAGAGCCCGTGCTCGCGACCTCGGCCGCGAAGTGGCGCGGGGCGCGATGCGTCAGGTCCGCGTGAAGAGCCGACTTGGGAAGCCGGAGGTGGCCTTCGAACTCCGAGAACGCCAGCGCGATCGGCGCCTCCGCGCCGCAGAGCAGCAGCCACCGCGGGGCCCCGGAAGATGGGGCGTACCCGAGGATCGACGCCAGGCCGAACACCGCGACGACGCCGCCGCGGATGCCCGCGACGCCGAGCAGGTCCCTCGTGACGGCGGGGACCGAGACCACCTTGCGCCCCGCGACCAGCCCGGCGACGTCGCGAAGCCGGACCGCGTACGGGTCGCCCGCCACGCGAAGCGCGAGGAGATCCTCGACCTCCTGCGGCGCCGGCGGCGGCGAGGCGAACGACAGGTCGAAGGCGCGGCGCAGCTCGCCGGCCGGGCTTTCGACGGCGGTGGGCTCGGTCATGGTTCACCCTCGGCGGCGCGCAATTCCAGGCGGCAGAGCTGCACGAGCATGTCCCGGGAGAAGCCTCCGCCGAACAGGAGCAGACGGGAGGACTCCTCGCGGGCGAGGAGGTCCAGCGCCTGCCGCAGCTCACGCTGCGCGGCCGTGGCGTCGCCCGAGCGCTTGGCCATGAGTCCCAGGTGAAGGTGGGGCATGGAAAAACCGCCGTCGAGATAGGCGGCGGTCTGGTCGTGCTCGACGGCGCCAGCCAGATCGCCGGCGTGTTCGCGGCACAGGGCCAGGAGGTAATGAGCGCCCGCGTGGAGCTCATCGACCACGAGGAGGCGGCCGCAGACGGCCGCGGCCTCGTCGAGCCGCCCGCCGTTCGTGAGCAGGACGGCCCGCAGAAGCAGCGCGTCGGGGTCCTCGCGAGAGTCCGGGGGCAATGCGCCGATGAGCTCGAGCGCTTCGGAAAACCGCTCCTGACGCACCAACTCCAGCACGAGGCCCAGGTCCCAGGTGCGCGCCACGGGCGACGAAGCGGCCAGCCCGCCCATGCGGGCCGGCGGCGCTTCCCGGGCCGGTGCCGGAACGCCTCCCCCGGCCAAGGTGGCGATGCGTTCAGAGGCCCGCTGAATCACCTCGACCCAGGACGCCATCGATTCGACGGCCGCGGGCAGCGTCTCCGCCGTCCGGCCCAGTGGCGCCGCCGGATCGGCGGCGGTGGCGCATTCTGCCTGGGAGGTCTCCCCCCGCCGGTAGTAGAACGTGTCGTGTGTATGGCAGAGGTGGAATTCCTGCGTGAGCCCTCGAAGCGTTTCGGCGTGACCCAGAAAGAGAAAGCCGCCCGGCCTCAAGGCCAGGCCGATGCGGCGCACCACGGCGCGCGCCTGGTCGGGCGAGAAGTACATGAGCACGTTCCGGCAGAAGACGACGTCGCAGGCAAGCGACTGCCAGAACAGAGGATCGTCGTCGACCAGGTTCCGCTCCTCGAACGTCACCATCTTCTGGATGGCAGGGATGAGCGTGAACTCCGGTCCGTCCGTTCGAAAGTAGCGGCGCTTGACGTCGTCCCGCGTCGCCCGCAGCGACCAAGTGGAGTAACGGGCCTGCGCCGCCCTCGTGAGGCTCGCCGGGTTGACGTCGAGGCCGAGGATCTCGACGTTCCATGCCTCGGGATCGGGCAGCGCCTCCCGCACCAGGATCGCGACCGAATAAGGCTCCTCGCCCGAGGCGCAGCCGGCCGAGAGGATGCGAAGCCGCCTCTCCCGGGCGTTCGCCCGGATCCGATCGGGGAGGACGGCTTCGGCGAGTGCCCGGAAGTTGTCCGCGTTGCGGAAGAAAAAGGTCTCGTTGACCGTGAGCTGCTCCGCGAGCGCGCGCAACTCGCCGGAGCCCTCGGGCGAAGCGCCCAGGCGTCCGAGGTAGGTCTCGACGCGGGCGCTGCCCGCGAGCGCCATGCGCCTGCGTAGGACGTCCGCGAGCTGGTCGAGCTTTGCGTCCTCGTATTGGAGCCCGAGGCGGCGCGCGACGAACGTGCGAAACCGCTCGACATCCTCACGGCCGAGCGCATCTCTCACGGGCGCGCCTCCGCCGCCAGCGTAAGCCAGAGGTCATCGGGAACGAGGCGCGCGGCACGGAGCACGAGGAGGATCTCCGCGTCGCGGGTGCCGAGAGCCTCGATGAAATCGGCGGCGGCGTCGCGCAGGATCGGAGGCAGCTCTCCGAGTTGGGCCGGCTCGAGGTGCCTCAGCCCGACGACGCCGTCCACGACGAGGGCCACCTGCCGCGCGCCGAGCTTCAGGGTCACCCACCGGCGGGTGGCGCTGTCCGCGCCGCTCCCCAGGAGCACATCGAGATCGACGACCGGCGTCGGCGCGCCACGAACCACGGACATGCCCCGGACGAAAGCTGGCATCCCGGCCACGGGCGAGATCGGCAGCGGGCGCAACGTCTCCCCCACGTGCTCGAGGGGGACGGCACACGCTCGAGCGCCGACCCTGACAACGAGCACCGGGATTCTCTCCGACGGGTGCAGGGTCATTCCATGCCTATCCGGTTCACCCACCTCACCTCTCCCAACTCGCGGGGCAAATGGACTCGCGGCGACGACGGAGTGAACGAGCGCCACCACCTCTGCGAACCTCTGCGTCCTCTGCGCCTCTGCGGTGAAGCTTTTCGGCGCGGGCGAAGATACGACCTGTGCGTCTTCACCGCAGAGGGCGCAGAGTGACTCTCGTCGCTGCGTCGGTGCGCCAACCGGATAGGCATGGGTCATTCCTCCGTCCCATCTCTCGAAACCTTCGCCACCTTGCTGAATTCCCGGGCCAGCTTCGAGAGAAGCACGGAGGCAATGTAGTCCGATGTTGTCCAGATCACAACGAGAGCACAGCCAGATCTGGCCAGGATCAAGGAAAAGTCGCGCAACCTGCCGCCATCACGAGGAGCGCAGCGACGAGGCATCTCTTTACGATTTGCGCGCCGGCCAGAGATCCCCCTCGCTCCGCTCGGGATGACATTCACGAAGAACAACCCGGCCGCCCTCGCCGGGTGGCCCAACGTACCGTGTTCGTGCTCATGGGCAACGGCGACGGGACCTTCCGGTCGCCGGTCAGCTACTCCGTGGGGGTCAGTCCGAACTCCATCGTCGCCGGGAGCTTCTTCAACGGGCCCAGGGGAACCGGGGGCTTGTGCAGCTTTGCCGGCCCGTACGGCACGTGCGGGTCCGGCCACGCGAACCTCGTCGTCGCCGACCGGGCCGGCGGTCAGCTCGCGGCCTTGTGGGGCAACGGCGACGGCACGTTCGTCGGGCCCGTCTACCTCCCGCTCGACTGCGGCGGCAGTTGCGCCGGTTCGGCCGCGCCGACCTCCCTCGTCGTCGGCCCGGCGCTCGGCGCGGATGGCCCCACCCTTCTGGCGGGCGACGCGTCCACCCCCGGCACGACCTGGGTGTTCGCCGACAGCACGTGGGGGTCGATGCAGAACGGCATCGTCCAGGGCGCCGGGTTGCACCAGCTCTGGACGCCGGAGACCGTCGCACCGTTCGAGCTGGCCCTCAGCCCGCACTCGTGGGTGGCCACCGGCAACACGGTGGATCCCCATGTCACGCTGTTCCCGCTTGGCAGCAAGATCGCCGCCGCGTCGGTCTCGGTCGTCAGCGCGTCGGGCGCCGGCGTCGTGGACGCCGTCATGTTCGCGCCGCTCGAAGGCCCCGGCGCGGACGACCTCGTCGTGGGCGTCGGCACCACCAACACCCTCACCCTGTTCCTGAACTCTTGCCCGTGACCCCTTACGGGGCGAAGCGCCAGCGGCCGATCTGGTTGTTCTGCCACTCGGTCATCGCGGCGGCGATGACGTCCTGGTCCTGGTAGGCGTAGTCGAAGGTCTTGTTCTTCAGCCAGAGCTGGAGCTGGTCGTCGTAGTGGGGGGAGCTCGGGTCGAAGATCTCGCCGCCGGGGAGGGCGTTGCGCGCCGTCGGGCCGTTGACCGGGTCGAGCTCGGCGACGAAGCGGATGGCGGGGCCGAGGTCCTCGTAGGTGTAGTCGGTCGTGGAGATGCCGTGCTGCCCGACGTCCACCGTCCCGTTGTCGCCGTGGCGCGGGTAGCCGTGCGGGTGCAAGCTGTCCGTCGGCGGCGGCAGGTTCAGGGTGGGCGCGACGCCCGCGCCCACGAGGAAGTTGAGGGTCAGGGTGTGCGCCTTGCCCCAGGCCCACGCCGACGGGTCGGGTCCCTGCGCCACGACGATGCCCTCGATCGCCTCCACGAGCGCCTTCGCGGCGATGTCGACCTTGGACTCGACGACGTTCGGGGTGCGCAGGTCGTCGAAGAGGATCGAGTCGCCGGTCAGCGGCGAAAGGCCGGTCTTGAGGAAGCTCGGCCTGGGGTTCTGGACCAGGAAGTAGAGGAGCTTCGTCTCCTCGTACTCGTTGCCCTGGGTCTTCTTGGGGTCGAACTTCGCCATCTCGTCGTCGAGCGTGTCGTGGATGAAGTGCGCGGTCCAGTAGGCCGAGACCAGCGCGGCCTTCGAGTCCGAAAGCTGCTGCGGCGTCGGGTTGTCCTCGGCGACGCCCGTCGGCGTGTCGAAGCTCCAGGCCGCGACGAGGTCGTGCGCCGTCTGGACGAGCGCGAGCGAGAAGCCTGCGTCCGAGCCCGCGGCGGAGGCGAGGTAGGCCGCGACGTCGGGGTAGGGGCCGGGGGCCGCCGCGCCGCCGTCGAGCGCCGCCGCCTCGCCGAGCAGCGCGTTCGCGCCCGCGAGCAGGGTCGGCGCGAAGGCCTGGCCCCACTCGGTGACCACGTCGGCCTGGATCGACTGCATGTCGTCGATCGTCAGCTTCGTGCCCGCGTCGGCGGCGGCCTCGATCCGCTTCGTGATCCGTCCGACGCGCGTGCCGGGGTCGTAGAAGGAGCCGAGGTAGAGCGGGCCCCCGTCGACCTGCGGCTGGCCCAGGAACGGGTCGTTCTGGGCGGTCACGCCGATCGGGTCGGCGTTCGCGGTGGCGAGGAACCCCTTCGCCGGGTTGTAGGCGTGCGGGATGTAGTGCGGGTCCATGTCGGCCCCCCACTCGGCGGTGCCGTCGCCCGGCAGGATGTGCCAAGGGAGGTTCTGCTGCGAGCCGTTGGGCGGCGCGCGCCGCGGCACGCGGATGGTCTGCGTCCAGCCGAAGTTGCCCTGATCGTCGCCGACGACCCAGTTCTGGCCGCCGTACTTGAAGTTCTGGTCGAGTGCGGCGACCGCCTCCTGCATGCTCCCCGCGCGGTCGAGGCCGAAGATCGCCTTGACGAGCATCGCGGTCCCGTAGCTCTCGAAACCGGTGTAGCGGACCGACAGCTCCTGGCCGCGCAGGGCGTCGACGCCGGTCACGTTCCCCTTGCCGTCCTGCAGCACGCGCGGGATGAGCGGGCCGTGGTGGGGGACGTCGTAGAGCGTGACGTGCAGGGTGCCGCTGACGCTGCCCGCGTAGCCGAGCTGGAAGGTCTCGGGGCGCGGCGCGAGCGGGACGGGCTGGTCCTGGAACATCGCGCACGGCCCGGCGTCGTTCGCGCAGGGGACGATCGTCTCCTGGTAGACGTCGGTCACGTCGATGAAGTTGACCGTCGCGCCCCAGGCGACGTGCCGGTTGACGCCGAGGGTCACCGCGGGGACGCCGGGGAACTGCTCGCCCATCACGTCGAGCGGCGCGTCGGTGCCGCGGTCCACGAGGTGGACGATGTAGAACGTCGACGGGTTGTCGAGGTTCAGGTGGGTGTCGTTCGCGACCATCACGTGCCCGGTCGCCGAGAGCTGCGGCCCGACGATCCAGTTGTTCGAGCCGTGGATGCGCGTGTTCGTGAGGAGTCCGTTCATCGCGAGGGCGTGCAGGTCGTCGTCGAGCAGGGCGCGCGGCAGCGGCGACCGCCCGTGCCGGACGCCGCGCCGCCGCAGCATCGCGGTCGAGTTGTCGCCTCCGAAGCCCGTCCAGCCGGAGATCGTGAAGGTCGGGTCGGCGGGCGCGAGGATCTGGAGATCCTCGCCGAGGCCGGCGCGCGCGGCCAGCGCGGGGTCGCTCGACTGGTCGAAGAGCGAGCTCCCCTCGCTGCCGACCTCGGTCGCCAGGATCTCGTCCTGCGCGTCGTAGGCCAGCTCGTAGGCGAACAGCTCGCCGAGCAGGAGCGAGTCCTCCGCCGTCCAGGTCGTGAAGCTCGCCGGCTGGTAGACGACGGCGTAGTCGATCGGGAGCTGCCACTTGCCGGCGAGGAGGTCTCCGGCGTAGGCGTTCACGCCGTCCGCGAAGCGCTCGAGCGCCGAGAGCAGGAGTTGGTCCGTCGGATCGCTCGACGCCTGCAGCGCGAGCAGGTTCGCGTGGGCCCGCGCCCGCAGGTTGCTCGCGCGCATCTGGATGTCCTGGGCGACGATCGACGGCTGCGCCGCGCCGACGAGGAAGGAGAGCGTGCCGTCCGCGGAGTGGCGCGCGAAGTCCATCTCGAGCAGCCGGTCGTGCGCCATCATGTAGCCCTGCGCGTAGGCGATGTCCGGCATGCTGCTGCCGTAGATGTGCGGGTTGCCGTAGGTATCGCGCACGACGTCGACCGGCTGCGAGAGCCCGGGTGCGGTGAACGTCTCCTGAAGCGGCACGCTCTCGAGCCCCGTCCCCGCGTCGCCGGCGGGCGCGCCGCCGTCGCTGCCGGCGCCGCCGAGGCCCGCGTCGGCCGGCCCGGCGTCGTTGCCGGAGGCCTTCGGGTGGGTGCAGGCGAGGGCGGTGCAGAGGGCCAGGATCGGGAGGTGGTCGAGTCGCATGGGACGGCATGGGAACAGGCCGGCCGGCCCCTCGTCAAGCGCCGCCGCGCGATTCCCGTCGTGCGTGCTACGATGGTGCGTCAGGGAGATGACGTTCCGCCGCAGCCTCGCCCTCGCCGCCGCGCTTTCGAGCGCCGCCGTCGCCCGCGCCGACAGCTCGGTGTCCGAGCGCTTCACGGTGGGCCCCGCGCCGCTCAACGGGGGCTTGCCCTACTACGGCAACGACCTCGACGCGCAGATCGCCCTCGGGCGGGGCTGGAAGCTCGGCGGCGAGTACCTCCTCGCGACCGACGAGCTCGGGCTCGTCCACCAGACCTTCGAGCTGGGACCGACGTGGGACCCGACCGACGCGCTCGAGCTCTCCGGCTACCTGTTCGTCTCGCCGTACGTCCAGGGGACGGCCATCGTCCAGGCGCCCGACTGCCGGCCGGCGGGCGGCGGCGTGATCAACCTTCCCGACCGCCTCGCCTCCGGAGCGGCCGGCGGCGACGTGAACGGAACCTACCAGTTCGGCCCCGACCACCGGAGCGTCTCCCTGGGCCTCGAGGGCTCGGCCACGAGCTACCGGATCGATCAGTCGCTGACGCCCCCCTACTGCGGCGGCGCCGCTCCGAGGCCGCGGGCCTTCTCGGGGACGCTCGACCAGTACGGGATCGAGCTGTCGCTCGACGGCTGGCTCCGGGACACCCACCTCGTCGCGACCGGGACGTACTTCCTCTACAGCCAGGACCCGGGCACGTTCGGCCAGATCCGGCTGCGCGGCGTCTTCCCCGTCACCCTCGGCGGCATGGCCTCGGGGGCGGCCGGCCTCCCCACCCAGCCGATGACATACGACCTGACCGCGGCGGTCAAGCAGAAGCTCTGGGACCAGCTCCTGATCTCGTTCACCTACGGCTACCTCCAGTACGTGGACGGCGACGGCAACGGCGACGCCTTCACCCCCCGCGTCGCCTGGCAGGTGACCGACCTCGTGAACGTCTCGGCGTCGTACACCCTCCAGCTCGAGTTCAGCCCACAGGGCCCCGGCCAGGTGGTCCCCGGCCAGGCCCCGCCGGTCGAGAACCTCTTCTCCGTGGGCGCCGAGCTGGACTGGTGATCAACCGCCGTCGCGCGTGGCCGTCGCCTGCTGCGTGAACGTCCCGTTGACGCTGAGGCCGCCGGACGTGTCGGTGTAGGTCACCGTGCCCGACTCGTTCACCGAGATGTCGCCCGCCGAATCGACCGTGCCGCTGCCGCTCTCGATCACCGAATCCACGGTGGCGCCCGCATCGTCGGCCCATTGGCAGCCCTGGCCTGTCTGGTCGAGGGTGAACGCGGTCGCACTCTGCACCGTGCCCGTGATCAGGCATGGGCGCCCGCCGTCCGCCTGCCCGTACGAGAAGATGAGCTGCGATCCCGGGCCGGCGGTGATCGCGAGCGGTCCTTCGGACTGCTGGTCGAGGGTGCAGCCCTTCGGGCAGCGCCGGCCGGCGGGCAGTGTCAGGTTCGTCGTGATCGCCACCT
Organism: Pseudomonadota bacterium; assembly: GCA_027451705.1. GTDB lineage: Bacteria > Myxococcota > Myxococcia > Myxococcales > JAKAPL01 > JAKAPL01. The sequence continues at coordinate 19,881 of DAIDIT010000145.1, forward strand.
GGTAGTTGCCGAGGAACGGCTGCTGCGGCGAGGAGCAGGCGAGGAGCGCGAGCAGCGGCAGCCTCCCGAGGGACGAGCGCCCGAGTGTCATGCCCAACGATGCTCCGCGCGCGGCGCGGGTCTGTCAAGAAGCGGGTACGACCCCTATCCGTTGGGGTCGGGGTCTGGGTCGCGGAGTCGCGGGGGCGCGGTCGAGGTCGGGGTCGAGGTCGAGGTCGCGGACTCCCTCCCCCGCTTGCGGGGGAGGGTCGGGGTGGGGGGTCACCCGCGTTGCGCAATTGCGCCTCCCTCGCAGTCAATCTCGCGCCAGCCGATGAAGCCCGGCTGGCACTTCGATTGCCGGCTCGGTCGCGCCCGTGTCAGCGCACGCTTGGAGCGCGGAAGAGGTCGTGGTCGTTCATGGCATCGGCTCCTTGTCGGCTCGGGCGAAAGGAGCCAATGCCATGAACGAACCCCTTCCCATCCTTCCCCACCACAAGCTGATCGCCTTCACCGTCGCGCGCGACCTCGTCCTCGCGGTCCGCGCGTGCAACATCCAGGACGCCAAGCTTCGCGACGAAGCCCTCCGCGCCGCCAAAGGCTCCGCGCTCAATTGCGCGGAAGGCGCCGCGAGAGTTTCGCGGCGGGACAAGGCGCGGGTCTTCGCCATCGCCCGCGGAGAGACCGTCGAAGCCGCCGCCGCTGTCGAAATTGCGGCCCTCTGCGGCGACTGCGGGCAGGCCGAGGCGGCGGCGGTCCTCCGGATCGCCGAACGGCTCGTCGCCCTGCTCACCGGCCTGTGCCGGTGAGCAGCGCCCGCAGCATTCGCTTCAGCCGCAGGGCCAGGGCCTGGATCGCCGCGGCCTCGTCTCGGCTCACCGCCCCGAGCACCGCAGCGAGATCCAGAGCGGCCACCGTCTCGTGGAGGCTCCCGTTCGCGACGGCGAAGTGCCGCCGCCGGAGCCCCGGCTGATCGTGCGGGAGCCCTTCGCTCAAATTGAGGAACACGCTCTTGGAAGCCCGCGTGGCCTGATCCGCCAGTTCGGCGTCGCGAATCTTGGCCTCGTGGACACGCCGAGCGATGTCGAGCGCGACCTGGTAGGCATCGAGTTTCTGCATCGGGAATCGATCGTCGTCTTGCATTTCGGCCTCCTCGCCAGAGGAGGGAGGCCGAAATGCGAGACGACTCGATCGCGACCGCGAACACGATCGCGACCGCGAACACGATCGCCACCGCGACCATCGACCACGACCTCGACCGGTGAATCCGACCGCGAACGCGTGTGTGCTGCGCCGGGCGTGACAGGCGGTCTCATCGCCTGGCGCGACCGGCGCGATCCCGGTCGGGGTCGCGGTCGGGGTCGCGGTCGAGGTCGTTCACCCTCCGCACCCAGCCGGGTGAGGGACGGGCAGGGGGCCATCCCGCGGCGCCCCCCGCCCGTCCCGTTCCCTTCACTCCGCGCGCTGCGGGTTGCCGCTGTCGATCGTGTGGCCGTTGCCGAGCTGGCCGGAACCGCCTTCGCCCCAGCAGTAGACCTGGCCGTTCGCGAGCGCCGCGCAGGTGTGGTAGGCGCCGGCGGCGACGGCCACCGCCTCGCCGCCCAGGCCGACCTGCACCGGCACGTCAGAGTTCGTCGTGAACTCGTCACCGAGCTGGCCGTTGGCGTTCAGCCCCCAGCACCAGATCTCGCCGTCGCCCGTGAGCACGCAGGTGTGGCCGAAGCCCGCCGTGATCGCCACCGGGTCCGCGGGCGGCCCGGAAACCGCGACCGGCGTCGTCGACTGTCCGCCGAAGGTGCCGTCGCCGAGCTGGCCGTAGACGTTCCAGCCCCAGCAGTCGATCGGGCCGCTGAGGAAGATGCCGCAGGTGTGGGAGTTGCCGCGGGCGAGGTTCAGGTACCGTCCCGAGGTGGCGATCGGGACGTCGCTGTTGGTCGTCGAGCCGTCGCCGAGCTGGCCGAACGGGTTCGCGCCCCAGCAGTATGTCGTCCCGTCGAGGGAGGTCGCGCAGGTGTGGAAGGCCTGCTGGCCGCCCGCGCCGAGCGCGACCCAGGTGGGCGTGGGGTTGCCGGTGACCTCGACCGGCTTCGGCGAGCTCGCGGTGCCGCCGTTCCCGAGCTCGCCGTCGACGCCGTAGCCCCAGCACCAGAGGGTGCCGTCGTCGAGGAGCGCGCAGGTGTGCAGCGCGCCGGCGAGCAGCCCGACGGGCGTCCCCGTCAGCCCGCTGACCGCCGTGGGAGTCGCGCGGTCCGTGTTCGTGCCGTCGCCGAGCTGCCCCTGCCCGTTGTTGCCCCAGCAGTACGCCTTGCCGCCCGAGAGCGCGCAGTAGTGTTCGGCGCCGCCGGCGAGGTCCGTCACGGTCGACAGGCCGGTAACCGCGACGGGCGTCGTCGAATCGGTCTTCGTGCCGTTCCCGAGCTGGCCGAACGCGTTGCCGCCCCAGCACTTCAGGCCGTCGTCGCTCGTGTAGGCGCAGGTCGAGTCCGCGCCCGCCGCGAGGAGCGGGACGCCCGAGGAGCTGCCCGTGGCCCCCGTGGCCCCGGTTGGCCCGGTCGCCCCTGTGGCCCCGGTCGGACCGGTCGCCCCGGTGGCCCCGGTGGCCCCGGTCGGGCCCGTGGTCCCGGTCGCGCCGGTGGCTCCGGTCGGACCGGTCGCACCGGTCATGCCCGGATCGCCGGGTGGCCCCTGGTCACCCGGGTCGCCCTGCGGTCCGGTGGGACCCGACGGTCCGACGTCGCCCATGGGGCCGGTCGGACCGGTGGCACCCGGAGGGCCGGACTGGCCGGGGCAGCCGCAGCCCTGTCCGCCGCCGCCCTTGTCGGGGGGATAGTTGTTGACGTTGCAGGCCGCAAACGCGGCCAGGAGCGTGGTGGTCGCCAGCAGTCGGGGCATCGTTGCCCTCCCTCGGATAGAGATGGTCAACCCTAGGGAGGACGCCACAATCCCCGAAAGCGCCCCCGGAGGGGCTGCCACACCTGGGGTGCTGGTCGTGGCGTTGCAGGCGAACCTACGGGCGCGGCGCCGGGACCGATCGGCGGTCAGTTCCGTTGGTGGCTGAGCCGGTGGAACTCGTTGCCGATCGTCATCCCGCGTCGGCGCCCGGACACGTCTGGCACCGGCAGTAGCCGCAGAGCGTGTCGATTGGGACGGTGAAGGGGCACTCGGGGGGACAGACGATCTCTGCGCACTGCGCCACTGCGAACGAGCACTTGCCCAGGAAACACCGTCCGTTCGGACAGTCCGCGTCGCTGACGCACGCGCAGGTGCCGAGGTCGCAGTTCGGATGACACGTGCCCGGGGCAACCGTCACCTCGGGTACGTCGCGCGGAGCGTCGGGGCACGGTGTCGCGGGGATGGCGCAGTAGCCGCCGTCGCCGCAGTCCGAGTCGGCCGTGCAGCTCCGGGGAGGGGCACACGCCGCCCAGGGCAGGAGCGCGAGCACGGGCAGCGTTCGGAGCAGGGATCGCGGCAAGGCCATCGCCCCGATGGTCGGGGCGTATGAAGCCGCTGTCAAATCGAACGAGGGATCCACCGGGAACCGTGCGATCGAGATCGAAGGCCCTGCGAAGGGGAGCGTGGGCCGTTTGTCGGGCGACGCATGCCCTGCGACCGGGATCGTGAACCGTGAGTCTGACGACTCATGCCTTTCGACGGGGATCGTGAGCCGCGAGTCGGCCGACTCACGCCATGCGATCCCGGCCGAAAGCCATGCGATCCGCACGATGCGCCCTGGAGCGCCGTGTGGGTCTGGTTAGGTTCGGGGGGTGAGCCACCGCGTCGTCGTCGCGCGGGAGGAGCGGACGCCCGGCGCCTTCGAGGCCGCCTCGATGCCCCTGCGCGTCGGCTCCTCGCTCGACTTCGACGTGCGCGTGTCCGGCCTGCCGCCGCTCCTCTGCACCCTGGAGCTGTGCCCGGACGGCCGGATCGCCGCCACGGGCTTTGGGGCGGACGGCGAGCGCGCCTACGTCTCGGCCGACGGCTCGACGTCGGCCTTCGGGGCCTGGAGCGCGCCCG
>DAIDIT010000146.1 GCA_027451705.1 Pseudomonadota bacterium
CAGGGAACGGATCGCCGAAGCGCTCGTCGCCTGCCCCGCGGGCCCGGCCGCGCGGGTCCGGCTGTCGTACCTCGTCGGCGGCGCGTCGTGGATTCCGTTCTACGAGGCCAGGTCGGGCGCGGGCGCGGTCGACCTGTCGGCCTTCGCCAGGGTGCGGCAGTCGACGGGGGAGGACTGGAGCGGGGCGTCGATCGTCCTCTCCACCGCGGTCCCGCTGCAGAACGCGACGCCCCCCTCGCCTGCGCCGCTCTGGATCGCGGCCGAGGCGCGCAAGCCGGAGAAGAAGGTCCTGCAGGTGCGGGCCGAGACCGCGAGCCACGCCGAGGCGGCCCCGTCCGCCCCGGCCGGTGGGGCGGACGCGCGCGCGCAGGGACTCTCGGTGCAGTTCCCGGTGTCGGGCGTCGCCGCGGTCCCGGGCGACGGCACGGAGGTCCGGCTCTTCGTCGCGCAGGTGAAGCTTCCCGCCCGGTTCGCGAGCCGCTGCGCCCCGGCCCTCGCGCCGTTCGTCTTCCGGGTGGCCGACCTCGTGGACGCGGCGCCGTTCCCGCTCCTGCCCGGCGACGTCGAGCTTTTCTGGCGCTCCGGCTTCGTCGGCCGCGATCGGATCGGGCGGGTCGCTTCCGGCGCGCCGTTCCACCTGACGTTCGGCATCGACGAGAGCTACGCCGTCGACCGCACCGTCCTCGAGGAGGTCAGGCGCGACGCCGGACTCTTCGGCGGGTCGACGCGCTTCCGCTACGGCTACCGGATCCGGATCTCGCGCACCGCCGGGGCGGCCGGCGAGGTCGAGCTGGTCGAGCCGATCCCCGTCTCCGAGGAGGACGACGTGCGCGTGGCCGTCGACCCCACGACGACGCCCGGCTACGCGCTCGCCGCGGAGGACGGCCGGCTCACCTGGCACGCGCCGGTCTCCCCCGGCAAGCCCGCCGAGGTCGTCCTGCGCTTCCACGTCGACGTGCCGTCTTCGTACGTCCTTCCCTAGGGAGAACCCGTGCTGCCGATCCTCGCCCTGCTCCTCGCCGCCGCCCCGACGCCCCACGCCGCCCTCTGGGCGATGTTCGCCGAGCAGTGGGACTGGCAGGAGGCGGCCTACCCCGAGCAGGCCACCGAGAACGGCGACGACCGCTTCGACGACCGGCTGACCGACTGGTCCGAGCAAGCGATCGCGCGGCGCGAGGCGCACCAGCGCGCGATGCTCGCCCGCGCGGAAGGCTTTCCCCGCAAGGGCCTCGACGCCGAGGACCGGCTGAACCTCGACCTCTTCCTCTACCCGCTGCGGCAGGAGGTCGCGGGCTACCGGTTCCACGACGAGTACTTCCAGCTCAACCAGATCGACTCGCCGCCGTCGGCGGTCGCCGAGCTCGCGCGCGCGGTGCCGCGCGGCCACGTCCAGGACTACGAGAACTTCCTAGCGCGGATGCGGGCGGTTCCCGCCTACGTCGATCAGACGATCGCCCTCCTCGAGAAGGGGCTCGCCGCCGGGATCACGCCGCCGCGGGCCGTGCTCGAGAAGGCGCCCGATCAGATCGGAAACCACGTCGAGGACGATCCGACGCAGAACCCCCTCTACCGGACCGTCTTCGCGTCGATGCCCCCTTCGATCCCGGAGCCGGAGCAGCGGCGGCTCCGCGCCCAGGCGGTCGAGGAGTTGCGCCACGACGTCCTCCCCGCCTGGCGCAAGCTCCTCGCCTTCGTCCGCGACCGCTACGTGCCGGGGGCGCGCACGACCCTCGGCTTCACGTCGCTCCCCGACGGCAAGGCCTGGTACCGCCACGAGATACAGGTGCAGACCACGACCGACCAGGGCCCCGACGCGATCCACGCGCTCGGCCTGCGCGAGGTGGCGCGGCTCGACGCGGCCATGGCGGACGCGCGCAAGGCCGCGGGCTTCTCCGGCGATCAGGCCGCGTTCTTCCGCTTCCTCGCGACCGACCCGCGCTTCTTCTACGGCGACGCGGCGTCGCTTTTGACCGGCTACCGCGACATCGCGAAGCGGATCGACGCGGAGCTGCCGCGCCACTTCGGCACCCTCCCGCGGCTGACCTACGGTGTCTCGGCGATGCCGGACTACGAGGCCCGGACCGCGCCCGCGGCGTTCTACGAGCCGGGGTCGCCCGAGGCCGGCCGCTCCGGGACGTTCCTGGCGAACAGCTACGACCTCGCGGCGCGGCCGAAGTGGGCGATGGTCGACCTGACCCTGCACGAGGCCGTCCCGGGCCACCACCTCCAGATCGCCCGCGCCCAGGAGCTGACCGACCTGCCCCGCTTCCGCCGCTTCGGGATGTACAACGCCTTCGTCGAGGGCTGGGCGCTCTACTGCGAGTCGCTCGGGGGCGAGCTCGGCGTGCTCGACGACCCCTACGACAGGTTCGGCCAGCTCAGCGCCGAGATGTGGCGGGCGGTGCGGCTCGTCGTCGACACCGGCCTGCACGCCGAGGGCTGGACCCGCGAGCAGGCGGTCCGCTACTTCATCGCGCACACCGGCCAGCCGGAGCTGAACGCGCGGGTCGAGGTCGACCGCTACCTCGTCTGGCCGGCGCAGGCGCTCGGCTACAAGCTCGGCCAGCTCGAGATCGCAAAGCTCCGGGCGAAGGCCGAGCAGGCCCTCGGCACCCGGTTCGACGAGCGCGCCTTCCACGACGAGGTCATCGGCGCCGGCGCGCTTCCGCTCGAAATCCTCGACACCCGCATCGACGGCTGGATCGCCGCCCAGGCCAAGGTGACGAAGAAGTAGGCCTTCGACGGGGCCGCCCCGAAGGTCGGGACGGCCGCACCGACGTTCGACTCGGGCGACTCGAAGGTCGGCACGGCCGTCCTCGGCTTCGACTCGGCCGACTCGAAGGTCAGCGCGGCCGCCCTCGCCTTCGGCATGGCCGACTCGACCTCGAACACGGTCGCATCGAAGGTCAGGATGGCCATTTCGAGGTCGAGGACGGCCGTCTTCGACTTCTCTGCGGCCGCAAAGAAGTTCCTCGCGGCCGTAACGAACTCGAGTGCGGCCGTATTGAACTTCTTTGCGGCCATAACGAAGTCGAGTGCGGCCGTATTGAAGTCGAGTGCGGCCACATTGAAGGTCGTTGCGGCCATCTCGAACTTCGTTGCGGCCGACTCGAAGGTCGTTGCGGCCATCTCGAACTTCGTTGCGGGCATCCCGAAGGTCGGGGCGGGTCCGTTCAACCTCTGGACGGCCGCCCACGGGCTTTCCGCGCCCGTCTTTGACGCGTCGTGAAAAGCCCCGTGTCTCCGGCCGTTTCCGATCGCCTTCATTTTCCTTGTCCGGGATCTCGGCCGGCCACCCCCTGTAGAGGGATAGAGGGCGAAGAAGGTCGGCAGGCACGACGCCGCGACCCGAACCGGACGTGGAGCCGGGGACGGTCGCCGGCCCGAAGGCACATGGGGTGCCGCTCGGGCCGAACGAAGTCGAGGTGCCCCTCCGCGGAGAGCCGTTCTCCGCGGGGGCGTCCAAGCCGCCGGCGATCCCGGGCGCAAACCCCGGGGGAAAGAGAAGTGCAGCCATGTACGTGCTCGAGAAGAAGTTGACCGACCTGGACAGCGGCGTCGCGTCGGACATCCCGGCGACGACCACGCTGACCGTGAACGGCAAGGCGTACACCCAGCCCCAGATCCGCGCGCAGATCGCGCAGACGCTGGGGCTGTTCAAGGCGGTCGTCCTCGCCCTGAGCGCCTACCGATCGGCCACCTCGGCCCTGCACCAGGCGCTGCCCGGCGCCGACCAGTTCTACAAGGAGCTGGTCGTCACGCTGAAGCAGCTCCTGGGCAAGGGGAACCCCGTGCTGACGAAGTTCGGGATCTCCGTGCAGGCCCGCAAGGTCCCCTCGGTCGAGAAGAAGACCGAGGCCAAGGCCAAGCGGAAGCTCACGCGGCAGGCGCGGCACACGATGGGCAAGAACCAGAAGCAGGCCATCGTGAGCAACGTCCAGCCGACCGTGCAGCTCCTGGGCCCCGACGGCAAGCCCCTCGCCCCGTAGCGTGAGGGAGTAGCAAGGAGAGCCCGGAGGCGGCGCGTCCACGCGCGAAGCTTCCGGGCGCTCCGTTTCGCGTCTCAGGCGAGGCGGACGTACTCGAAGTCGAGCGGCTTGCCGTCGATGCCCTTCGCGGGCGGGGCGATCCAGTGGGCCATCTGGCCGGGATTCACGATCGCGCGCGGCTGGAGCCCCTTCACGTGGGCGCGGTCCGCGGCGGAGGGGAGCCAGTCGTCCTTGCGCCGCTCCCACTCCTCGTTCGAGATCGGCCGCCCGTCGGGATCGAAGTGGAGCCCGGCGAAGACGCCCTGCTGGCGGTGGAAGCGGCGCGACGGGAGCGTCAGCCGGAAGGAGACGCCGGCCTGTTCGAGCGTCTTGTTCCAGCGGTCGACGCCGCGCTGGCAGTCCTCGACGTAGCCGTCGCGGAGGAACTCGTTCATCGCCGAGCGGAGCGGCACCTCCTGGCGCACGAGCTTGCCGTTCTGCGGCAGCTCCATCGCGAGCGTTCCCTCGCGCGCGACGTGGTCCTCGTACTTCTCCTCCTTGGCGCGCCCCTTGAGCCCCGCGGCGAAGAAGTTCGCGGCGTTGGTCGAGACCTCGCCGCCGAAGAGGTCGAGCGAGAGCGAGTACCAGAGGTTCAGGTACTTCTGGACGGTCTCGAGATCGACGCCGCCGGCCTCGCGGGCGGAGCCTCCCGTCTGCTTGGTCAGCTCGGCCGAGCGCTGCACGACGCGGCCGACGCCGGTCTCGCCCACGAACATGTGGTGGGCCTCCTCGGTCAGCATGAAGCGGGTCGTGCGCGAGAGCGGGTCGAAGCCGGACTCGGCGAGGGCGAGGAGCTGGTACTTGCCGTCGCGGTCGGTGAACATCGTGAACATGTAGAACGAGAGCCAGTCGTCGATCGGCTCGTTGAACGCGCCCAGGATGCGCGGCCGGTCGGCGTTGCCGCTCCGCCGCGCGAGCAGCTCCTCGGCCTCCTCCCGGCCGTCGCGGCCGAAGTAGCGGTGCAGCAGGTAGACCATCGCCCAGAGGTGGCGCCCCTCCTCGACGTTGACCTGGAAGAGGTTGCGCAGGTCGTAGAGCGAGGGGCAGGTCTGGCCGAGCGCGCGCTGCTGCTCGACCGAGGCGGGCTCGGTGTCGCCCTGGGTCACGATGAGCCGGCGGAGCGTGGTCCGGTGCTCGCCGGGGACGTCCTGCCAGACCGGTTGGCCCATCGAGTCGCCGAAGCCGATCCGCCGATCGGCGATCGGGTCGGCGAGGAAGATGCCCCAGCGGTAGTCCGGCATCTTGACGTAGTCGAAGTGGGCCCAGCCGTCGGTCGTCACGCCGACGGCGGTGCGCAGGTAGACGTCCTTCTGCTGGAAGCCTTCCGGCCCCATCTCGTTCCACCAGGCGAGGAAGTTCGGCTGCCACTGCTCGAGGGCGCGCTGGAGGCGCGAGTCGGTGGCGAGGTCGACGTTGTTCGGGATCTTCTCGTCGGTGAACATGCGGGCTCCTTACGTCCTGCGCCAGTCGAACTCGGGCCGCTGGCCCTTGCGGCCGTACAGGGCGAGGGCGCCCTTCTCGCCGACCGCGTTGGGCCGCTGGAAGATCCAGTTCTGCCAGGCCGACAGCCGGCCGAAGATCTTGGTCTCGAGCGTCTCGGGGCCCGCGAAGCGCAGGTTCGCCTCCATGCCCGTGAGCGCGTCCGGCGAGAGCGACGCCCGCTCCTCGAGCGCGAGCCGCAGCTCGTCGTCCCAGTCGATCGCGTCGGGCGCGAAGGTGACGAGGCCCGCCTCGAGCGCGGCCGCCGGCGCGAAGGAACCGCGGTGCGCCAGCACGCGCTCGACCTGCGCCGGGTCGTGGAGGAAGCGCGTCTGGAGGCGGGTGAGGCCGTTCGACATGGGCAGCGCGCCCGCCGAGAGGGGCGAGAGCTCGACGGTCGCCGCCTTCTCGCTCGCGAGCAGGTAGCTCCGGTCCGCGGCGAGCGCCATCTCGAAGAGCGAGCCCGTAAAGCAGCTCCCCGGCTCGATCACGGCGTAGAGAGTCTTCGCGGTCAGGTCCAGGCGCTTGAGGGTCCGGCGCACCTGGCCGAGGATCTCGCGCCCGAGCCAGTCGCGGCGGCCGGCCAGCCAGCGGTCGTGGCCCAGCACGAGCGCCGGGTCTCCCACGGTCTTTAGGAGGACCGTGCCCACGTCCAGGTGGTTGAGGCGGAGGTGGAGGAGGGCGTCGTCGAGCTCGCGAAAGGCGCGCAGGTGCCAGGGGAAGGCGTCGGCCCCCGCGGGCTCGGCCGGGGCGCGGACGGTCAGCGTCGCGAGGCGGCGGGCGGCGTCGAGGTCGAGGGTGACGAAGCGGTACTGTCGGCGGTCCGGCGTGACCTCCGGCTGCAGCGGCTCGAGCTCCCGGGCCGTGCCGTCGGCCTTGCGGTCGGTCAGGGCCGCCAGCTCCAGCGCGCGATCGCGCACGTCCTGGTCGAAGTGGCTCCGGGGGATGACCCGATCGACGAGGCGCCAGTCGACGGCGCGCTTGCCCTTGACGCCCTCCGGGAGGGCCGAGAAGACGTCCGCGAGATCCCGCCGGACCTTGCGCTTGTCCACGACGCGGGTGAGGCCGCCCGTGCCCGGCAGCACGCCGAGGAGCGCGACCTCCGGCAGGCTGACCGCGCTCGAGCCGTCGTCGATGAGGAGGATTTCGTCCGCGGCGAGCGCGAGCTCGTACCCGCCGCCGGAGGCCGTCCCGTTGAGCGCGGCGATCCACTTGATGCCGCTGTGCGCCGAGGCGTCCTCGATGGCGAGGCGGGTCTCGTTCGTGAACTTGCAGAAGTTCACCTTGAACGGGTGGGCCGACGACGCCAGCATGAAGATGTTGGCGCCGGCGCAGAAGAGCCGCTGGAGCGCGCTGTCCACGACCACCGCGCCGACCTCGGGGTGCTCGAAGCGGATGCGCTGCACGGCGTCGGCGAGCTCGATGTCGACGCCCAGGTCGTAGCTGTTGAGCTTGAGCTGGTAGCCGGGCCGGAGCCCGCCGTCCTCGCGCACCGCCATCGACAGGCGCGCGATCGACCCTTCGAACGCGAGCTTCCAGTGCCGGTAGCGGCTCGGGTGCGTCTCGAACTCGACGGGTGGCTGCGGGGCGGCGTTGTCGGCCATGGCGCAGAGATAGCGCACTCCCCGCGCGGGGGGCAACCGGCCGGCGGTGAGTGGAAACGCTTCCGCCGGCACACGGGCCGGCGGTGAGCGGAAACTCTCCCGCCGGCCGGCCGATCGTAGGTCAGCCCGAGATCGGGATGGCCTTCCCCTTGGCGCCCTCGCGCTTGGGGATGTGGACCTCGAGCACGCCGTTGTGCATCTGCGCCCGGATCTTGTCGCGGTCGATCGTCGACGGGAGGCTGAAGGAGCGGCTGAAAGTCCCGTAGGTGCTCTCCATCCGCTGGTAGTTCTCCTTCTTGTCCTCGCGGTAGAGCGACCGCTCGCCGCGGACGGTGAGGGTCGAGTCCTCGATCACCGCCTCCACGTCCTTCTGCTCCATCCCCGGGGCCTCGACGCGGAAGATCAGCTCCTCCTTGTCCTCGTAGATGTCCACCGCCGGCCAGTCGGTCGTCGCGAGCGGCGACGGCTCCAGCAGCGTGCGCGGCGTCCCCCAGAGCGGCGAGAAGGCCCTCTCCATCTGGCGCGTCATGGCGCGAAGTTCCTGCATCGGGTCCCAACGGGTGATCGGCATGTCGTCTCTCCTGTGGCTTCCTCGATGGGAAGCGGGCGAGAAGGTGCGTCCGCCCCACCCCCGCGGCAAGGGGCCGGAGGACCCGCTTCGCTTGACTGCCAGCGGCCCTCGCGGCATACCTTCCGGCGCCGCACTCGCCCAGGTAGCTCAGTCGGTAGAGCAGAGGACTGAAAATCCTCGTGTCGGTGGTTCGATTCCGCCCCTGGGCACCGGAAGCTCGATGGTGCCGCGCCCGAAGATCTCTGCGCAGGTGGGGGAGGTTGCCGACACGCGATGACCCGGACTGCGCTCGTCACCGGGGCCTCGCGCGGCATCGGCCTCGGAGTGTCCCGCGCGCTCGCCTCCGAAGGGTGGCGGGTGCTGCTCGGCGTGCGAACCCCCGCCACGGCTCCCGCGCTGCCCGCGGCCGAAGCGGAGCCGCTCGACGTCGCGAGCCCGCGGTCGATCGCCGCGCTGGTCGAGCGGCTCGGGTCGCGCGGCGAGAAGCTCGACCTGCTCGTGAACAACGCCGGTGTCTACCGCACCGGTCGGGCGGAGCTGTGGGACGTGAACCTGCGCGGTCCGGCGCTCCTCACGCGCGGCCTCGCGCCGCTGCTCTCGGACGGGGCGCGCGTGGTCATGGTCACGAGCGGCCTCGGCCGGCGAAGCGTCCAGTCCCCGGCGTTCCTCGAACGCCTCGACCGCGCGAAGACCGTGGACGACCTGCTCGCGCTCGCGGAGGAGCGCCCCGGCGACTACGGCGCCACCAAGGCCGCGCTCGACCGCCTCACGGCGCTCTTCGCGGAGAAGTTGAAGCCGCGTCGAATCCTGGTCAACGCCGCGAGCCCCGGCTGGGCGCGCACCGACATGGGAGGTTCGGGGGCTCCCCGCTCGGTCGAGGAGGGCGTGGCCTCGATCCTGTGGGCCTGCCGCCTCGGCCCGAACGGTCCGACGGGCGGCGTCTTCGAGGACGGTCAGCCGCTCGCCTAGCGCCGGCGGCCGCAGGATCAGGGGCCGAGCAACCGGGGCAGGATCCCGGCGCCGCGACCTTGGACGAAGTGGTCGAAGGCCGCGCCATTCTCCGCGGGCTCGGCGTTGACGAGCCATGTCTCGGCCCCCGTCGCGCGCGCCTGGTGAACCAGACCCGCGGCCGGGTAGACGTTCCCCGACGTGCCGGCCGCGAGGAAGACCGGCCTTCCGGCACGGGCGGCGCGCAGGAACGAGTCGATGCGGTGGATGTCGGCCGGGAAGAGCGGCTCGCCGAACCAGACGATGTGTGGGCGGATGCGGGCGTGGCAGGCGTCACACTCCGGCAGGTCGCGCTCGTACAGGCGATCGTCGGGGAAGGGGTCGCGATCACAGCGCGAGCAGCGGGAGGTGAAGAGGCTGCCGTGGAGCTCGACGACGCGCCGGCTGCCGGCCCGCGCGTGCAGCCCGTCGACGTTCTGGGTCACGAGGAGGAAGCGGTCGCCGAGGCGCCGTTCGACCTCCGCGATCGCCAGATGCCCGGCGTTCGGCCGGCAGCCCTCGGCCGCGGCCCTTCGCTGTGAGTAGAAGCGCCAGACCAGCGCGGGATCGCGTTCGAACGCTTCAGGCGTGGCCACGTCCTCGACCCGGTGGCGCTCCCAGAGGCCGTTCGCGTCGCGGAACGTCGGCAGGCCGCTCTCCGCGGAGACGCCCGCGCCCGTGAGCACGAGGAGCCAGCTCTCGCCGTCGAGGGCGAGGTTCGGCATCCGGCTCAGCTCCTCCACGCGACCGCCAGATGCCGCCGGAGCGTCGCGGCGCCGAAGCGGGCGAAGCTGCCCCCCGCGAAGGCGCGCAGGCTCTCGACGACGAGCGCCGGAATCGGCAGTCCCGTCCCAGCGAGCGCGACGGCCTCCAGGCGTTGCGGCCGGAACTTCGCCTTGAAGCGGCACAGCCCCTCGAAATCGAACCACGGCCGTCCGAGTGCCCGCGCCGCGGCGAGCCAGGGGGGCAGCCGGCCCGCGAGGGGCGAAAGGCCGAGCGTCGCATAGTCCAGGTCGTGCTCGGCCGCTCGGCGGAACGCTGCGTCGAGAAGCAACTCCGCGGTGCCGTTGGGTGCATCCACGTCCTGCACCCATTCCTGAACGAGCGCGCCCCGGCGGGCGTAGATGGGCGAGAGGCAGACGTATCCGACCGGCCGGCGGCCCCGCCAGGCGACGAGCAACTCCCGCTCGCGCGCCAGCTCCGGGTCGAACGACGCCGGCCGCGCGAGGAAGTCCATCGGTGCCATGCGGTGGCCCTCCGACCAGCGCAGTCGCAGCGCCCGCAGGGCGGGGCGAAGCGCCGCGAGGCACGCGCCGGCCGGCTCGATCGACAGCCCCTTCGCCCGCCCGCGGCGCAGCTGCTCCCGCAGGCTGGGCGTTCGCGACAACACCTCCGGCCAGTCTTGCGGACTCCACGCGCCGACTTCGCCGATGGCAATCGACGCGAGGCCGGATTCGGCGGCGAACCGCTCCGAAACCGCGAAGAACGCCGCGGCACGCCCGCTTCCCGCCGCGGCGGAAGCGAAGTTCCGCGCCACCGAGGAGGCCCTTTCGGGTGAACACACCGGAGCGCCGGCCCCGACGAGTGTGCGGCCGGTGTCCGCGTAGGCGACCACCGCGTCCTCTGCGAACCAGAGCCGGCAAGCCCCGTCGAGGATCTGGAACGACGTCGAATCCCAGCCGTAGCGGCGGAGCAGCGCGAGTGCCCGGGCGCGATCTCCCGCACCGGGAGTCGTCCCGCTCCCCCGGGCTGTCGGCATGGCTTGCACCGCAGAAGCGTCTGGGCCGGCTCACGCGGCCGCGTCACTTCGTTAACGCGTGTCCCCCCCTCCGTCAATCGGCGGGATCGCGAGCGGGTGCATTCGCCCCCGAGATCGCCCTCGCTTCGCGAGGAGGCCCTCCGGGACCTGCTCCCGTTCCTCGACCCGTCGGCCGTGACGCGGTCAACGCGCAGAGGCCGGCGTTCCGCCGCCGGTGCCGAGCCCCGCCTCGCGCAGCTTTCGCCAGAGGGTCGTACGGCCGATGCCGAGAAGGCGCGCCGCCTCGGCCTGGTTGCCGCCGCTGGCGTCGAGCACGGCCTGGATGTGCGCCCGCTCGACCTCGGCGAGCGTCCGCAAGGCGCCGGTGACCGGCGCGGCGGTCCGCGGATCGGCGATCTCGTCGGGGAGGTGCGGGAGGTCGACGTCCTC
>DAIDIT010000147.1 GCA_027451705.1 Pseudomonadota bacterium
CGCGCCGCTCGCGCTCGGCGTGCTCGAGCAGGCGTCCAGCCCGCGCTTCGGCTTTGCCGGCTACTCGCTCGCGGCGCTGCCCGTCTCGCTCGCCCTCCTCGGCCTCGGCCACCTCCTGCTGCGGGCCCTCTACCCGGCGCCGTCCGCCACGCTCCAGATCCGCCGGGGGGTGAACCCCGGGCCCGTCACCGCCCGCGAGAAGGTCGCGGGCGCGACGCTCGTCCTCGCCGTCGTCGCGTGGGCCGTGCTCGGCGACCGACTCGGCCTCGCGACGATCGGGCTCGCGGCGGCCGTCGCCCTCGTCGCCTTCGGCGCGGTCACCTGGCAGGATCTCGAGCGCCGGGTCAACTGGGGCGCGCTCGTCCTCATCGGCTGCGCCGTCTCGCTCGGCTCGGCCCTCGGCGAGAGCGGCGCCGCGGCGGTCCTGGCCCACCGGCTCGCGGGCTTTCCGCCGTCGCTCTTGCCCGGCATCCTCGTGGCGATCACGCTCCTGCTCACGAGCGTGATGTCCCACGCCGCGACCGTCGCGACCGTGCTGCCGCTCGCGCTGACGCTCGTGGCGCCCGGTCAGGCCCGCGAGGTCGCCCTGCTCGTCGCGGTCGCGAGCGGCCTCGGCTTCGCCCTCCCGGCGAGCGGGACCGCGAACGCGATCGCCGTCGGGGCGGGCAAGCTCGCGCCCCGCCAGCTCCTGCTCGGCGGGTTCGCCCTCACCGGGGCCGGGGCGGTCCTCGTCCTGGCCTCGTCGCGCTGGCTCTGGCCGGCACTCGGAATCTGACGAGGAGAATGAAGCATGCAAACGCGAAAGGTCCCCCAGCTCCCCGCGCCCCACGGCGGCCGGCTCGTCGAGCGGCTCGCCGGACCCGATCTCGCCGCGGCGCTGCGCCGCGACGCCGGCGATCGCCCCGGCCTGACGCTCTCCCCCCGCGAGGCGTCCGACGTCGAGCTGCTCGCGGTCGGCGCGCTCAGCCCTCTCGCCGGCTTCATGGGCGAGGCCGACTACCGCTCGGTCCTCACCCGCAAGCGGCTCGACGGGGGGCTGCCCTGGACGCTCCCGGTGACCCTCGCCCCCGCGGGCGCGCCGAGCGGCGCGGCCCCGGGCGATTCGGTCCCCCTGCGCGACGAAGACGGCCGGCTCCTCGCCGTGCTGAAGCTGACCGAGATCTACGAGGTCGATCCGCTCGAGGAGGCCCGCCTCGTCTTCGGCACCGAGTCACGCGAACATCCGGGCGTCGCGCAGCTCCTCGCCGGCGGACGGGTCCGGCTCGCCGGTCCGGTCGACGTCCTCGAACCGCCGCCGCGCGACGAACTGCGGCTCACCCCGCGCGAGACCCGCGAGGCCTTCCTCGCCCGCGGCTGGCGCACGGTCGTGGCCTTCCAGACCCGCAACCCGGTCCACCGCGCCCACGAGTACCTCCAGAAGGTCGCGCTCGAGCAGGTCGACGGCCTGCTGCTCCACCCGCTCATCGGCGCCACCAAGGGCGACGACGTGCCGGCGGACGTCCGGCTGCGCTGCTACCGGGTGCTGCTCGACCGCTACTACCCCAAGGACCGGGTCCTGCTCGCGGCGTTTCCGGCGGCCATGCGCTACGCCGGGCCCCGCGAGGCCGTCTGGCACGCTCTCATCCGGAAGAACTACGGCTGTAGCCATTTCATCGTGGGGCGCGACCACGCCGGCGTCGGCGGCTTCTACGACAGCTACGCCGCCCAGGCGATCTTCGACGAGTTCGATCCCGCCGAGATCGGAATCACGCCGCTGCGCTTCGAGAACTCGTTCTATTGCCGGGCCTGCGCCGGCATGGCCTCGACCCGGACCTGCCCGCACGGCGAGGCCGATCGCGTGGCCCTTTCCGGATCGCGCGTGCGCGAGATGCTGCGCGAGGGCAAGCTCCCGCCCCCCGAGTTCTCGCGGCCCGAGGTCGCGCAGATCCTCGCCGACGCCTACCGCGGCGGCGCCCTCGACGCCGCCTGATCAGCGACCAAAACCCGAAAGGAGCCACCGTGTCCGCCCCCGCCACCGCCCTCCGCCCCCTCGCCCCGACGCCGCTGCCCGCGGCCGAGGTCGAAGCCGCCCGCGCCCGCCTCGGCGCCGCCTCCGCGCCCGAGATCCTGCGCTGGATCGACGAGCGCTTCGGCGACCGGGCCGCGATCGCATCGAGCTTCGGCGTCGAGGACTGCGTCCTCATCGACCTCGCGCGGACCCACGCCCCGCGGCTCCAGATCTTCACCCTGGACACCGGCCGCCTCCACCCGGAGACCTACGAGGTCATGGAGGCCGTCCGCAAGCGTTACGGCGTCGAGATCCGGAGCTACTTCCCCGAGCGCGCCGCGGTCGAGGCGCTCGAGGCCGAGCACGGCTTCTTCTCGTTCCGCGACAGCCTCGAGGCGCGGAAGGCCTGCTGCGGCCTGCGCAAGGTCGAGCCGCTGGGACGCGCGCTCGCCGGCCGCGACGCCTGGGTCACCGGGCTGCGCCGCGAGCAGTCGCCCACCCGGACCGGAGTCGACGTCCTCGAGCTGGACGCCGCGCACGGCGGAATCGCCAAGCTCAACCCGCTGGCCTCCTGGACCGCGTCGCAGGTCTGGCGCTACGTCAAGGAGCACGGGGTCCCCTACAACGCGCTCCACGACCAGGGCTTCCCCTCGATCGGCTGCGCCCCCTGCACCCGCGCCATCAAGCCCTACGAGGACCTGCGGGCGGGGCGCTGGTGGTGGGAGAACCCCGAGAACAAGGAGTGCGGCCTGCACGTCCACCGGTGACCCCGATGACCGCCCGCCGCCAGACAGACTTTCCCGTCGCGCTCCGACTCGGCGGCGTCCCGGTCCTGGTCGTCGGGGGCGGACGGATCGCCGAGGGCCGCATCCGGGCACTGCTCGCCGCCGGGGCGGAGGTCCGAGTCGTCGCGCCGCGCGGGGGGCCGGCGTTGCGGCGCTGGGCCGCGGCCGGGAAGCTGCGCTGGCGCCGGCGGGAGTTCGACTGGAAGGACGTGCGCGGCGTCCGCTTCGTCTTCACGGCCACCGACATGTCGGAAGTTAACCGCGCCGCCGTCGCCGCGGCGCGGGGCGCGGGCCTCCTCGCGAACGCCGCCGACGCGCCCGGGCTTTGCGACTTCACCCTGCCCGCCGTCGGCCGGCGCGGCGATCTCACGCTCGCCGTCACCTCCTCCGGGCGGAGTCCGACCGCGGCCAAGGCCGCGCGCGACGCCGCGATGGCGGCGGTCGGCCCGGAGTACGGCCGGCTCGTCCGCCTCCTCGCCCGCCTGCGCGCGCGCCTCCCGCGCGCCTCCCGCGCGCACGCGCTCCAATCCCTCGTCGAGGGTGGTGCCGCCCGGCTGCTCGCCGAGGGCGACGGCGCCGGGCTTCGCCGTTTGATCCGGCGGACCCTCGCGGCGGAGGCGGCCTGACCCGTGGCCGGCTGCGTCCACCTCGTCGGCGCGGGCCCCGGAGATCCCGAGCTGCTCACCCTGAAGGCGGCGCGACGGCTCGCCCACGCCGACGTGGTCGTCTACGACCGCCTCGTCCACCCGGACATCCTGCGGCACGCCCGGCCCGGCGCGCGGCTCGTCTTCGCCGGCAAGACCGGAGCGCGCGGGGACGGCCCCCACACCGATCAGGAGCAGATCCACCGGCGCCTGATCGCCTGGGCGCGGGCGGGCCGCGACGTCGTGAGGCTCAAGGGAGGCGACCCGTTCGTCTTCGGCCGCGGGGGCGAGGAGGCGCTCGCCCTCTTGCGTGCCGGCGTGCCCTTCGACGTCGTCCCGGGGGTCACGAGCGGGGTCGCCGCTCCGGCCGCGGCCGGGATCCCCGTCACGCACCGCGGCCTCGCGACCGACGTGACGTTCGCGACCGCGCGCCTCTCCGCCGGCGAACGCGAGTGGCGCAAGCTCGCCGCCGCCGACACCCTCGTCCTCTTCATGTGCGGCCAGAAGCTCGCGGCGTCCGCGGCGGCGCTCGTCGCCGCCGGACGGGCCGAGCGGACGCCCTGCGCGGTCGTCGAGGCGGGCAGCTGGCCCGAGACCACCGTCCGCGGCGATTCCATCGGGCCCCAGCGGGTCGTGACCGGCACCCTCGCGGACATCGCGGCCCGCGCCCCGCGCGTCGGTTCCCCGGCCCTGCTCGTCGTCGGCGAGGTGGTCTCCCTCCGCGCCCGGCTCGCGGAGCAGCTCTCGCCGCTCGTGCAGCCCGCGCCGCGCCCCCGCCGCCGCGCCGCCTGAAGGGCCCGAGCCGCCCGCGGCCGACGGCGCCGCCGAGCCTCAGTAGAACGAGCCCGTGAACGCCGGGGGCAAGCCCGGCGGGCTGCGCGCATCGAAGCGCAGCGGCGTGAAGCCGTGCTGCACGAGGTAGACGTACTGTCCGTCGAAGCCGGCGCCCGCGAAGAGGAACCCGTTGGTGTCGAACGTCGTGAGGTCGAAGACCGACCAGGACGACGACTGCGTCAGCGGAAGTGTCGTGTCGTACACCAGCATCGTCGAGGCCGGGGTGACGCCCTGGCAGTCGCCTGGAGGCAGGTAGAGGCGCCGACCGTCGAAGGCACCAGTGCCCAGCCCGAGCTGTGGTCCGCAGGAGGTGAGCGGACTGGGATCGTAGGCGGCCCACGAACTGGAGGAGGTGAAGGCCCCGCGGGTGTCGTAGCTCATGATCTCCTGCTCGGACTGCTGCGGCAGCCAGTAGACGTAGCGGCCGTCGTAAATGAGGCCCATGTGACCGCTGCCCACGGCGTTCCCGCCGGTGTTGGGCGGGAACAGGGTCGCGAGGTCGAACTTCTGCCAGGAGGACGCCTGTGTGAACGTGCCCTGGGTGTCGAAGCGGACGGCGAGGCTCTGGTACTGGGACGCGAAGTAGACGTACCGGCCGTCGAAGGTCGCGCCGGCGAAACCCCGCGCGTCGGGGTCGACCTGGGTCAGATCGAACTCTTGCCAGCTCGGGACGCCGCCGAAGGGGCCTTGCGTGTCGTAGCGGAGGGCGAAGCCAACGCCCCCGGCGATCCGGCCGTCGTTGTTGGGCGCGTAGTAGACGTAGCGGCCGTCGAAGGTCGCGCCCGCGTAGGAGACCTGACCGCCGCCGTCGGGCTCGACCTGCGTCGTGTCGAATGTCTCCCACGAGCCCGCCGCGTCGAAGGGCCCGCTCGTGTCGTACCGGGTGGCCAGGAGACTCGGCGCCGCGTACACGTAGCGGCCGTCGAACGTCCCGCCGATGAAGCCCTTGGCGTTCGGGTGGGCCGTGGACGGATCGTAGGCCGACCAGGCCGCGGGATCTCCGAACGACCCGGTCGTGTCGTAGCGGACGACGCCGCTCAGAAGGGTGAGGAAGTTCATGTAGCGGCCGTCGAAGACGGCGCCCTCGAAGAAGCCGTTGCTGTTCGGATCGACCGTGCCCGTGTCGAAGGTGGTCCAGTTGCCGGAAGCGTCGAGGTCCCCGTACGTCGCCGGGCCGGCGTCCACCGGCCCGGCATCCGGGGCGCCGGCGTCGGCGGGGCCGGCGTCGGCGCCGGCGTCGAGAAGGCCGCCGTCCGCGCCGCCGGCATCGAGGCCCGCGTCGACCGTTCCGGCGTCCGACCCCGCATCGAACGTCCCCGCGTCGAGGCCGGCGTCCGCGGCGCCGGGACCACCGTCGCGGGCGCCCGCGTCCGGGCCGGCGTCGCCGGACCCGGTGCCGCCCCCGCCGTCCGGGCCGGCGTCCGCGGTCGAGCCCTTGCCGGACGAACAGCCGGCCACCGCCAAGGCAAGCAGGAGAACGAGCCTACGCCGCATCGAAACCTCCCTGTTCGAGTGCCCCGGCGCCGGAGCCGCGCCATCCTACCACCCCAGCCGGACAGTTCGTGACGGATGGGGGGTCCGCCGACACTGGGCGGCCCGCCGAACTTGACCGGCGAGTCGGCCGAGGCTAGAGTTTTCGCGGGGTTTTATCGACCGTACCCATCCCCGATCCTATGAAGTTCGGCTGTGAGAGCTGCCACGCGCAGTACATGATCTCCGACGAGAAGGTCGGAGCGGCGGGAGTCCGCGTCCGCTGCAAGAAATGCGGAAATGTCATCCACGTCAAGCGGCCCGAGGCGGCGCCGCCGCCGGTGGAGGACGCGACCGTCGTCATGTCCGCGGACAAGCTGATGCAGTTCCAGCAGCAGGTCGGCATCGCGCCGCCGACGCCGATGGAACCGCCGAAGGTCACCGAGGACGAAATCGGTCAGGCCTTCGACTCGATGTTCTCGGACCAGCCGACCGTGACGGGCGAGGTTCCGGCCCCCGCCCCGGCGCCGGTGCCGAACGGCGCCCTCGGGGATCCGGATCGGGCCGAGACCCGCGTCTTCAGTCCGAGCGACGTGCACAAGATCGCAGGAGAGCTCGGGCCGGGTGCCGCGCTCGCGCTCACGGCGGCGGCCGGCGACGAGCCGACGATGTCGGAAGGCACGGGCGAGCTCGCGAACGGAGCGGCCGGGCAGGAGATCCCGGACAAGGCAATCGAATGGTTCGTCGCGATCCACGACGAACAGGTGGGACCGCTCGACGCCGCCGGCATCGAGAAGAAGCTGAAGGCGGGCGAGGTGGGACTCGACAACCTCGTCTGGCGCGCCGGTCTCGCGGACTGGAAGCCCCTCTCGTCGGTCGAGGAGCTCGCACGGCTGGCTCCGCCGGTCCGGGCCGGCCGGACGGGAGAGACCGCGGCCCGCACCGACGCGCAGGGGCGCGCGGACGCGGCCGAAGAGATCGACTTCAAGCCCTCCGCGGCGGCGGCGCTGGCCTCCCTCGCCTCGATGGCCCAGGAGGAGATGCAGGCGGCGGAGCACGCCGCGAGCGTCGCGCCGAAGCCTCCGGCCGCGACCGTCTCTGCTGCCGAGCCCGTCCCGGCGCGGGGCGATCTTTTCGCGGACCTGCCCCCTCACCCGGCCGCGCCCGCGGCGAACCCCTCGCCCGCGCCCGCGCCGGCCCACGCGTTCGGTGCGCCCGCCGCGGCGCCGCTGCCGATGGCCGCGCGGGCTCCGAGGCCTCGGGAAGTCTTCGGCAGCGAGCGCTCGGGCCTCCAGCTCGCCGCGGTCGTGGGCGGCGCGGTCCTGCTGGCGGTCGTGCTCGTCGTGACGGGAGTCTGGTTCCTGCTCGTGAAGCCGGAGCGGGATCGGGAAGATCAGCGCCTCGCGGCCATCGCCGCGGCCGCGGCGATCGCGCAGCGCAACGCCCCGCCGGCGC
>DAIDIT010000148.1 GCA_027451705.1 Pseudomonadota bacterium
GGCCCGCCTCGCCGCCAACGTCTACCGGCAGATCACCCTCGGCGCCCTCCCGCCCGATCCGGTCAGACGCTAGCCCCACGCCCTAGCAAGCCGCGCGCCCGACAACCGCGCCGCGCCCTACGCGACTCGTCGGACGGATACAGTGATCAGCGCAGGCCGGGAATCGACCGGCCGAATCGGCCGCGCTCGAAGACGAGGCGCGCCTCGAGGTCCCCGCGGAGCACGTCTTCCGCGGGGGACCGCTGCAGGCGACGGAGGCCGTCGAGATCCGCGGTCGCGTCCTGGTACCGGCCCAGATCGATCTCCGCCCCCACGGCCGCCCGCAATGCCTTCGCCGCGATGTCGGGCGTGAGGCCCGCGGCGAGGGAGGCGTGGAGGTCCGAAAGCGCCCGACCACGCTCGTCTTCCTGTGCCAGCCGAAGGCCGAGGAGGTACGCGGCGTCCGGGAACTGTGGGTCGCGCGCCCACAACTCGTCGAGGCCGAGGAAGCTCGCGGGGCTGTCCGGCGCCGCGAAGTAGGACTGCACGGTGGCCTCGGCACCGGGCCGGGGGAGGGCGGCGAGTCGGATCTCGACCGCTCGCCGCGCCGGCCTTCCGATGTGGGCCCCGAGGACCTGCTCCCAGAGCGCCTTCGCGGAGGCGCCGTCGGCCGCCTTCCAGGCGTCGTCCCCTCGGGCGAGCGCGACCTCTGCGGCGAGCACCGGGTCGAGCGCAGGCGAGGCGAGGAGATCCCGGAGAGTCGCGGCCGCGCCCGAGGAGTCTCCGCCGGCCCGCTGGGCGTCCCAGAGCCGTTTCAGGAGCGAAGGGTCACCGGGATCGATATCGCGGCAGCGCCCGAGGAGCGCCGCCGCGAGCGCCGGGTTGCCAGCCGAGCCCGCGGCCTCGGCTTCCGCGCGCAGCGCCGCCATCTCGCGGGCGCACGGCTGCGCGAAGATCGAACCGCGGCGAAAGCGGTTCTGGGCTGCCCCTCGCGCCTCCGCATCCAACGGGACCTGGGAGAGGAACCGCTCCCAGTCGGCGGCCAGCGCGTCGAGCGGGCGCCCGTAGGCGGCCTCGAAGTCGCCGTCGCGGTAGAGCCGGCGCATTCGGGCCGGGCCGGCCCGATCGAGGAGGAAGCGCAGGAACGAGCCGGCGAGCGTGTAGGCCCGCCCTTGGGCTGCGGCGGCGAAGCCGGCGGGCCCGACAATCGTCCGGATGTCGGGGGCGAGGCCCGCCTCCCGCATCGCCCGGCTCCACTGGTGGAGCGTCAGGTCGTCGGCCGGCCAATCGATCGCCATCGCGAGCCCCTCGACGATCCCCGGCTGCACGTCGAGGCCCCCGAGGCCTGCGCAGACCGCGAACGGCGGACGTCCCCAGACCGCGGCGAGCGCGTGGACCAGTTCGTGCCGCAGCACGCGCTGCCCCTCCGCATCTGCGAGCGTGTGGATCTGCCGTAGCCACGGCTTCGTGAAATGGGTCTCCGAGGCGCCGGTCAGCCGCCCCTTCTCTTCGGCGCTTCGGTAGAAGAAGACGTGGACGGGCGGTTCGCCGGGCAGGCCGAGCGCGCGGGAAACCTCGAAGACGTCCAGTTCGGCCAGGCGGTCGAGCTGCGCGACGCGCGCCGGCGCGAGCTCGCGGGGATAGTGGAGCACCAACCCGGGCACGTCGAGGCGTCCGCCCAGCGCGCGGTCGATGTCTCCCTCGGAGACGGCGGCGCCGAAGCGATGCTCCGATAGGACGCCTGCGAGGAAGCCGGCCCACAGGAGGGCTGCGAGAAGCAGCCGGCGCCGCGGCCGGCGCGCCTCGAGGGCCCAAAGGGCGGCGAGGACCGCGGCGGCGGCGCAGGAGGTGAGGCCGCGGTAGAGCCAGAGCGCGGCGCCCGGCGCGAGCCGCTCGTCGTACAGCGGCCCCGGGAACCAGCCGAACAGGTGGTCGAAGGCGAAAACCTGTGGACCGGCGTAGACGGGCCACAGCGTCGCGACGAGGCCGGCGAGCGCTATCGCGGCGTAGGACGCGACCGCGGCCCACCGCCGCCCGAAGGCGCGGCCGCACAGGCCGCCCAGGGCCGTCGAGAGGAAGGCGGTCGGCAGCGGGAGGAGGAGCACGAATGGCAAGCCGGCCCAGGGACTGCACCGCGTGCCGACAATGGCCCCGGCGGCGACGACCGCGACTGCGCCCAGCGCGCAAGACGCCGCGTACAACCCCGACACCCCGGCCGCCCGCGCCGGCCACTGCCTGCCGAGCGGCGTCCGCGACGCCGCGATTCCGAGCAGGCCCCCGAGGAAGCCGAGGGCGAGCGCCAGCACCTCCCCAAATTCGTAGCCGGGGACGTCGAGGAGCGGGAGCTGCGTCGCGACCGCGCTGGCGAGCAGAAGAACCGCCAGCATCGCGCGGGCGGTGCGGAGCCGTGCGACGGCGACGAAGCCGATCATGGCCTCGGTCCCACCGCGCGCGGCTGCGCCGATGTGGTACCATGGAGAGACGACGCCGCCTCATGGATGCCGACTTCAAGGGACCCGAGAAACGATCGCACGTGCGTGCGCCGATCGAGCTGAAGGTCGACTACAAGCGGCTCAACGGCTTCTTCGCCGACTACACCCGCAACATCAGCCGGGGTGGGACGTTCATCGGCACGCCGAACCCGCTCCCGATCGGGACCCGGTTCGACTTTCAGCTCGCGGTGCCGGGCGTGCCGGCGCCCGTGCGCCTCTTGGGAGAGGTGAGC
This sequence comes from Pseudomonadota bacterium, assembly GCA_027451705.1. Lineage (GTDB taxonomy): Bacteria > Myxococcota > Myxococcia > Myxococcales > JAKAPL01 > JAKAPL01. The sequence continues at coordinate 2,705 of DAIDIT010000148.1, forward strand.
TGGCTGCGCGAAGAGGGGCCCCAGCCTGGGATGGGGATCCGCTTCGTCTTCGGCGACGACGCGGAGCGCGAGGAGTTCGAGGCGACGGTCGAGAAGCTCATGATCGATCACCTCGGCCCGTTGCTCTACCAGAAGCTGAAGTCGCGCTGAGCTCGTCCTCGGCAGAGCGGCCCGTGAGGGAGCAGCCGCAGGTCGAGGACCCTGCCGAAGGCCGGGCCCGAAAACTGCCGGGCGGGACTGGCCGTCCCTGGACGCGGGCTCCTCCGTTCGATCGGACTTCACCTGGCGGGGGGAAGTCCGTGGAACTCGACGACGTCGCCCGGCCGCCAGCCGTGGGCGAAGGCGGTACCCCCGGCAACCTCGAGCACGTACTGCGAAGGGGCGTGGACGGACCGGCCCGTCGTGGTCAGGGGTTCGGCGTTCGAGACGATGCCGACGATCCGGTGGTCCGCGCCGATGAAGACCATGTCGAGCGGGACGAGCGTGTTCTTCATCCAGAACGTCTGGTCGGCGGGCTCCTGGAAGACGAAGATCATGCCTGTCCCGGACGGCACGCTCCGGCGGAACATGAGTCCGCGGCGCAAGCTGGCGGAGTCGGAAGCCACCTCGACGCGGAGGGGCGTCGAACCGGCGGCCGAGCGGACGACGAGCTCGGCGATTGGCAGGCCGGACGGGGAGCCCGCGGCGGGCGCCGGCACCGGGCTCGAGAGGGCGACCGGCTGGCAACCCCAGAGGAACAGGGCCGCGGCGGCTTGGAGCAGCGGGCGTGGGATCGACACGAGAGCCTTCTACCCCGATTCGAGCGCCCCTGGTAGTCTCCGGACGTATGACTCTCCGTCCGACGAGCGTCTTCGGGATCCAGCCGGCGGACGGCGCGGCCCCGACACCGGAGGCGGCGCAGCTACCGGTCGGCCTGCGCGAACTGCTCGCGGAGATACACGACGCGCCGTTCCGCGACGCCCTCGAGAAGGTCTTCAGGGTCGCGGCGGCGGCGATCGGAAACCTGCGCAACTTCGACCTCATCCGCTACGAGAGCAGCTCGTCGGACGGCGAGGCCGACCTGGCGCTCTTCGAGGAGATTGCCCCGGTCCTGATGTCGACGGTCAACGAGGCCAACCGTCTCGTCGAGGCCGTCGAGCGGGCCTTCCCGGACGGATGGCGCTGCGCATCCACCGAGGCGCTCGAGGCCGAACGGGCCGCCCGCGCCGTCGAGATCCTGCGCGAGCGGACGCGGGCCTTCCGGACCGAGGTCCTCCAGTTCGGAGCGCGCCTGAGAACTCCCCAGGCGGTCGCCGATCGCTGGAACCTCCTCGCGAACTTCCAGGGGGCGAGGGGTAAGCTGCGCGCCGAGATCGGGACGATGGTCACCGACGTGGCCAACGTCTTCGCGGAGATCCCCGGCTCGAAGGTCGTCCCCGAGCACGATCTGGACATCGAGCATGCGCTGCTGTTGCGCCGGACGCTGGCCAAGCTCACAAACGGGCTGCGTGCGCACAACGAGCGGCTCCGCGGGGCGACGCCGGAGGAGGTGCCCAAGCTCTTCGCCAAGCTCGCGGAAGTCATCGCGCGTCTCCCCAAGACGCAGACCTGGTTCGAGCTGCGGGCGCCCGACAAGCGCGAGTTCATCCGCTTCCGAGAACAGATCGACCGGCTCCGCGCGGGGGGCAACCCGGTGGCGGAGACGCGCCGGGCGGTGGAGGGGTTCGTCAGCTTCCTGGAGCTGCTGACCCCGATCATCAGCCAGCGCGAGATCCTCCGGGTCCACGACCGCGCCTGCCTGGCCGAAGTCTCGGCCCACCTCGAACAGGCCGAGAGCCAAATCGAAGTCTCCGAAGAGAGCGCGCGCTTCCCCGTCATCGAGGCGCTCGAGCTGTGCGAGCAACTCGAAGGCCGCGACGCCGAGCTGGACCGCTACGTGGCCGCCCTGCGGAAGACCGAGGAACTGCCCGCCCGCGACGCGATCCCGGCGCTGCGCGAGCACGCCCTCCGGCTGATCGTCGGCGCGGGATAGTCGACGGACGGGGAAAAGCCGCGAAACAACGCGGCCCTCGCGACTCCCCCTCTCGGGCGAAAGGGGCGGCTCCTAGTTCTGGGGGAGCGTGCAGTAGTAGGGGTTCGACCCGCCGAGGTACTGCTGGAGCAGCGCGGCCCCGCCGTCCTCGGCTTCGACAGCCTGGACGAAGCTCGGATCCAGGGCCACGGGGCGGCAGACGAGGCCGGTCTGCCGGCTGTTGCAGTCGTCCGAGGGGCTGTTCGGCTGGTTCGGGTCCTGGGGCGTGCAGCTGTTGCTGCAGATGCCGCTCCCGACGCCGGCATCGCTACCCGCCGGCCGCAGGCAGACGAGGTTCTCGCACTCGGGTGTCCCCATGTCGAGGAAGTCGTCCGTGGCGGAACTGGCGTTCCAGACGCCGCCGTCGTTGCGAAGCACGCAGGGTTTCCCGATGTCCGAAGGAGGGCTGCACGCGTCGAGCAGCAAGAAGGCGGCTGCGAAGGCCGCGGACCAGTCGGACCTCATGACCGAGGTTGTAGCACCATCGGAGGTCCGGCGGGAATATCGGACAGGTCCCGGCCCCCAGCCTCGACCGGGGCGAGTGGAACGGTGAAGCTGAACGTCGCGCCGCCACCCGGAGGGCAGTCGACCCTCGGCTCCGCGCCGTGCAACTCGGCGATGCGCCGTACCAGCGCGAGGCCCAGACCCGCGCCGCCTCCTCCGGACCGGCTCCGCGACGCGTCCGGTCGGTAGAAGGGCTCGAAGATCCGCGAGATCTCGTTCGCGGGAAGGCCGGGACCCGCGTCTCGCACGAAGAGACGGACCCGATCGCCCTCGACGGTGGCGCCGAGAGCGACGGCCGTGCCAGCCGGCGTATGCCGGCGAGCGTTGTCGAGGAGGTTGTCGAGCGCGTGGCCGCACAGCTCGCCGTCCGCCAGCGCGGACGGCAACGCCGGCCGAGTCTCGATACCGATTCGTTCCTCGGGCGTGCCGGCGGCGACGGCCCGGCGGCGTGCGGCGTCGAGCAGGCCGCCGACGTCGACCCGAGAGGGCCGCAGCGATTCGGGCCGCAGCGCGAGCCGGGAGGCCGTCAGGCAGTCCTCGACGAGCCGCGAGAGCTCGGCCAGGTCCCCGGCGATCTCGGCGAGCGGTTCAGACGACGCGGAGTCCTGCCGGGCGAGCTCGAGCGCGACCGCGATGCGGGCGAGCGGCGT
>DAIDIT010000149.1 GCA_027451705.1 Pseudomonadota bacterium
TGACCAACTGTGGTCAGAGCTGCGTGGACACCCAGACCGACCCGCTGAACTGCGGCACCTGCGCCACGGCCTGCACGACGGGCCAGGTCTGCACGGGCGGGAGCTGCGCGGCCTCGTGCCTCGCGGGCGAGACCCTCTGCGGCGGTCTCTGCGTCAACACGCAGACCGACCGCGCCAACTGCGGCGGCTGCGCCGCCGACGGCGGCACCGCCTGTCCCTCGGGCGAGGTCTGTGCGGCCGGCGCCTGCGCCGCCTCGTGCCTCGCGGCCGAAACGCTCTGCGGCGGCCTCTGCACCGACACGCGGACCGACCGCGCGAACTGCGGCGGCTGCGCCGGGGACGGCGGCACCGCCTGCCCCCCGGGCGAGGTCTGCGCGGCCGGCGCCTGCGCCGCCTCGTGCCTGTCGGGCGAGACCCTCTGCGGCGCGCTCTGCACCGACACGCAGAGCGATCGCGCGAACTGCGGCGGTTGCGCGGGCGACGGCGGCGTCGCCTGCCCGGCGGGCCAGCTTTGCGCGTCCGGCGCCTGCACCCCGGCCTGTCCCGCCGCGGCCCCCTCGCTCTGCGACGGGACGTGCGTGGACCTCTCGACCGACACCGCCGACTGCGGGGCGTGCGGCGCAGCCTGCGCCGCCGGGCAGATCTGCGCGGGCGGGAAGTGCGCGAGCTGCGCCGCGCCCACGACGGCCTGCGGCGACGCCTGCGCCAACCTCGCGCTCGACCCGGCGAACTGCGGAAGCTGCGGCCAGGCTTGTCCCGCGGGGCAGGTCTGCCTGGGCGGGGCGTGCGCCGCCTCGTGCGGCGGCGCGGTGACCTCGTGCGGGTCGGCGTGCGTCGATGTCGCGACCGATCCCGCCAACTGCGGCGCGTGCGGCCACGCTTGCGCGGCCGGCCAGGCGTGCAGCGGCGGCGGCTGCATCTCCGCGTGCGGCGGCGCCTACGCCTTCGGCCTCCCGATCCTCACCTCGACCGAGCCCTCCTGCTGCGCGAACAACCTGGCGGTCGGCGACTTCAACGGGGACGGCAAGCTCGACGTCGCGATCGCCGCGGACGGCGCCTCGCCGGGAATCGACGTCCTCATCGGCAAGGGCGACGGGACCTTCCAGCCGGTCCAGCGCTTCAGCACGGAGGGCGGCGGCGCCGGCGCGAACATGGTGGCGGTCGCGGACTTCAACGGCGACGGCCACCAGGATCTCGCGATCGCGGACGTGAGCAGCGGCGCGGTGGTGGTCCTGCTGGGCAAGGGCGACGGGACGTTCGTCGAGCCGGGCACCGTGGTGCCCGGGGTCAGCAGCTCCTCGGGCGTCAACATCATCTCGTTCGGCAACGTCGCGACGGCCGACTTCGACGGAGACGGCAAGACGGACTTCGTCTCGACCGACGGCCGCAACGGGAAGATCTGGGTCGCGCTCGGCAAGGGGGACGGAACGTTCGGCACGCCCGCGTCGACGGCGGTGACGGGCACGCCGAACTGGGCCACGACCGGCGACTTCAACGGCGACGGCATCCAGGACATCGCCGTGGCGCTGAACTCGGGCGCGGTCGCCATGCTGCTCGGCAACGGCCGGGGCGGCTTCGGCAACCCGATCGTAACGCCGGTGCCCGCGGCGGCGTCGTTCGTCTCCGCCGCGGACCTCGACGGCGACGGCAACCTCGACCTCGTGATCGCCTCCACGACGGGCAACCAGATCTACGTGCTGCACGGCAAGGGCGACGGTACGTTCGCGGCCCCGGTCGCCTACGCGACTGAACCGGGCCCGTGGGGCATCGCCGTCGCGGACCTGAACGGCGACGGGGTGCAGGACGTCGCCGTCGCGATCCCGGGCGGGCTCGGCGGCAACACCGTGGACGTCTTCTACGGCCGTGGCGACGGCACCTTCGCCCCGCGGTCGGTCGTGCCGGCGGGCGCGGGACCGCTCAATGTCGCCACCGGCGACGTCAACGGCGACGGCTGGACCGACCTCGTCGCCGCGGACCGGACCGGCGAGACCGCAGGGATCGAGCTCGGCGGCTGCCGGGCCTGCCCAGCCGGCGAGTCCACCTGCGCGGCGAGCTGCGCGGACCTCCAGTCCGATTCCGCGAACTGCGGCGCCTGCGGCCATGCCTGCCCCGGCGGCCAGAGCTGCGTCTCCGCCGCGTGCGCGGCCCCCGCGGCGCCGGATTCCAAGACCGTGCTCCTGCTCCACTGCGACGGCGCCAACGGGTCGACCTCGATCACCGACAGCTCGCAGTACCAGCACGCCATCGCCGTGCACGGCCCCGCCCAGATCTCCACGGCGGCGAGCGTCTTCGGCGGCTCGAGCTGCTGGTTCGACGGGAGCAGCTCCTTCCTCTCCGCGGCGGCCGCACCCGAGTTCAACTTCGGCGCGGGCGACTTCACCGTCGACTTCTGGGTCGACTTCGCGAACGTCGGCCGCAACTACCAGGGGCTCTTCTACGACGGCTCGGACCACACGACCGTGATCGAGTACTGGGAGGGCTGCAACGGCGCGCCGCAGACGATCAACTGGGGCGTGAGCGCGGACGGCTCGAACTGGCTCAACGGGCCGTGCCTCCAGCCCGGAACGGCGAAGTTCGAGAACGGCGTCTGGAGCCACGTCGCCCTGGTGCGCCACGGCAGCGTCTACACGCTGTACGTGAACGGCGTCGCCGACAGCAGCTTCACGAACGGCGCCGCGCTGGTCGACGCGACCGCGATCGACGTCGGCCAGTTCATCAACCGCTTCTTCGGTGGCTACATCGACGAGTTCCGGATCTCCAGCGTCGCCCGCTGGACCTCCGACTTCACCCCCCCGACCGCCCCCTACTGAAGCGGGGCCCCGAATTCGTCGTGAGCCCCAATCGCGGTCGCCGTCGCGGTCGGGGTCGTTCACGCGTCTCACCCGACGGGTGCAGGCGTCACCGTTCACGCTTCATCGCACGCGAAGCCCCATGCGGCCGGACGGTTGGATGGATTGGGGGCGCGTCGGCGCGTTGACGCGCCTCTGGGTCTGGCGTAGACCGGCCACGTGATGGCGTCCTGGCAGGTCGCATCGGCGCTCGCGCTCGTCCCTCTCGTCGCCTGTGGCGGCAAGGCCGGCCCGGCCGACGCGGGGACGGCGGTCTCGGCGCAGGCGTACTTCGGGCTCGCGGCCGGCCGCTGCTTCGAGTACGCCGAGACCGACGGCGGCGCGCCGGACCTCGGGCTGAAGACCGTCGCCGACCCGACGCGCCTGGAGCTGCACCTGCTCCGCCACGGCCTCGACAGCCGCGTCGACTACCTCGGTTTCGACGGGGGAACCCTCCTGCTCGAGCAACAGGAGCTCCTCTCGGGCGGTCAGTTCCGGAGCCGTATCTTCACGCCGGCGCTGGTCGACGCACAGGCGCCGCTCGCCGCGGGCGCGCCGACGCTCTCGTCGACCGCCGCCTGGCAGGACAGCGTCGCGGGTCAACCCGCGGGGTCCGGACAGGAGAGCTGGCAGGTGGACGTGCTTTCGGAGGCCCCCTGGACCGGGCCCGCGGGCAGCTACCCGCAGGCATTCGAGCTGTCGTTCACCGCGGACGACGGGACGACCTCGGCGCCCTCCGTCGAGCGCCGCTGGGCCGTTCCCGACGTCGGCTTCGTCGACCTCTACCTGCCGGACGACACCGGGACGTTTGTCGACTACCGCCTCGTGGACGTGAGGGACGCGGGTCCCTCCGATCCCTGCGCGGCCAACTAGGAGACCAAGCACATGAGAGCCACCGAACTCGTCGCCGCCGCAGCCCTGGCGACCGGCTGCGCCACGGCGCCGGTCAAGCCCGTCGAGACCGCCGCCGGTGTCACGACCGGACCGCTCACGGTCGCGAGCCAGTCTCTGACGGGCTTCCAGGTCGCCCTGAAGCTCACGGTCACGAACCCGACCTCGGAGGACTGGACGGTGACCGGCGCGACCGACGCCCTCTCGGTCGACGGCAAGACGCAGCCGGAGGACCACCCGGAGCTCGACCAGACCGTGGCCGCGGGCGGCAGCGCCACCGTCGAGGTCGACGCCTCCGCCGAGCCGATCCACGACGAGGCCGGGCTGCGCGCCTGGATCGCCCGCGGCGACCAGCCGATCCCGCTGCTGATCCAGGGGCAGCTCGCGCTGAAGTCCGGCGCGACCACCCGAGCGCTCGCCTTCTCGCGGGCGGGCGAGCTGCGCGCGCCCCGCTTCCCGGTCCCGAAGATGGACGACGCCGAGGTCGCCCGCTACGAGGGCGGCAGTATCGCCGTCTCCTTCTTCCTCGGCCTGCAGAACGAGAACGCCTTCCCCGTGAAGATCAAGTCGATCCGCTACACGGCGACGCTCGCCGGCCGGCAGGTTGCGGACGGCCTCGCGAGCGCCGCGGACACGCTACCAGCCTCGCAGCTCGCCGAGTACGAGATCGACAAGCAGCTCGACAGCACCGAGGGCGGCGAGCAGATCACCAAGCTCGCGGAGGGCGGCAAGCTCGACTACGCGCTCGACGGGACGGTCGACCTGGGGATCGCGCAGATCCCGATTCACCTGACGGGATTCCTGAGCTTCGACAGCAAGCCGTCCGGACACCACAAGAAGAAGAACGACGAAACGTCCGGCGGCTGAGCGTCGTCCTATTTCTTCGAGCGCTGGTCGAACAGGCGTAGCTCGCGCTGCGCGTCGACGTTGCGCGGGTCTAGCTCGAGGACCTTCTGGAACGCGACGCGCGCCGCGGCCTCGTCGCCGATCAGCTTGTGCATCTGTCCCTGGAGCAGGTGTGCCGGCAGGCAGCGGGGCGTCAGCTTCAGCGCCTTCTGCACGTCGACGAGCGCCGGGGCGAACGCGGCCTTGCGGTCGCTTGCGAGCAGGAAGCGCGCGTAGCCGCGCCATGCATAGAACTCGCCCTCCCTCTCGTTGAGCGCGATGCAGGACTCGATTATCCTGAGCCCCTCCTCGATCTTGTTGCCCTTCACCAGGACCAGCGCGCGCTGGAAGTCCTCCTCCGCCTTCAAGATCGCCTCGATGTCGACGTCGCCGAGGCCCGCCTCCTCTGCCGCGAGTTGGTCGAGGTACTCCTTGCGGCGGGCCGGGTCCTCGAGGGTTCGATAGGCCTCGTTGAGCAGCGCCAGGATCTCTTCACGCTGCTTGCGCTCGTCCGGCGGCGCGTCGGGTGGGAGCATGTCGGGGTGGTAGAGCTTGGCGAGCTGGAAGTAGGCCGCCTTGAGCCGCGGGGAGACGGCGGGCGACGGCGGCTCGCCCAGCCGCTCGAAGTGGTTCTTCTGCCGGAGATCGGCGAGGAACTCCGCGGGCGCCTGGGCCGCCGGAACGGCCACGGGTGGGCTCGCTTTCGGCGGCCCCGCCTTGGGCGGGCCCGTCTTCGGCGGCGGCGGGCGCGGGGCCGGCGAAGGTTGGGCCGGGGCCGCCAGCTTGGGCGGCGCCTGCTTGGGTGCAGCGGCCGGTGCTTTCGCCACCGGGGCCGCAGCCTTGGGGGCAGCCGGAACGACCGGCGGAGGCGGACGGGGCGCGGGCGCCACGGCCGCCGGATGGGCTGGCGCGGGCCGCGGAGTCGCGCGCGCGGCGGCCGGCGCCGCCGCCGGAGCCGGGGTGCCGACCGCGTCCCACGCCAGCCGATCGATCTCCCCGAGCAGGACCGCCAGGCGCTGGAGCTGCTCGCCCTCCTGCGCCGCGACGGCCGCGAGAATGTCGCCGAGGCGCGTTCGCCCGTCGAACGCCCCGAGCAGCCGCAACTCGAGTGCCGTCAGCCGGAGTTCGCCGGTCGAACCGTCGACCCGCGGAGCGAACCCCTGTCTCCCCTCGAGCCGCAGCTTCAGCGCGAGCGCGTCCATTCGCCGGGCCGCACCCACGAGGATCTCCCAACGCTGGCCGAGGGGGAATCCCGATGCCGGAACCGCGGCCGCGGGGTCGAACGCAAAGGGGCCCTTGACGAGTTGCAGCGCTCGGTGAAGGACGGCCTGCGCGTGCTGCTGGATGAGTGGAAAGACCGCGGACGGGTTGATCTGCCCGCTCGCGAAGAGCGCGCCCACCGGATCGGTCGGGGCCTTCTGGGAGGCGGCGGCGAACTGCTCGGCCGAAACGGCATTCTGCTCGACGAGGTAGTTGCCGAGCCCGTGGGTCCGGCTGTCGACGGCGTGCGGCGTACCGTGCTTGAACCAGATGCGGACGCGGGAGGCGCCTTCGTCTAGCGTGAGAAGCCCGTCCGCCTCGGCGGCGGCCACGAGGTAGTACAGCCGGAGCGCCGAGAGCTGTTCGAGCCGCCCGATCGGCGGCGCAGCCTGGATGACGCGCGGCTTCGGGGCCGGCGGGGGCGCGGCCTCCGGCGGGATCGGGACGTTCACCTGGGTGACTTCCGCGTCGTCGGACACGGTCTGCGGGGCCGGCGTCGGGGCGGCCCTTCGTGCCTCCGCCGGAATCGCGGCGCGCGCGACCGCGACCGCGGCGCGCATGGCGGAGCCGCCCGCAGGCCCCTGGGCGGCCGAAAGGACAGGCGGCGGCGCGGCGCCGGCACGGCCGGCGAGCAGCGCGTGGAGTCGTTCGAGGCTCCCGGCCTCGAACTGGAGGCCGTCGCGCGAGAGCTCGAATGGCGCGGCCACGACGCCGTGGTCGATCATCAGCTCTAGCGTCGCGGGCGCGAGCGGCCCCCATGTCCTTCCCTCCGCGCTGCGGACCCAGAACTGGGGCGGCGCGGCCGCTTCGGGCGCCATCTACAGCACCACCTGCTCGCGATACTCGCCGAACACGTTGCGGAGGGCGTCGGAGATCTCGCCCAGCGTCGCGCGGGCCTGGACCGCGGCGAGGATGGGCGGCACGAGGTTGTCCGTGCCGCGGGCCGCGGCCTCGACGTCGCGGAGCGACCGCGCGCAGGCCGCGCCGTCGCGCGCCGCGCGAAAGGCGCGGACCCTCGCGGATTGGCGCTCCTCGAGCGCCGGGTCGACGCGGAGGAGCTCGGGCGGAGGGGCGGCAGGCTCGGCATACCGGTTGACGCCGACGACCACGCGCTCGCCCGCCTCGAGGGCGCGCTGCTCCTCGTAGGCCGCCTCCTGGATCTCCCGTTGCGGGAAACCCTCGGCAATCGCCCGGACCATGCCGCCGAGGTCGTCGATGCGGCGCAGATACGCCTCGGCCTTCCCCTCGAGCTCGTCCGTCAGCCGCTCGACGGCATAGGCGCCTCCCAGCGGGTCGACGACGTCCGCGACGCCACTCTCGTGGGCGATGACCTGCTGGGTGCGAAGCGCGAGCTTGGCCGCCTCCTCCGTCGGGAGCGAGAGCGCCTCGTCGCGCCCGTTGGTGTGCAGCGACTGACAGCCGCCGAGCACGGCCGCGAGTGCCTGCAGGGCCACCCGCACGACGTTGTTGTCGGGCTGTTGCGCGGTCAGGGTGCTGCCGGCGGTCTGGGCGTGGAAGCGCAGCGCCCAGCTCCGAGTATCGCGCGCGCCGAAACGTTCGCGCACGATCCGTGCCCAGAGGCGTCGCGCCGCGCGGAACTTCGCCACCTCCTCGAGGAAGTGGTTGTGCACGTTGAAGAAGAACGAGAGCCGGCCGGCGAAGGCGTCGACGTCGAGCCCGGCGCGCACCGCCGCGTCGACATAGGCGATCCCGTCGCCGAGGGTGAAGGCGATCTCCTGCGCGGCGGTCGAGCCGGCCTCGCGGATGTGGTAGCCGCTGATCGAGATCGGGTTCCAGCGCGGCATCTTCGCGGCGGTGAACGCGAACATGTCCGTCGCGATGCGCAGCGAACCTTCGGGCGGGTAGATGTAGGTGCCGCGCGCGATGTACTCCTTGAGGACGTCGTTCTGGACGGTCCCCGAGAGCCGTTCGAACGGCACGCCGCGCTTCGCGGCGACCGCCGCGTAGAGCGCGAGCAGGATCGACGCCGTCGCGTTGATGGTCATCGAGGTCGAGACCTGGTCGAGCGGCAGCCCGTCGAGCAGCGTCTCCATGTCCTCGATCGTGTCGATCGCGACCCCGACGCGGCCCACCTCGCCGCGGGCGCGCGGGTGATCGCTGTCGCGGCCCATCTGCGTGGGCAGGTCGAACGCGACGGAGAGTCCGGTCTGACCGGCGGCGAGGAGCAGCCTGTAGCGCCGGTTGCTCTCCTCGGCGGTGCCAAAGCCGGCGTACTGGCGCATCGTCCAGGGGCGGCCCCGGTACATCGTGGGCTGCACGCCGCGGGTGAACGGGTACTCTCCCGGCCAGCCGATCTTCTCGGGGAACGCCGACGCCGGCGCCGCCTCGGGATCGAGGACCGGCGGCAACTCGATCCCGCTCGATGTCGCGAAGCGCGTGCGGCGCTCCGGGAACTTGTCGATCGCGGGCTTCCACAACTGCGCGAGCCAGCGCTCCCTCCCCGCGCGCACCGCTGCGATTGCGCTCGATTCCTCCGGCCCGGCGGTCTCCTCGCCCCCGGGCGGCCTCGGGCGGCTGCCGGACTTCGCCCGGTCGCGTGTCCGATCGGATCTCACGGCACCGACATTACTCGACGACGCAGAGCTTGGCGCCCCCGTCGACCGCGACCCCCTCCGCGACCACGACCTCCTTGACGCGCCCCGCCTTGACCGCCCGCAGCTCGTTCTCCATCTTCATCGCCTCGACGACGAGGAGCCCCTGTCCCTCCCTCACCTCGTCACCGGCCTTCACCAGAACGCGGACGACCTTGCCGGGCATCGGCGCGACGAGGATCTGGGGGCCTTCGGCCCCGAGCCGTCCCGAGGCGGCGCGCATGCGCAACCGGCGCTCGTCCGCGATGTCGACCAGAAAGACGCTGTCGCGCAAGAGCACCGCGACCTGATCGCCCTTCTCCTCGAACTCGGCCGCGAACGATCGGCCGTCGACGATCAGGCCGATGCCGCCGTCCCCGAGCCGGAGCGCGTCGATCTCGTGCACCTTGCCGCCGAGCCGCACGTGAAGGCGCGCGCCGTCGCGCTCCACTTCCAGGTCGCGGGCCTCCCCGCCGAGCGCCGCCCGGTACCTCATCGGTGCCAACTCCCCCGCGAGAGCGCGCTCCGCCGGCCGGCGAGCTTCCAGGCCGGGCTGTCCGGCGTCCTGTGGGCGGCGAGTTGACGCGCGCGCTCTTCGTCGCGGGCGAACGCGTGCGCGGCGGCCGCGAGTAGCGCGGTCTCCTCCAGCGCGGGGTCGGGCACGGTGGCGAGTTCGTCCGCGCGCCGAGCCAGGAAGTCGGTGTCGTAGCGGCCGGACCGGAAGTCCGCGTGGTCGAGCACGCGGCGGAGCCACCGGACGTTGGTCGTGATGCCACGCACGAGGTATTCGCCGAGCGCCCGCCGCAGTCGCTCGATCGCCTGCGCGCGGTCGGGCGCCCAGACGGAGAGCTTGCTGATCATCGGGTCGTAGTGCATCGGCACCGTGAAGCCGCAGTAGACGCCGCCGTCGTCGCGCACCCACGGGCCGCTCGGGACGCGGAGCTGCTGGATCCGGCCCGGGGACGGCAGGTAGTTCCGGGCGGGATCCTCCGCGTAGACGCGCGCCTCGATGGCGTGCCCGCGGGGACGGACGTCTTCCTGCGTCCACGGCAGTGCACCGCCGTTCGCGACGTCGATCTGCCAGCGGACCAGATCGAGTCCAGTGCACCACTCGGTGATCGGGTGCTCGACCTGGAGCCGCGTGTTCATCTCCAGGAAGTAGAAGTTGCGGCGGGCGTCGACCAGGAACTCGACGGTCCCCGCGCCGACGTAGGAGACGGCCTGCGCGGCCCGGACCGCGACCTCGCCCATCCGGCGCCGCATCTCGGCGTCGACGACCGGGGACGGTGTCTCCTCGATCACCTTCTGGTGCCGCCGCTGCACCGAGCACTCGCGCTCGCCGAGCCAGAGCGTGTGGCCGTGCCCGTCGGCGAAGAGCTGGATCTCCACGTGGCGCGGCTCGTCGAGGTACTTCTCGAGGTAGACGCGGTCGTCGCCGAACGCGCTCTTCGTCTCGCTGCGGGCGGTGCCGAACGCAGCCTGGAAGTCGCTCTCGCGGTCGACCCGCCTCATCCCCTTGCCGCCGCCGCCGGCCGCCGCCTTGAGCATGACCGGAAAGCCGATCTCGCGCGCGAACCGGAGCGCCTCGGCCTCGTCGGCCACCGGCCCCGGGCTACCGGGAACCACGGGCACCTGCGCCGCGGCCATCCGCTCGCGCGCACGGGTCTTGATGCCCATCGCCTCCATCGCCGCCGGCGGCGGGCCAATGAAGACGAGCCCCGCGTCGGCGCACGAAGCCGCGAACGCGGCGTTCTCGGAGAGAAAGCCGTAGCCGGGGTGGATCGCGTCGGCCGAGGTCTTGCGCGCGACGTCGATGATCCGGTCGCCGCAGAGGTAGCTCTCGCGCGCCGGCGCCGGCCCGATGCGGTAGGCCTCGTCCGCCATTCGGACGTGGAGCGCGGGCCGGTCGGCGTCGCTGTAGACCGCGACCGTCGCAATCCCGAGCTCGCGGCACGTGCGGATGATCCGCACCGCGATCTCGCCGCGGTTGGCGATCAGGATCTTGCGGATGCCACCCTTGCGCGAAGCCGCTATCACAAAGGAAGGTTCCCGTGCTTGCGGGGCAGGTTCTCCTGCCGCTTGCTCTTGAGCATCTCGAGCGCTCGGATCAGCTTCGGCCGGGTCTCCTCGGGGAAGATGACCTCGTCGACGTAGCCGAGCTCGGCCGCCTTGTACGGGTTGGCGAACTTCTCCCGGTACTCGCGCACCAGGCGATCGCGCGTCGCCCCCAGGTCGTCCGCCGACGCCAGCTCGTTGCGGAAGATGATGTTGACCGCGCCCTCGGGTCCCATGACCGCGATCTCTGCGGTCGGGTAGGCGAAGTTCACGTCGGCTCGGATGTGCTTGCTCGCCATGACGTCGTACGCGCCGCCGTAGGCCTTGCGGGTGATGACCGTGACCTTCGGGACGGTCGCCTCGGCGTACGCGTAAAGGAGCTTGGCCCCGTGCTTGATGATCCCGCCCCACTCCTGGTCCGTCCCCGGGAGGAAGCCGGGGACGTCGACGAACGTCACGATCGGCACGTTGAAGCAGTCGCAGAAGCGCACGAAGCGCGCCGCCTTGACCGAGGCGCCGATGTCGAGGCAACCCGCGAGCACCGCGGGCTGGTTCGCGACGATGCCGACCGGCCTGCCGTTGAGGCGGGCGAAGCCGACGACGATGTTCTGCGCGAAGTGCTCCTGAACCTGGAAGAAGTGCCGGTCGTCGACGACCGCGCGGATGATCTCGCAGATGTCGTAGGGCTTGTTCGGGTTCCCGGGAACGACCGTCCGCAGCGAGTCGTCCGCACGGGCCGGGTCGTCGTCGCACGGCGCGAGCGGCGGATCTTCGGCGTTGTTCGACGGAAGGTACGACAGGAGCTCGCGCACGATCCGGAGCGCCGACGGCTCGTCGGCGGCCGCGAAGTGGGCCACCCCGCTCTTCGCGTTGTGCGCCACGGCGCCGCCGAGCGCCTCCTTGCTGACCTCCTCGTGCGTCACCGTCTTGATGACGTCGGGGCCGGTGATGAACATGTAGCTCGTGTCCTTCACCATCACGATGAAATCGGTGATGGCCGGGCTGTAGACCGCGCCGCCGGCGCACGGCCCGAGCACGACCGAGATCTGGGGGATCACGCCCGAGCAGAGGGTGTTTCGGAGGAAGATGTCGGCGTAACCGGCGAGGCTCTCGACGCCCTCCTGGATTCGGGCCCCGCCGGAGTCGTTCAGTCCGACCACGGGTGCCCCGACGCGCGCCGCCAGGTCCATGACCTTGCAGATCTTCTGCGCGTACGCCCCGGAGAGCGAGCCGCCGAAGACCGTGAAGTCCTGAGCGAAGACGAAGACCTGTCGCCCCTCGACGAGGCCGTGCCCGGTGACGACGCCGTCTCCCGGGATCTTCTTTTCGGCCATCCCGAAATCGGCACAGCGGTGGGTGACGAACTTGTCGAGCTCGACGAAGCTGCCGGCGTCGAGGAAGAGATCGATCCGTTCGCGGGCGGTCAGCTTCTTCGCCTCGTGCTGGAGAGAGCGAAACGCCTGTGCTACCAGCGGCACGCGGCCCCAGGCGGTCAGCCTTTCCTGAAGCAGTTCGTCGTCGATCTCAAACGCAGCGGCGATTCGATGGGCGACGGCTTCCGGGACATCGCAGCAACTTGCCCCCAGTTGGTATCCACAGATCAGGGTATCTAGTTATGACAGTCTTTTTATCGGGGACATGGATTATGATAATCAGACTCGCGTCACGT
>DAIDIT010000150.1 GCA_027451705.1 Pseudomonadota bacterium
CGCGCAGCTCCAGCGCGAGCTGCTGTTCGAGCGCGGCGCCTCGTCCGTCGTCTCCGGCGAGGCCGAAGAGGTGCTCGTCGGGCTGGCGCGGGCGCTCGAGGCGGGGCACGATCCCGCGACCGTCGCCGGCCTCTCGCTGCCCGGCCGGCCTGCGGCCCCGGTGCTCGACAAGCTCCGCTTCGCGCCGACCGACCGCCGAGGGCTGCCGCCGCTCGACTGCTACGCGAAGCTCGACCTCGGCGCCGGGGTCACCGTGCCGGCCGGGTACGTCGAGGCGAGCCGCGGCTGCCTGCACCGTTGCCGCCACTGCCCCGTGACGCCGGTCTACCAGGGGCGCTTCTTCACCGTCCCGCGCGAGGCCGTCCTCGCCGACGTCGAGGCGCAGATCGCCGCCGGCGCGCGCCACGTGACCTTCGGCGATCCCGACTTCTGGAACGGCCCAGGCCACGCCGAGGCCCTCGTCCGCGAGCTGCACCGCCGCCACCCGGAGGTCAGCTACGACGCGACGATCAAGATCGAGCACCTGCTCCGTCACCGCGACCGGATCGGGGCGCTCGTGCAGACCGGCTGCGCCTTCGTGACATCCGCCGTCGAGTCGCTCGACGACGCCATCCTCGCCCGGCTCGACAAGGGGCACACCCGCGCCGACGTCGCCCGCGCGTTCGACCTCTGCGAGGCGGCCGGACTGCCGCTGCGTCCGACCTTCGTCGCGTTCACGCCGTGGACCACGGCCGAGGGGCTCGCGGACATCCTCCGCTTCGTCGCCGCCCGCGGGCTCGTGGACTGCGTCGATCCCGTGCAGTACGGCCTGCGCCTGCTCGTTCCGCCCGGCTCCGCGCTGCTCGACAGTCCGATCCCCGGCCTCGGCCCGCTCGACCCCGAGGCGCTCTCGTACCGCTGGACCCATCCCGACGCGCGGCTCGACGCGCTCCAGCGGCGCCTCTCCGAGACCGCACGCCGGGCGCGCCGGGAAGGGCGCTCGAACGCGCGGGCCTTCGAGGAGGTATGCCAGGCCGTGGCCGAGGACCTCGGCGTGACCCTCGACGCTCCCCCGGCGCCGCGCCGCCGAAAGCACGTTCCCTCGCTCACCGAATCCTGGTTCTGCTGAGCGGAGCCCACCGAGGACCAGTTCGGTCCTCTCGCGTGAGCCCCGGAGCCCGACGTGCCGGCCATCGGCGCGCCGGCGTTCGTGTTTCGTCCACGTTGCAGGCCGGCCGTTGCACCGAAACCGAGTTCGTTGGCACACTGGGTTGAAATGGTTGCCTGGCTTTCAGACCGTATTTCGGCGCTCTTTGCCTCGGATATCGAAGCCGCAGGGGCGGCGAAGCTTCGTCCGGAACGCCTGCGGGCGATTGCTTCGGGAGCACCTCCGACCGCGTGGGAGCTTGCCAACCTGGCGGCGGCGCTCGCGGTCGAGCCGAGCGCCCTCCGGCGGAGCATCGCCACCGAGGACCCGAGGCGGAGCCTCGCCCGCTTTCGCGCAACCGAGGGACCGGCTCTCTCGGGGCACGACACTCGGCTGCTCGCCCGTGCGGCCGAGGCTGGACGGACCCTCGCCTTCCTGGCCAAGACCCTGGGCGAGGGTCCTTCGCCGGTCCTTGCCGCCCGGGAGGTCCGAGGCATTTCCCGGGCAACGGAGCCTTGGCAGCAGGGCTACGACCTGGGGAGACAAGCCCGGTCCAAGCTCCTCCCGGACCGAAAGCCCATCCCGTCCTTGTCGGCATTGCTCGAGAGCTGGGGCGTCCACGTGGCGTACGTGCGCTTCTACTCTGGCGAGATCGAGGCGGCGAGCCTCCACGAGCCTGCCGCTGCCCCGGTGATCCTCGTCAACCAAGGGGCTTCCGGCGCCGACTATGCCCCCAGGCTGCGCGCCATCCTCGCCCACGAGTTGTGCCACCTCCTGCACGACGGCGGCGAACGGGATCTGGTCACCGTCGTGTCGTCCCGGCGGGGCGCCGCCGAGGTCTCCGAGCAACGCGCCGGCGGGTTTGCTCCGAACTTTCTCGCACCCGGAGACTGGATCGAGCCGCGGCCGTCCGATCCCTGGCAGCGGGTCAAGGAGATCGCCGAGCAGTGGGGTCTAAGCTTCGAGGGCGCCGCCTGGCACGCGAAGAACCTGAAGCTCGTGGCAGCCGACGTCGCGGAGAAGCTCGCGAACGGCCCGCGCCCGTCGATCGCCTGGCCCGCAGAGCGGGCGCCGGATCGAACGCCTCCCGATATGTTCGGCATCGAGAGCGAGCCGACCGATCTCAGCCGTGGCAATCTGTCGGAGACCGCAATCCTCGCGGAGGAGGGCGGTGACGGTCGAACCCGGGAGCAAGGGCGCGCGCTTCCTGCTCTGCGACGGTGGGGAAGCGAGTGAACCATCGGCGATGAGCGCGCGCCGGAAGTTTCGGTGGGCTGGTGCCGGACCAACGAGGTCGACGGCTTCGTTCCTTGCGAAGGGCCGGCGGCACGGCCCGGCGTGTGGCGATGCTGGTCCGCCGCGCGGCCTGGCTCGCTTGGCAGCGGGCCGGCGAGGGCACGTCGCGGGCCTCGGAGGCCGGGGAACGGGACCCGCACAGGCGGGGCTGCGCGGTGCTTTCGTCGGGGCTCGGCCCGGCTTGGACGACGGGCTGGCCCGCGCGGTCGACAGGCGGGCCGGCGCGGCTGGGCGTCGGGCCACGATGACCCACCCATCGGCCAGGCCGGCCCGGTGTCGGGCCGCCTTGGCCAACCGGCGGGACGGGCGGGCCGGGGCTCGGGCCGTCGCGGCCCGCGGTCTGGCCGGCGCGGCCGGGTCTCTGGCCGGCGAAGGTAAGCCATCACACCCGCATAGGCGGGCCTCCACACCCGCATAGGCGGGCGCTTGGCCGGGGCGGCCTGCTGCCTGGCCACGCCGGCCACGTCGCGGGCCGCCTCGGCCGGGCATCGAAGAAGGCAGGGGTCGGGGCCGATCGAGCCCGGCCATGTCGCCGGCCCGCCTGGCCCGCGACTTCGCGGACGAGGCCAGGGGCCTTCTCGGCGCGGCCGGTGAGCGACGCGGGCCGGCCCGAGGCCGGCGGCGCGAGGCCAGGTCGCCGCCTATGCGGGTGTGATGGCCCGCCCATGCGGGTGTGATCGCTGACCAAGCCTGGCCGATCGCGTGGCCAACGTGGCCCGCCCGCGGGACTGGCAGGCCCACGGCACCGACAAAGGGAAGCGCCAGAAGCAGCCGCTGGGCGAGGCGGAGGAGGCCGGGAGGGGGTCGGACGGGGATCATCGCAGGTGCAACCCCCACCCTGCCGCTCCCCCGCTTCGCGGGGGAGGGAATTGAAACACGCGACTCCGCGGCTTCGGGGTGGCCCTCGGCGACAGCGGCGAGATCCAACGGGAGCGGGCTAGCCGCCGCGGAGGTTGCGCTCGGCGTGGGCGAGGACTTCGACCAAGCGCTCGAGGAGGGCTTCCCCGCCCGGCTGGCCGTAGGAGCGCTGGACGATCTCCTTTCCGAGCAGCGAGAGCAGGTAGCGGAAGTGGCCGCGGGGCTCGCCGCGCAGGGAAAGGTAGTCCTCGTGGGCCTCGTTGACCTCCCAGCGCGCGCCGACCATGCGGCTGCGCCAGAGCTCTCCGTGCGCGGAGACGAGCGTCGGCTCGGGGATGCCGAGCCGCGCGCCCGGCAGCTCGACGGCCGGGACGATCTCGACCTCGGCCTCGGCGGCGGCGGTGCGCTCGCCGGAGGTGGCGATCACCCGCACGAGGCCGCGCTCGCCGGGGCGGAGGTCGCCGGCCGCGCGCAACGCGGGGGTCGGGCCGCTCTCGGCGACGGCCAGGCCGGTCCCCTCGACGGACCAGCGGTAGACGGTCTCGCCCCGGAAGCGGCCGCCTTCCGCGGTCATCGGCAGCGCGCGCAGGCGCCGCTCGCGGCCGGGTGCGACGTCGACGCGGTCGGGCCGGATCTGAACCGAGGCCAATTCGCCGAGTGCCAGCTCGGCCTGTGGGCCTTCCTCCGGCTCGTCTTCCGGTCCAGGGCCCGGTTCGGGCCCGGCCTCCGTCGCGGCCGGCGGCGGCGCCGTCTCGGGCCCCGTCGCGCCGGCCTCGGCGGGCGGGTTCCCGGGTCCGCCGGGGCCGGTCTGCGGCGAGAGCAGCTCGTACTGGGGCAGCCGGGCGTCGAAGCCCTTGAGCGCGCGGCGCAGCTCGCGCCAGACCTCGCGCGAGGAGACCTGGTCGCGCGCCCGCTCGAAGCGGTCCAGTTCGGCGAGGACGAGCGGCTCGAGGCGCCCGAGCGCGGCCAGGAACTGCTCGGCGGCCTCGTCGGGCAACACGCCCCGGCGCGTGCCGGGCGGGATCGCGAAGTCGGGGTAGTCGACGAGCCCGCCGAGCTGGCAGCCCACCCATGGGCGGTGCTTCAGGTCGAACGGCGGGAGGTCGGCGAGGTCGTCGGCCACGCGGCTGCCGGCGGAGAAGAGCTGGATTCCGGCGGGCGCGCCCGCGGGCACGAGGTACAGCTCGACCGCGATCGGCGCGTGGCCCGGGACCTCGAAGTGCGCGGGCAGATCGAGCCGCTCGCCCATGAAGCGCCGGGGCGTGACGGCGAAGTCCTTCTGCGCGAGACCCCGGGCGACGCCGTCGTGGACGGCGAGGGTCACGGTCCGCGCGAGGAGCTGGCCGCGCAGCTCCGCGGCGAGGTAGTCCGAGAGCCGCCGGCCCGAGAGGAAGCGCAGCGCGCTCTCGTGGATCCCGAAGATCACCGCCTCGGTGAAGGTGTCGGGCGCGCCGAGCGGGACGGGCACGTGGACGAGCCGCGCCTTGGGCTCGTCCTCGGTCAGCTCGAGCGCCATGCAGCTCCCGCCCCCGACGCGCGTGCGCAGCTCGAGGCGGTGTCCGACGGCCCAGAAGCCGAGCAGGCCGACGCCGTACTGGCCGGCGACGACCTGCTCCATGCGCTGGCTGGGGGTCAGGTTGCGCTTGCGCGAGTGGCCGACGTGCGTCGCGAGGTAGTGGAGCGCCTCGCGCCGCTCCATCTCGGGGATGACGCCGGTGCCGTCGTCCCAGACGAGCAGCGCCGGGGCCCCGCGCAGCCGCTTGCGGGTGACGCGCACCGTCGATGCGCCCGCATCGAGCGAGTTCTGGACGAGCTCGGCGACCGCCTTGCGGGGATCGCTCTGGCTGCGGGCCAGCCAGCGGATCAGCTCGAACGGGTCCGCCGGTTTGAGGCGGACCTGGTCCTTTCGCGACGTCGCGGCGCGGGGCATCCCGGATGGTCTAGGACGGCGCGGGTCTTCCGGTCAACGCCTCCGCGGCAAGCCCTCCCCCGCGAGGCGCAGGGAAGGAGGTTCGTACGGCATCGCCCGCGTGGGTCAACCGGACAGGCCATCTTGATTCATCCTGGTCACGTCCTTATAACCATAGGCATGAAGGAAGAGACCATAGGGGCCGCGGAGTTCAAGGCGAGGTGCTTGTCCCTCCTCGACCGGGTTTCGAAAACCGGCCGCCCGCTCACGATCACGAAGCGGGGCAGACCCGTCGCACGGCTATCTCCCGCCAAGCCATCGAGCCCCCGCCCGTTGAAGGGAAGCATCCTCGAGCAGGGCGACCTCGTTTCGCCCATCGAGGCCGACTGGGAAGCCGGCGGGTGATCATCCTCGACACGCACGCCTGGATCTGGTGGGCGACGGACGACCGCCGATTGCCCGGCGGAGCGCGTCAGCGAATCGAAGCCGCCGGCCGGATCGGCGTCTGCTCCATCAGCGTCTGGGAGGTCGCGATGCTCGTCGAACGCGGCCGCCTGACGCTCGACCGCGAGGTCCTCGAGTGGGTCCTCGCGGCGCTGGATCTCCCGAAGGTGGATCTGCTCGCGATGACGCCGGAGATTGCCGTCCGTTCCACTCGGCCAGGCGGCGGATTCCACGGCGATCCGGCGGACCGGATCATCGTCGCCACCGCTCTCGAGCACGGGGCGCCGCTGGTCACGCGCGACGAACGGATCCGCCGCCACCGTGTCGTCGAGGCTGTCTGGTAGGCCGGCGGCGGCTTCTCCGCGTCGCGAGGAGCAGGAGGAGCAGGCCCGGCGCCATTGCGCCGGACGCGGTGCCGCAGCCGCAGCCGGCGGTTGCCGCGCTCGGCCTCGCACCCGCGTCCTGGCCCGTCCCTCCGTCGCCCGCGTCGGGAACCGCCGTGGCGCCCGCGCCGGCATCGGCCGTCACCCCGCCGCCGGCGCCGGGCCGCGTGCCGGCATCGACGGGCCCGCCGTCCGCCGGGCCCGCGTCGGGGCTGCCGGCGTCCGGGGACGCACAGGCGAGCGTGACGGGCACACCGGCGTCCGGGCAGGCGCCGCCCGCGAAGCAGCAGTTGCGCGCCTGCCCGAACTCCGCCCAGCGCGCCGCGATCTTCCCGTCACCGGTCGGGTCGGGCGGCTCGCCGTAGATCTGGCCGAGGAGCTGCCGGAGCTGGAGGAGCTTTGCGGCCCCCTCGACGACGTCCGGCTCGAACTCCGTCCCCTCGGTCCAGTCGTCCCAGGTCTCGAGGAGAATGCCGCGCGGACTCCACGCCCCGCTCGCCTGCGCGTCGAGGAGCGCGTCGAACTCGCCTTGCAGCACGGCCGGATCGCGGGGGATCTCGCGCTCCTGGCACGCGCCCCAGTTCTCCGTGTAGTCGTCGAACCCGGGCGCGACGCCCGCGAAGACGACGCGCCCGGGGTAGCTCCCGCCGTTTGCGGCGGACAGCAGGCCCGCGAGCTGCGACCGCGCCCAGGCCTGCGCGCGCGCCTCCTCGGTGGCGCCGGTCGCCTGGGCCCAGAGCCCGAGGTTGACCCACGGCGCCAGCGCGTCGAAGGCGGAGAAGAAGCTTCCGTCGAGGGCGGTCCCGAGCGCGTAGAAGTCGACGCCGCTCGCGCTCCGAGCCCCGTCGAGGATCGACTGCCAGTCGCTCGCCGGCCAGATCCCCGTGTCGACGTAGACGAGCAGCAGCGGCCGGCCGCCGATGCGGAGCGCGGACGGGTGGCGCACGGCCAGGCCCGCCATCTCGGCCAGATCCGCCCCGAGCGCGGCCTGTTGCTCCGCGGCGGTCGTCAGGCCGAAGCGCGCGCCGAAGTGCGGGTAGACGGTTCCGTCGATCGCCAGACCGACCGCGCTCGAGAGGCCGGCGGCGTCCGCCTCGGCGAGGTAGGCGAGCGTCGATCGGTAGGCGATGTCCCACGTCGCCGACTGCGGGTTCGCCGGATGGGCGGAGGTGAACCGCACGCTGTCGAGCTGCGGGGCGAGGACGTCGATGCGCGCCGCCGCATCGCAGGGGCGGCGGAGCGCCGAGAGGTTCAGCTCCAGGCGAGCGAGGCTCTCGGGATCGCGGCCGCTCGCGGAGTAGATGCCCGCCTGCGGCCGGCGGCGGGAGGCGATCGAGCGTTGCAGCCCCGCGTCCGCGAAGTCCGCGCAGGTCGCGGGATCGTCGGTCAGGTTACAGGCCGGGTCGTTCCACTGCCAGTTCCCGTAGGTCGGGTCCGGTCCCCCGGGCTGCGGATCGGAGCTCGAGAGGCCGAACCAGGCCATGCTGAGCGAGATGACCAGGTGGGGCGGCATCTGCCGGTCGAGGTCGAAGGTGTGCGAAAGCGCCACGCGGCCCGGCAGCGCAACGAGTAGCGCGAGCAGCGGAGCCGACCGGAGGGCTTTCACGGGTGCCCCGCCGGCATCGCGAGCGCGCGAAGGGCGTCGGCCGGGGCGAAGCCTTCGATGCGGACCGTCTTGCGCCGGCCGGTCTCGCCGGCGACGAGGGTGAGCGCCCAGCGCGGGACGGACAGGCGCTCGGCCAGGAAGGCGAGCAGGGCGTCGTTGGCGGCGCCGTCGACCGGCGGGGCTTTGACGCGGATCTTGAGGCGGTCGCCGTGCTCGCCCGCGACCTCGCTTCGAGACGCGCGCGGCTGCACGTGCACGAGCAGCTCGAGGGCGCCCCGCGACTCGCGCAGCCAAGCCGGCACGCCCGTAGTTTACCGCGTCCAGTCGAAGACGGCCTTGCCGGACCTCCCGCTGCGCACCAGCTCGAAGGCCTTCGGGAACTCCGCGGCGGGCAGCTCGTGGGCAGGACGGGCGAGACGTCGAGGCGGCCCTCGAGCATGGCCGCCATCTCGTACCAGTTCTCGAACATCTCCCGGCCGTAGATGCCCTTGACGACGAGGCCCTTGAAGTTGATCTCGGAGACGTCGACCTCGACCGCGGCGGGGGAATGCCGAGGATCGCGACCCGGCCTCCGTTATTCATCGAGCCGAGGAGGCGACCCAGTTGAAGATGTGGAGGTCGGTGCCGCAGATCGTGGTCTTGTGGGTCCGGACGAGGACGTCGTTCGGCCCGACCTCGGGGCCGGGCACCTCCAGCATCTCCAGCGCGGGCTCGCGCGTCGCCTTGACGATGGACCTCACGGATCTGCCCGTGACCGCGCTCGCAAGGCGCGCAACCGCGCTTGCAAGGCGCGCGACCGCGCTTGCAAGGCGCGTGACTGCGCTCGCAAGGCCCGTGACCGCGCTCGCGAGGCGCGCGACCGCGCTCGCAAGGCCCGTGACTGCGCTCGCAAGGCCCGTGACTGCGCTCGCGAGGCGCGCGACCGCGCTCGCAAGGCGCGTGACCGCGCTCGCAAGGCGCGCGACCGCGCTCGCGAGGCGCGTGACCGCGCTCGCGAGGCGCGCGACTGCGCTCGCGAGGCGCGCGACCGCGCTCGCAAGGCGCGTGACCGTGCTCGCTGGCCGGTTTCAAGAGGCTCAACACGATGCGCGGGCCGCGTCTCCCTTCGTCGACCGGAGACTCGGGGCAGAGCCGACCGAACGCTACGCGCCTCCGGGCCCCATCTCTACAGTGAGTCTACCGCGCCGGGGCCACCGGGGCGCGGAGGGACGGCGGGGGTGGCGCTTCCAGCGACAGGGCGCGGCCGTTCGTCGGGTGCGGCAGGTACAGGCGCCAGGAGTGCAGGAGGTAGCCGCAGTCGCCGGGGAGGATGTTGCCGCGGGGGGCGCCGCCGGGGAGGTAGAGCGGATCGCCCACGAGCGGGTGGCCGGCGGCGGCGAGGTGGATGCGGATCTGGTGCGGGCGGCCGGTGACGAGGCGCAGCTCGGCGAGGGTGTCGGGCCCTGCGGCCCAGGCGCGGAGAACGCGCGTCTCCGAGGGCTTGCCGCCGGGGCACGCGGCGTGGATGCGCCCGAGCTTCTCGTGCGGCACGGGGCCGATGGGCGCGTCGATCGTCTGCGGTGCGGCGAGCGCGCCCTGGGCGAGCGCGAGGTAACGCTTGTCGAGGTCGCGGCCGCGAAAGGCCGCCGACAGGCGCGCGTACGCGGGTCCGCGGCCGCAGACGACGAGGCCGGAAGTGCCGCGGCCGAGCCGGTGGACGGGACTCCAGCGCGGATCGCGTTCCCGCACGAGCGCGAGGAGGGTGTGGGCGAGGAAGCCGCCCCCGGGGAGCGTCGGCAGGCCGGAGGGCTTGCTCACGACGAGGAGGTCCTCGTCTTCGTGGATCACGTCGAGATGCAGCGGCGCGGGTGGCTCGTCCCAGGGGGGCCGCCGCCAGACGATCTCCTGTCCGGCGCGCACGGCGGCGTCCTCGCGCACGACCTGCCCGTCGACCTCGATCTCGCCGCGCGCGAGCCGATCCGCCCACGCCGCGCGGTCGGAGTGCGGGTGGCCCGCGGCCAGGTAGCCGAGGAGCGAGTCGGCATCGCGGGCGAGCTGGTCGCGGTAGCGGAAGCCGGCGTTCACGGTCCGTCCTCGGCCGTCGGCTGGGCGGTCGCGCGCAGGACGCGGCCGAAGCCGCGGACCTTGCCGAGTTCGGGAACCGGCCGGCCGGCCTCGACCGCGAGCTTGCCGCCGACCAGCACGGCGCGGACGGCGCGGTCGTTGCGCCGGACCATCCGGACCAGGCCCGCGAAGCCCTCCATCGGCGCCTCCTCGGCACGCTCGACGCTCTCGTCGAGCCCCTCGGGGTCGATGACCACGAGGTCTCCGCGCTTGCCGCGCTCGAGGGTGCCCGCGTCCATGCCGAGCCACGAGCCGATCTCGCCGGTGAGACGGTGCACCGCGCGCTCGACGCTCATGACGCTGCGGCCGGCGCGCTCGGCCTCGCGCACGAGCCGCAGCATGCGCAGCGGGAAGTTGTAGTGGGCCATCTGGCGCAGGTGCGCGCCCGCGTCCGAGAAGCCGACGAGGATGTCGGGGTGGGCGACGATGGCCTCGAGCGGCCCGCGCCGGTCGTTCGCCATGACGGTGTACCAGCGCAGCGCGGTTCCGTGACGGGCGACGAGGTCCAGGAAGGCGTCGACCGGGTCGACGCCGCGCTCGCGGGCCACCTCGGCGAACGACTTGCCGACGACAGACGCATCGGGGCAGCGGAGGATCTTCGACTGGTTGAAGTCGCGGTGGAAGACCTTCGGGAGCAGGCGGCTCGTCCACTGGGCGCGGAAGCGGCGGCGGTAGGCGGGGTCGAGCAGGAGCCGGGCGCGGGCCGCCGCGTCTTGCAGGTGGAGCGCCGCGGCGCCGGCGCCGAACTCCTCGAAGACGACGAGGTCGATGCCGTCGGCCCAGAGGTCGAACAGCTCGGGCAGGGCCTGCCAACGGAAGTCGGCGCGCAGGAAGCGGTTGGCGATCCGCGACAGCAGGCCGGACAGCTTCCAGATGCCGCGGTTGCTGCGGACGTCCATCATCGAGATGACGGTGGTCTTGAGCGGCCTGCGGAAGAGTCCCACGCTCTCGAGCAGAAAGAGCAGGATGTTGACCTTGGTCGTGATGTTGGGCACGGCCTGGAGGACCTTGCCGCGGCGGCGCAGGATGCGGGTGAGCCGCCGGTACTCGCTCCAGCGGGCGAAGTAGCTGGGCAGTGGACGGCTGCGGAAGAAACGGTCGCCGCCCATCTTGTCCCACGGGAGCGTCTGGAGCGAGAGCCCGAGGTAGCCTAAGTCGAGCGATTCCTCGGTGAGCCGCTCGAGCCGCCGCAGCTCGTCCTCGGTGGGACGGGCGCGGCGGTCGAGGCTCCGTTCCATCCCCATCACGTGCGCGCGCAGGGCCGAGTGGCCGGCGAAGCTCGCGACGTTGGGGCCGAGCGGGAGGGCGTCGAGGTGGTCGAGGTACTCGGCGATCGTCGACCAGTTCTTGCTCCGCTCGAGGAGCGGCCGCACGACCTCGTAGGGGATGGCCTCCACGCGGCAGAACATGTCGGCCAGGTCGGCGGGCGTCCCGACCGCGAGGCTGAGCGAGCAGCTCCCCATGGTCACGGTGGTGACGCCATGGCGGACGGACTCCGAGATCGACGGCGCCAGCTCCACCTCGGCGTCGTAGTGGGTGTGCAGGTCGATGAACCCCGGCGTGACCCAGCAGCCCGCGGCGTCGATACGGCGGGTGGCCGGACCCACGGGGAGCGGGGCCTCGCTGATCTCGGCGAGCGCGCCGCCCCGGATGCCGAGGTCCCTGACCGCCGAAGGCGAGCCGCGGCCGTCGAAGACGCGGCCGCCGGCGACGACGATATCGAAATCCTCCGGCATTCCCGCGAGGTTCATCTACAGCACGCGGTCACAGGCCCGGTCAACCGTTGCGCGCCGGGCCGTCCAGGCGCATGCTGTCCGCGTGATCCTCGTCCTCCTCCGCCACGCCGAGGCCGAACCCGAAGTGGCCGGACCGAACGGGGACTACCTGCGCGCCCTCACGAGCGACGGCCGGCGGCAGGCCCGCGAGACCGCGCAGTGGCTCGCGGGCCGTTTCCCGGACGGCGCCAGGCAGATCTGGACGAGCCCGCTGGTCCGGGCGGTACAGACGGCGGAGATTCTCGCCAACGCCTGGGGTGACGCGCTGGTGGCGGTGGCCGACACGCTCACGCCGGGGCGGTGGATCGACGCCCAGCTCGACCTCGTTCGGGGCCTGCCCGAGGGCGCGGCCGCCGCGCTCTGCGGCCACGAGCCGTCGCTCGGCGATCTCGCCTCGGCGCTGCTCGGCCGCCGGTTCCCGCTGCCGTTCGCCAAGGGGGCGGCGCTGCTGCTGGCCGGGGGGGACGACCACCGGAGGTTCGAGGCCTACCGCGCACCGGGCCACGACGTGGTCCGCGACCTGCCGTAGAACCGGACGGGCCCGGCCGCGGCTCTGACGGTGCATGAGACTCTCGCGGGCGACGATCGTCGCGCCGGTCCCGGAAACCGGCCAGGCGCTGCTCGTGCAGCCGCTGTCCGGCCAGGTCGCGCTGCTCGACGAGGAGAACGCCCGGCGGCTGCGGGACGCGGGGAAGGGGGGCGAGCTATCCGCCGGACTGCCGCTCGACGATCTCCGTGCCGGGCGCTTCGCGGTCGACTCCGAGGACGAGGAGCGCCAACTCGTCGCGGACGCCTATGCCGAGTACCTGGCCGAGCTCGATCGGACTCCCACGCAGCTCGTGATCGTCCCGAGCTTCGGCTGCAACCTGAGCTGCACGTACTGCTTCCAGGAGGCGTTCGAACCGGAGGCCGGACTCGTGCGGCCGGAGACGATCGACGCGCTCTTCGCGTACGTGGACCGATTCCACGGCGCCGAGGACCCGAAGCCGTACCTGACCCTGTTCGGGGGCGAGCCGCTGCTCGACACCCCGCCGCACCGCGCCCGCGTCGGGGCACTGCTCGACGGCGCGCGCGCCCGGGGGCTCGAGGTCGCCGCGGTCACGAACGGCTACGACCTCGAGGCCTACCTGCCCCTGCTCGCCGCGGGCCCCGTGAAAGAGGTCCAGGTGACGATCGACGGGCCCCAGGCGCTCCACGACCGGAGGCGCCCCCACGCGCGGGGTGGAGGGACGTTCGAGCGGGTCGCCCGCGGCGTGGACCTGCTGCTCGCGGCCGGTGTCCCGGTCAATCTTCGCGTCGTCGCGGACCGCGAGAACCTTCCGGCGCTACCGGAGCTGGCCGCGCTCGCCGAGGCGCGCGGCTGGCTCGAGAAGCCCGAGCGGCTCTTCAAGACCCAGGTCGGCCGCAACTACGAGCTGTTCGGCTGCGCGAGCGGCCAGCGGCGCGAGCAGCTCTACGGCCGCGTCGAGCTGTGGGCGGACTACGCGGCGCTCGCGGAGCGGCACCCGATCCTGAGGCGCTTCCACGCGCCGCGGCTGCACGGCATGCGCCACCTCGCCGAGACCGGCGAATGGCCGGCGCCGAACTTCGATTCCTGCCCCGCGACGAAGAAGGAGTGGGCGTTCGCCCCGGACGGGGGCCTTTACGGCTGCACCGCGACCGTTGGCAACCCCCGCCACCGCCTCGGCCGCTACGCGCCGCGCATCGAGCGGGACGAGGCGGCGATCGCGCGCTGGAGCGACCGCAACGTCTTCTCGATCCCCGCCTGCCGAGGCTGCGAGCTGGCCCCCGTCTGCGGCGGTGGCTGCGGCGCCCTGGCCGAGCGCACCCACCTCGACATCCTGGCGCCCGACTGCCGGCCGGTTCGCGAGCTGGTGGGCCTCGGGGCGCGCTACTACGGCCTCGCGGGCTGACCCGCCCGCGCTCACGCCCTCGCTTCGCGCAGGTACTTCTGCGCGGAGAGCGCGGCGATCGTCCCGTCGGCGACCGCGGTGGTGATCTGGCGGAAGCGCTTGGCGCGGATGTCGCCGGCGGCGAAGACGCCCGGGATCGGCGTCGCCATCGCGTCGTCGGTCTCGACGTAGCCGTGGGCGTCGATCGGGACGAGGCCGCGGAGCAGGTCCGTCCGGGGCTCCATGCCGACGAAGACGAAGACCCCGTCGCTGGGCAGGTCGATCAGCTCCCGGGTCTCGAGCCGCTCGACCCGAAGCCGGTCGAGCGCCGTCTCGCCGTAGAAGCCGCGCGGCTCGTGCCGGAAGAGGACGCGGATGCGGGGATTGTCGAGCGCCTCCTGGACCGACGCCGGTTCGGCCTGGAACTCCGCGAACTGGTGGACGATGGTCACGCTGCGGGCGAACTGGGTGAGGAAGAGGGACTCCTCGACCGCGGAGTTCCCCCCGCCGATGACGTGGATGTCCTTGCCCTCGAAGTAGGCGCCGTCGCAGGTGGCGCAGTACGAGAGGCCGCGGCCCCGCAGACGGCTCTCGCCGTCGAGGCCGAGCGCGCGGGGCCGCGCGCCGGTCGCGACGACCACCGCGCGGGCGGCGACCTCGCTCTCGCCGTCGAGGACGAAGCGCTTCTCGTGGCCGGTCAGCACGTGCGCGGTGATCTCGACAGAGCGGGCGATCCGGGCCCCGAAGCGCTCGGCCTGCTTCGCGAAGAGGGCGGCGAGCTCCGAGCCCCGCACGTCCTCCGGGAAGCCGGGGTAGTTCGAGACCTTGTGCGTGGTCTTCACCTGGCCGCCGGGCACGCCCTCGTCGAGGACGAGTGTGCGCAGGCGGGCGCGGGCGGCGTAGATGGCGGCGGCAAGGCCGGCGGGGCCGGCGCCGACGACGATCAGATCGTAGCTCTCGGGCATCGGGCACCTCAGGCGACGAGGCCGGCCGCGGCCTGGTCCAGCTCGCTGCGCTTGATCTCGCCCGCGAGCCTCGACCCGACCTCCCGGCCGCCGCGGAACGCGATCACGGTGGGGCTGCTGGTCACGCCGAGCCGGGTGGCCAGGTCGCGGTTGCCCTGGCGGAAGACCTTGAGGAACCGGACGCGGCCGGCGTACTTCGCCGCGACGGCCTCGTACTTCGGGGCGAGCGCCTCGCAAGGCGCGCACTCGGTCGAGAAGAAGTCGAGCAGCACCGGCACGGGCGACGCCAGCACCTCGGCCTCGTACTCGCCGCCCTCGATGACGCGGACGTTCTCGCTCATGGCATCCTCGTTCTTTGGAGTGGAAGGACCGCCGGCACCTGCGCCGGCGGCGCCGTCCCACTCAGTCGTGGCAGCCCGAGACGATCCGGGAGGCCTTGGCGCAGCACTGCGCGGTCTTCTCCGGTGCCGCACAGCAGTCCTTCTTTCGGGTCAGCAGCTTCATGGCGATGGGACTCCTCTCTCCCTCCCCGGTGGATCGGACGGCCGGTACGATCGCAGCGTCACGCTGCGGACGCGCACGCCGCCCTTGTCGTAGGGTTCCGAGCGCTCGAGGATCTCGGGCGGAGGAAAACCCGCGCGCTCGATGGCGCCCCGATAGTCGGCTTCCGGGATGGCCCCGCCGTAGCACGCCGCCCACGCGGCCGGGTCGGAGCGGACGGAGTCGGGCAGGGCCGTCTCGGCGATCACGTCGGAGACGACGAAGCGGCCGCCCGGACGGAGCACGCGCCGGATCTCCCGGAAGACGGCCTCCTTGTCGGGCGCGTGGTTGATCGTGCAGTTCGAGATGACGACGTCGGCGCTCGCGTCGGGCAGCTCGAGCCGCTCGAGATCCGATCGAACGAACCGGACGTTCGGGAAGATCGGCGGGAGGGAGGCGCGGGCGCGGGCCAGCATCGCCTCGCTCCGGTCGACCCCGGTGGCGGACCCGGTCGGGCCGACTCGGCCCGCCGCGCGGACGACGTCGCGCCCGCGCCCACAGCCGAGGTCCACGAGCCGCTCTCCGGGGGCGGGCTCCGCGAGGTCGAGGGCCGCCCCGCACGAGAGGGAACCCGTGCAGCAGGCGGCCGCGAGTCCATCGTAGCGGGCCGTGACGGCGGTCTCGAGCGTGGCGGGCGAGGGGTCGGGCACGGGCGCCTCCGGAAGGCCTACGCCCGGTGAGAGCCTCCCGCGCCGGGAGGGGTTCGCGTCGATCCGCCGGCCCGGTGGCGCTCTACCTCGGCATGCTTTGGATGACGCCCCACAGGCTCGACGGCGGCGTCGAGTACTTCATGTAGGCGTATGCGGCCGCGCCGGCCACCACCGCAACGCCGGCCGCGATCCCCACCCAGGGCCAGGGCCGCGTGTACCAGGCGCGCGCGGCCTCGGCCCGCTGCTCCACCTCGGCGTTCGTCAGGACAGGGAAGGAGAGCGGCGCCTGCGTGCTGCCGATCGAGGTCAGGACGTTGCCCCAGCGGTCGAAGGCGTCGATGAAGTACTCGACCCGGTACTCGTCGTCGCTCGCGGGGATGTCCAGGCCGGGGATGCTCAGGTCGCCGCCCTTGGCCACGGTCACCGACGAGAAACGGCGTTGTCCCTGCCGCCGGTACCAGACGGTCACGCGCGCGACCATGTCCAGCGGGTCGTTGTCGATGGCCAGCGAGAGCCCGAGCGGCTGGTCGGGCGTCGCCGCCGGCGGCGGCAGGTGCGTCATCCCCAGGGCGCCGCGCCCCTCCGCCTGGGCCTGCGCGCGGGCGAGGGCCCGTTTTGCCAGCGGCTGCGCGGTGGGCGCGAGGGTGAAGTCGGGGTCGAGCGCGAGGAGTTTACGGAACGCATCCACGGCGGCCGCGCCGTCGGCGGTGTCCGCGAAGATCTGGCCGAGGAGCCGGTAGATGTCGACGACCATGCTGGGCGGGTTGCGGCCGCGGTGCAGGAGCCCGGTCAGGGCCCGCTCGGCCTCGGGGGCCCGTCCCTCGGAATAGAGGCGCACGGCGTTCGCGAGTGGTCCGTTGGCCTGGGCGCGCAGCCGCGCCAGCCGCTCCTGCTCGTCGATCTGCCGGAGCTGCGCTCCGAGCTGGTCGATGGCCTGATCCGCCGCGCGCTTCTCGACGGGCGAGGTGGCGAGCTGGCTGAAGGTCCGGTAGATGTCCATGGCGCGCCGCAGGTACTCGGGGCGGCCGTCGACGCTGTAGGCGCGCCGGTAGGCGAGGCCGATGTTGTAGAGAATCTCGACCTTGTTCGAGAGACGGTAGGCGTCCTCGAAGGCCTGGACCGCGTCGAGGTAGTGGCCGAGCCGCAGGGCGGCCTCGCCGTCGGAGTAGCGCCCGCGGGCCTTGGCCTCGGTGGCGTCGTCCGCGCGCGCGGGCACGGCGGCGAATGCGACGAGCAGGAGCAGGGCCGTCCGTGCGGGTGCGCGCATCAGTTCCCCCAGGGGTTCAGGGTGCCGTCGGCGTTGATGACCGGCGCCGTCGCCTTGGGCTTGGCCGCGACGGGTTTGGGCCGGTGGTGCGGAAGGAGGGCGACTTCGTAGTCGATGGCCTCTCCGGACAGGTGCACCTCGAAATCATACACCTTCGGCTCGAAGCCGGCGGCGGAGATGACGACGTGGTGCTTGCTGCCCTTGGCGAGGTTGCCGAAGGTCGCCGCGGCCGCCGGGACCGGCGCCTGCCCGTCGAGCGACACCGTCGCCTTCTCCGGCTGGGCGTGGACCACGAGCGTGCCCGGCAGGTCGGGCGGTGGCGCCGGCGGCGCGGCCGGCTTCGGCGCAGGCGCCGGGACGGGAACGGGGGGCGGCGGCGCGACGACGACGGGGGCCGGCGGCGGCTCGGGAGGAGGAAGCGGCGCGGGTTCGGGGCGCAGCGCGAGATAGCCGGCGAAGCCCGCGGCGGGGAGCAGGACGCCGAGCGAGGCACCGACGGCGATCGCGACCGTCCGCCGGGGCGGCGCCGCAGGCGCGGGCGCGGCCGGAACGGCGGCGGGCGCGGGCGGAGGGTTGACCGCCCGTGAGAAGCTCGCCACGCCCGAGCGCGAACTGCTCGGGGTCCGCGGGTTCAGCACGTCCGCGCCCGAGATGTCCCCCGAGGCCTCCTTGAAGGTCTCGAGCATCGTCGCGCGCATGTCGATCCAGACCTGCCCGTAGACCTCCCGCATCAGGCCGGCGACGGAGTCGGAATCCACCTCCTTCGGCAGCGTCCGCAGCCAGGCGCCGACCGCCTTGCGCATCTCGTTGGCGGTCTGGTAGCGGTCCGCGGGCTTCTTCGCGAGCGCCTTGAGCGCGACGAGCGCGAGGCCCTCGGGGACGGTCGGATCGTACTGTCGCGGGTCGGGCGGCTTCTCCTCGACGATCGCCCGCATGACCTCGTACTCGGTCTCGCGCTTGTAGAGCCGCTTGCGGACGAGCATCTCCCACAAAACGACGCCCATCGCGAAGACGTCCAGCCGGCGGTCGATGGCCTCGCCGCGGTAGACCTCGGGCGCGATGTAGCCGAACTTCCCCTTGATCGCGCCCGCGACCGTCTGGGTGAGGCGGTGCGCCGCCTTGGCGATGCCGAAGTCGAGCAGCTTGACGTTGCCGTCGTAGGTGACGAAGAGGTTCGACGGGCTGATGTCGCGGTGGATCAGCCCGAGCGGCTGGCCGTGGTCGTCCTTGCGCTCGTGGGCGAAGTGGAGGCCGTCGAGCGCCTGGGAGAGGATGTGGGCGACGAGCGCGCGCTCGAGCGGCTTCTTCTCCTTGACGGACCGTTCGAGCAGCGAGCTGAGGGGCTCGCCCTCCATGTACTCCATGGCGAGGTAGTACATGCCGGCTTCGGCGCCGAACTCGTACACCTGGCAGATGTTCGGGTGCGTCAGCCGGGCGACGAGGCGCGCCTCGTCCAGGAACATCTGGACGAACTCGTTGTTCTCCGCGAGGTTGGGCAGCAGCCGCTTGACCGCGACGAAGCGGTCGAAACCGGCCGGCCCCGACTGCCGGGCGAGCCAGACCTCCCCCATCCCGCCCGTGGCGAGCTTGTGGAGCAGCAGGTATTTGCCGAACGGCTCCGCGGCCACCGCGCGATGATACCCTTGCGCGCCCCGGGGGCGCCAGAGATCGACCTACTGGATCCGGTAGATGACGTTGCCCAGGTGGTCGTTCGTCCCTCGGATGCGGGACTGGTCGCTCACGTAGAGCGCGCCGCCGTCGGGATCCCATGCGCAGTCGTAGGGGTTGTCGAAGACGCCGGCGTCGGGGCCGCCCGCCACCGTCGTCACGCGCGTCGTCACCGGGTCGTACTCGCGGATCGCCCGGTTGGCGGAATCGACGACGAAGATGGCCCTGCCGTTGGTACAGATGCCGTTCGGCGCCGAGAGCTGCGCGTTGGCGCCGAGCGGCGCGTCCTGGTAACCCGAGCCGGCGGAACCGATCAGGGCGTCGCTCGTCTGGCGTGAAATGGGGTCGAAGCGGCGGAGCGCACTGGCGCCGGACTCGGTGATGTAGACGCCGCCGTCCAGAACGGCGCAGCCGACCGGAACCTGGAAACTCGCGTTGCCCACCCCGCCTCCCGCGACCGCCTGAACCGTCCCGGCGTCTGGGTTGAACTCCTTGACGTACGCGCCGGCGGATTCGATGCCGTAGACCAACGTACCGTCGGTGCAGAGCCCGGTCAGTTCGTTGAATTCGATGGTGGAGTCCCTGCCGAAGTTGAAGGGCTTGGGAGGGAGAGGACTGCCGGCTTGCGGCGTCGGCTGCTCGCCGAGGGACCCGCTGCCTGCGAGGGTGGTGACGGTCCCGTCCGGGAGACTCACTTGGCGCAGCGCCGTCGCCGCTCCGACCCAAAGCCCCCCGCCCCAGGCGATGGGCTTGAACGGAAGGTAGAAGCCGGCGTCGACTCCGGCGCCGTCGTGGACGGCCGAGCCGCTCTGAGGGCACCAGCTCACGTCCTGGGTGGGGCCGGCGGGAGCACATTCCCCCCACATCGGACCGCCGGCCAGCGTGCTCACGGTCAGGGACCCCAGGTCGATCGCCCGGATGGCGTAGTTGAACGTGTCGGCGACGTAGAGCACGTTGCCGACCACCGCGAGGCCCGACGGTGCGTAGAACTCGGCCGAGGTCGCCTGGCCGTCGACCCAGCAGAGGACGGAGTTTCCCGACGTATCGGTGCAGCTGTTCGGATCGCGGTTGCCGGCGAGGAGCGTGACCTTCCCGGTCAGGGAGCAGCTCCAGTCGCAGCCCTGCCCGGTCCCGTTCTCCGCGCCCTCGTCGCAGCGCTCGCCCGTGTCGACGATGCCGTCGCCGCAGCGAGGCAGCGTGCAGTTGGGCCGGCAGTGATCGGGCGCGTCCGAGTTGCATCCGCCGTCCGGCCCCGTGCAGCCGCCGTCGGGCGTGCCCCAGTCGCA
>DAIDIT010000151.1 GCA_027451705.1 Pseudomonadota bacterium
ATCGATGTCTTTTCCATGTCGAATCTCCGTCTGAAGGGGTTGACTCACTCCGCCTCGGGGACCGGCTCCTCCGCGGCCTCCTCCGGCACGCTCTCGATCTCGTCGTGCCCGCCGGGCGCCACGCCCTCCATCCGTTCCGGCCGCGCCGGCCGCTCGTCGACGTCGCCCTGGAGGCGCACGTCGGCCTCGGTCGGCCGGCTCTCGGGATCGACGAACTTCGCGACGCGCGACGACTGGAAGCGGACGACTTCCTCGGAGTTGCGCAGGTGCCGTTCGATCTCGTCGACCGTCTTGCCGCGGCCGAGGTAGTCCATCTGGACGTACAGCGCCCGGCCGCTCTTCTTCACGTCGAAGGCGGTCTTGCGCCGGCCCCAGAAGGTGAACTTGACGACCCTGCCGTCGTTGGCCGTCACGATGCCCTTCAGCCGCTCGGCGACCTTGTCGGCCGCCTCGTCGGTCTGGTCGTTCGGCAGGACGAAGACCGTCTCGTACGCGCTCGGCCAGGTCCTGCGATCGGGCCGCGGGACCTTCGCGCGCGCGCCCTGCTCCGTCTCGGTGGTGCTCTCCATCGGTGCCGCTCCTTCTGGTTCCTCCGCTTCCGCGGGGGAGCCGCGTCGCTTTCGGCTCCGCGGCAAGGGTTCGGGGTCACCCACCCCGAGGGGTCCTGCCCACGGCAGGAATGGTTCGAAAAGGCATCTACGACTGGGCGCCCCCGCCGGTGGGGGTGCGTCCGTTGAAGACGTTCATCGCGGGCCCAGGGCCCTTCACCGCGGCCATCCATGCCGCGTCCGCAGCGCGCGGCACGACGTCCGAGAGGAGGCTCTGCTCCTCGGCTTCGGAGAAATCGGACAGCACGTAGTCCGCGGCGTCCCAGCCCGAAGGGGGCCGGCCGACGCCCACCCGGATGCGCGCGAAGTCGGGGCCGCCCATCGATTCGGCGATCGACCGCAACCCGTTGTGGCCGGCGTGCCCGCCGCCGCGCTTGACCTGGAGCCTGCCGAACGCGAGGTCCATGTCGTCGTGGACCACGACCAGCTCCGGGGTCGCGACCTTGTAGAACCGCGCCGCCGCGGCGACCGCCTGTCCGGAGTGGTTCATGTAGGTCGTCGGTTTCACCACGCACACCTTCTCGCCGTCCCAGAGGCCCTGCCCGATCTCTGCGTCGAACTTCCGGCCCCACGAGAGCCCCGCACGCCGCGCCATCTCGTCGGCCACCCGAAAGCCGACGTTGTGGCGGTTGCGGGCGTACTCCCGGCCCGGATTGCCGAGCCCGACGATCAGCCGCATCGCAGCCTCGGGCGTTCCTTACTTCTTCTCCTTGCCCTTGGCCTCGGGCTTCCCCGCCGCCGCCGGAGCGCCCGCTGCCGCCGCCGCCGGTCCGCCGGTGGGGGCCGGAGCCCCCGGAGCGCCCGGAGCCGCCGCCGCGCCCTCGGCGCCGACGGGAGCCGCGGCCGCGACCACGACCTCTTCCTTCTCCGGGATTGCGACGACGGCGATCGTGAAGTTCTTCGTGAACTTCAGCTCGGCGCCCTCGGGCATCTTCAGCTCGGAGACGTGGATGGACTGGGCGACCTTGAGGTGGCTCACGTCCACCCGGATCTCCTTCGGGATCTTGTTCGGCAGGCAGTGGACCTGGAGGAAGCGGGTGTTCTGCTGGAGGATGCCGCCCTCGACCACGCCCACCGGCTTGCCGTCGAGCACGACCGGGATCTCGACGCGGATCTTCTCGTCCATGTGGACCTCGAGGAAGTCCACGTGGAGGAGCGACTTCTGGTCGATCGGGTCGACCTGGTGGTCCTTGACGAGCGCGAGCCGGTCGCCGTCCTCGCCATCGACCTTCAGGGTGAGCAGGGTGTTGAAGCGCGCCTCGCCGGCGAGCGCCTCGCGCAGCCTTTTGGGGTCGACCGAGATCGACAGCGGCTCGCGGTGGCGGCTGTAGACCACCGCGGGGACGAGACCCTGCACCCGCAGCCGCCGCGCCGGCCCCTTGCCGCGCCCGTCACGCCGCATGACCGCGACGGTGGTGTCGATTGCCTGTGCCATCGGTACGACCTGCCTTTCGAGCGCGGTCCCGGGACGCCGCGCCGGGCATGACCCCGCATTGGGTCCGCCGCCATGAGCCGGGAGGCGGAGCTTTTAGCCGAAGCCCCCCGCGAAGGCAAGTGCCGGTGCCCACTCTCAGCGAGGTGGACCTGGTACCAGGGCGTCGAGGATCGCCTCGAAAAGATCGGCTTTCGTGCGCTGCGCCTCGTCGGTAAGGCAGGCAATCGGCGGATATGCGATGACATTCCCGAGCGCCAGCAACCGCAAGCGCTTTTCGAGCGGCAGCTCGTCACCGTGATCGAACGCGAATGAGAACGCACCGCGCGCGAGGCGGTCTTCGAGCGCCTCGAGGTCGAACAGCATCGTCGGCGAGGTGGACGCGACGAGCGCTCCCGACCGGATCTGACCCAGCGCCTCCTTACCCAGGAGGCCGCGTGTCTCGGCAGTGAGTGGTAGGTGGACGGCAATGACCTCGGATCGGGAGAGCAACTCGCCGAGGGGGCGCCGGCGGAGGCCGAGCGCGCTCTCCAACTCCGGGCGCGCGGATCGCGACCAGTAGGCGACCTCCATCCGGAAGCCGCGGGCTCCAATTTCGGCGGTGCGCGCGCCGATTCGGCCGAGGCCCAAGACGCCGAGCCGCTTGCCGCGCAGCTCGGTACCGCACAGGCCGTTCGTCCCGAATTCTCCGGAGTGGCCACGCGCGCGGGCGAGCGACATCAGTCGGAGGTGATCGAGCGCGGCGGCAAAAACGAACTCGGCGACGGCCTCCGTGCTGTAGCCCGGCACGTTGGCGACGGCCACGGCGCGGGACGCGGCCGCCGCATGGTCGATGCCGCTCGGGTCCGTGCCGTAGACCACGACCAGGCGAAGCCGCGGGAAACGTTCGAGGAGCGCGTGGTCGACGGGCGCGCCGATCTCTGCGACGACGGCATCGGTCGCCGGCGACGCGGACGACGCCTCGACGACCCGGCGCGCGTGCCGGGCGCAGATTTCCCGCAACGCCGGCGGCACGTCACCCTCGAATCCGAGCAGCGCGATTTCGTCGAATCGGGCGGAGGCCACGACCGGGCAATCGTATTAGAGTCGGGCCGCGATGGAAAACCTCGGCGGAGACGAAGCGCTCGTGCTCGTCGCCGCGGCCGCAGTCGCGGCCGTTTCGACGGGGCGACACCTCGTGAACCTCCTTCGCGTCGCGACACGGTTGCGCAATCGCGCCGCGCGCGTGTCGCTCGCGGTCCTACCGCTCGCGGCGATTGCGGTGCTCCACCTCGCGCTCACCCACGTCGCAGCCGCAGAAGTGCGCACGGCGCCGATCTACCAGACATTGTTCGAGGTCGTCGGCGTGGCGTGGCTCGCCGGCGCGTGGGCTTTGATGCCGCTGACGGGCCTGAGCCCGCGCGACGACGTCCTCGAGACCGAGAACCCGTCGGCCGCAATTGCCGTCGGGGGCGCCTGGCTCGGATCGTTCGCGTGCTATTTCGCCGCGAACATCGGCGAGGGACCGACCATCTGGACGACCCTCGGCCCGGCCGCGCTGGCGACGGCGCTCTGGTTCGCGATCGCCGTGCTGCACGAACTCGCGTCCGGCGCCGCCGAGGCGGTCGCGATCGACCGCGACCTGGCGTCGGGCTGTAGGCTCGGCGGCCTGCTCGCGGCGCTTGGAATCGTGCTGGGAGCGGGGGCGGCAGGCGACTGGGTTTCAGCCGCCGACACGCTCGGCTCGGCAGAGCATGCGGCAATCGTCGCCGCGATTCTCGCGGCCGCGTCGGCACTCGTCCACCGCCTCTCCCGCCCGGCACCTGCGTGCGCGCGCCGCTCCGTCGCGGCCGCCGGTGTCGTGCCGGGCACGCTATACGTCGCCTCGGCAATCACGTGGGCCGCACTCGGACAGTGCCGATGATGGCGCCCCTGCGCAGCGGGCCGACCCTCGCTCCCGACGCCTTCGAGAAGATCCGGCGCGAGATGATCCTGCGCGAGCAGAAGTGGGGGCCGCAGGTCGGCGACGTGTGCGTCCTCGCGCCCTTTCCACTGTTGCTCGAGGCGGGCGAATGGGGGTGGCTCGCGCGCTCGGCGGAAGCGCTGGCGCGGGAGGCGGCATGCGCCGAGGCGGCGATTGCGTGCTCGCCGGAGATCCAGAGGACACTCGGCGTCCCGCGGGCGCTCCGGAGGGTGCTGGCTGGCGGGAGACCGACGCCCGCCGCGGGTCGCATCCTCCGTTTCGACTTTCACTGGACACGCGACGGCTGGCGCATTTCAGAGGTGAACAGCGACGTCCCCGGTGGCTACGCCGAGGCGGGCACCTTCGCGACCCGACTGGCGGAGCACTTCCCAGGCTGGACTGCGGCCGGCCTTCCCGGCGAGCGCTGGGCGCAGGCGATCGCCCGCGCGGCGCACCCGGGTCCGATCGCGCTGCTGGCCGCGCCAGGCTACATGGAGGATGCCGAGGTCGTCTTCCACCTCGCGGCGAAGCTGCGCTCCCTCGGGCGCGCGTCGATTCTCGTGCAGCCAGAGCAGGTCGACTGGCGGGCGGGCCGAGGGTTTCACCGAGGCACGGCGATCGGCGCGTTCCTGCGCTTCTACCAGGGCGAGTGGCTCGCCGCCCGCGCAGAAAATCGACCCCTCTTCACCGACGGCTGGACCCCCGTCTCCAATCCGGGCGTCGCCGCTCTCCTCGAGAGCAAGCGGTTCGCGCTCGCGTGGGACGCGCTCCCGCCGCTGCCGACCTGGCGCGCGCTGCTTCCCGAGTGCCGCGACCCACGCGAGGTCGCGTGGCGCCGCAGCGACGAGTGGGTACTCAAGGCGGCATACTCGAACACCGGTGACGGCGTGCTGATTCCAGGCGTCTCGAGCGAAGGCGCGCGGCGGAGCGCCGCGTGGGACGTGGCGCTCCACCCTCGTGCGTGGGTGGCACAGCGGCGGTTCGAGGCACGTCCAATCGAAACGCCGGTAGGCCCCGCGTACCCGTGTCTGGGCGTGTACACGGTGGATGGCATCGCGGCCGGCGTGTATGGAAGGCTCGCCGCTCGGCCGCTCGTGGCGTACGACGCGCGCGACGTCGCGGTGCTGGTCGAGTCGGCGGGCGAACGGAGGCGGACGGCGTGATCGACGACGAAATTTACGACGCGTGGGCGCCGCGCGACTCCTGGTGGTCGCCATGGGTGAAGCCGGTCCTCTTCGCGCACCTCCGGCAGTTCGCCGAGCCTGCGCCGGCCGAGGACGCCCCCGAGGTGGACTTCTCGTGGGTCCACTCCGGTGAGTGCGTGGCAATCGTGGTCGATCTGCCGGGCGCA
This sequence comes from Pseudomonadota bacterium, assembly GCA_027451705.1. GTDB lineage: Bacteria > Myxococcota > Myxococcia > Myxococcales > JAKAPL01 > JAKAPL01. Next base: position 5,334 of record DAIDIT010000151.1, read on the forward strand.
CTCGGCGTCTGGTACGGGCTCGCACTCGCGGCACGCGGGTTTCGGCCGGTTCCGCTCTACAACGCGATCCCCGCGCCTGCGGGCGAAGCTGCGCGCGTGGACGTGTGGCCGATCGTCGGAGCGCTCCGGGCCTGCGCACCCCGTCTGCAATCCTTCGTGCTGCCACCAAGCGCACCGCCCGCATTCCTTCTCGATTCGAACCGCCGCGGCGGAGTCGCTTCCCTCGCGCAATTCGACAACCGGTCAATCAGCTTCCCAACCGACTTCCCCTCTGGCAACCTGCTCCGTTCGCGCGGGTTCGAGCGTGCGCTGCTCGTTCAGCGCGACGTCGGCCAACCGGAGGCGGACCTTCGACAGACGCTTTGGCGCTGGCAGGCCGCCGGGGTCGTGTCGAGCGTCGTGGCGGCGGAGGGCGGTGGGTCGCAGGTGACGCTCGCGGTGAGCAAGCCACGGTGGACCTCTCTCGCGCTCTGGCGGCTGGGTGCGCTGCTCGGACTGCCGCGCGGTGCCCTGGGTGGGTTCGGTGGCAGGCTGGGCGGCGCGGTCGGTTGAAGGATGGGCGAGAACGGCGTGTGCCTTGCCGGCTCGGTGACCTCGCGAGCGGACCCTCGGTCTCCGGAGGCGCAGAACGCGCCGAAACGCTTCGGGGTTTCATCCATTCGAGCGTGGTTGTCGTCGTGCGGGTCGAGGTCGCCGTCGATGGGGGCGGGGATGACGTCGAGTCGCGGCGAGGTTGCGTCGGCGATGGCGAGGATGGCGACGCCGGGCGAATCGACGTCGACTTCGCGCGTCGGGACGGCATCGAAGGGGGCCGCGTCGCCGTCGATCGCGGTTTGGGTGGCATCTCTACGGGTTGACTGTCCATCTCCTGGACGATCGGCGCGATCGAGCGAGCGATTCGTGGACACTCCGAAGGTGGAGATCGCATCGGCGGCCGGTTCGGGGACGACTCCGGGCGTCCTGGCGGCGATCCAAGAGGTGAACGTGGCATCGATCGAAGTCGACGAGGCATCGATCGACCCGAACACGGCATCGTCGACCCGAACGAGGCACGAAGAGATCCTTTTGTGCCACGCATGGATCCAATTGGACCACGCAAAGATCTTTTCGAGGCATCGAAAGACCTCGACGTACCGTCGATCGAGTCGTTTCTGGCACGCCGGCGCGTCGAGATGCCACGACGAGGTCATTTCGAGGCATCTCGAGACGTCGCGACGGCTCGAAAAGATCTTTAGATGGTACGTCGGCGTCGATCGATGGCACCTCCACTAGAAACGACGGCACGTCGACTTCGATCGATGGCAAGTCGGCATCGATCGGCGCCACTCATTTTCCGCTCCCGGGCGCGGAGGACGTCGCCGTGACGCCGCGTCAGCGAGCGGCCGACGGTCCTGGACTCGGGCGCGGTTCGGTGCGTAGCCTTCGGCCCATGCGAGGTGCCCTCGTCCTCGGGATCGTGGCCTCGGCGGTTTCGGCCTGCCTCGCGCCGGTCCATGAGCCCGGCGGCGCCGACGGCCCCGGCGGCGCGGCGGACGGGGGCGCGCGGAGTTCCGACGGGGGGATCTGCTTCGGCGCCCCGGCGAGCTACCCCGTGGGCTCCCGCCCGTGGTCGATCGCGACGGGCGATTTCAACGGCGACGGCAGGCCGGACCTCGCGGTTGCGAACGGCGGTGCTGGCACCGTGGGCGTGCTCCTGAACCAGGGCGGCGGACATTTCGCGTCCCAGGTCGGATATCCCGCGGGCAACGGGCCGGCGGCGGTCGCGGTCGGGGATTTCAACGGCGACGGGCGGCCCGACCTCGCGGTGGCCAACGGGGGGGACGACAGCGTCTCCGTGCTCCTCGGTCGGGGCGACGGCAGCTTTGCGTCCCCGGTGAGCTTCCCGGTGGGCACGGCCCCCGGGGCCCTCGCGGCCGCGGACCTGGACGGCGACGGCAGACTCGACCTCGCCGTCGTCAACCGCCAGGACGGCAACGTCGGGGTGCTCCTCGGCCGCGGCGACGGAACCTTCGCCGCGCAACGGGTCTATCCCGCGGGAACGCTGGCGGACGCGATCGCGGTGGGCGACTTCGACGGGGACGGGCGGCCCGATCTCGCGGTGGCCAACATGGGCAGCGAGATGGCGCAGAACCTGGCGGGCGTGAACGTCCTGCTGAACCGGGGTGGCGGCGCATTTGCCCCGGCCGTCGCCTACGCCGCCGGTGACGGCCCGACCGGCGTGACGGCGGGCGACTTCACGGGCACGGGGAAGCTCGACCTCGCGGTGACCGACAACTTCATGACCCTCCCGGGCGCCGTGAGCGTGCTCCTACACGGGAACCCAGGCACCTTCGGCACCGCGGCGAGCTACCCCGCCGGCGTGCCGGAGGACGGGAGCGCCCCCACGGGCGTCGCCGTGGGCGACTTCAACGGCGACGGCCGGCTCGACATCGTGGTCGCGAACAGGACGGAGGCGTCGCAGGGCGGTGACACCGTGGGCGTGTTCCTGAACCAGGGGGCGGGGACGTTCGCTCCGCAAGTCGTCTACCCCGCCGCGTCCGGTTGGGCCGTGGCCATCGCGGTGGCGGACTTCGACGGCGACGGCCGCCCGGACCTCGCGGTGGTGGACAGCTACGATTCCACCGTGAACGTCCTGCTCGGCTGCAACTGACGCGCCTCACGCTCGGCGCGCGTCGCGCGCGAGCAGGCGGGCGAGGGCGCGCGGGACGTCGCCGCGCAGGGGCGGGCCGTGGCCGGAGCAGAGGACGGCGATCTTGCGCTTGGCGAGCTTGCGGACGCTCTCGCGCGCCTCGCGAGGCGCGTCCATGTAGCCGTCGGGCACGAACGCGAGGCCGCCGTCGGTGGAGAGGAGATCGCCGACGAAGGCGACGGTGCCCTCGGGCGAGCGCCACAGCAGGCCGTGCCCGCTCCAGGCGGGGCCGGGCAGCGCGACGGCCCGGAGCCTTCCGGGCAGCGGGGTCCCTTCGCCGTAGAAGTGGTCGGGCGTCTCGTCGAGGCCCTCGGAGCCGCGCGGGGCCCAGACGGGGACGTGGAAGCGGCGGCGGTAGCGCCAGGCGGAGCGCTGGTGGCTCTGGATGGTGAGGACGATGGCCTCGATGGGTGCGCGCGCCACGAGCCGCCGGAGCGCGGGCTCGGTCAGCGGCAGCGGATCGACGAGGACCTGCCGGCCGCCGGCCTGCACGGCGTAGGCATCGCCGCGGGCGCCGCCGATCCGCCGCTCGGCCATGCCCCAGCGCACGACGCCCGGCACGACGCGGAAAATCCGATCGGCGCGCTCCAGGGGCTCCATGTCCCTCAGAATGGGCACCGCGCCGCCGGCGCGCCCCGATCGTGCT
>DAIDIT010000152.1 GCA_027451705.1 Pseudomonadota bacterium
CGGCGAGCCCCAGAGGGACTTCTCGACCGGCTCGGCCGGCCGCGCGTCCAATCACTCCTCCGCCCACGGGTCGCGGCCCCAGTCGGTCTCCTGCTTCTGGACCCCCTCGCGGAACTCCTTCGACGCGAGATCGAACGGCCACGCCGGCTCGGGCTCGCGCTTCTTCGCCGGCTCCCGCTCCTTGCCCTTCTTCTCGTCATCCTTCTCGGGCTTCTTCCCGCCACCGTCCTCCTTCGCGGTCAGCGCGGCGAGCTGCTCACGGAGCTTCTCGATCGTCTTCGCGAGGTCCTCGGGGTTCGCCGCGAAGGCGGTCGGCGCGGCCGCGGGCTGCACGGACAGGATGTTTCCGGTCCGGTCGGAGTTCTCGGCCAGCTCGGTCGTCGGCTCCTGGTGGACCTCGACCTGGATCTTCTCGCTGTCCACGTCCACGTAGGACTGCTTGAGGACCTGCGCCGCCTTCGCCACCGCAGCCTGGACCATCGAGAGCCGCGCGGCGGCGCGCTCGGGCTTCTCGCCCGCGGCCTTCTGGATCTCCGACATGACGTGCGAGGCGAGTTCGGCGACGGTCATCGACTTGACCGCCTTGCCGGCCGGAGCCCCGAGCAGCGCCGAGATGGCGCGCAGCTCCTTCTTGACCGCGTCGGACACGTCCTTCGTGGCCGCGAGCTTCCCGAGCCGCGCCTGCGCCTCGGCCAGGTTGCCGCCCGGCTTCTTCTTGCCGAGCGCTTTCTCGACCGCGTGGGTGATGCTGTCCATTGTCTCCATGGTTGCTCCTTTCAGGCTGGAACTGTCGTGCTCCGGCAGTGAGAGTGATACGGCGGCGGGCCGATGCCGGCCGCCGCGAGGTCCTCGTGGACGTGGCTGTACTGGCCACGGGCGTCGCCCGTGCCGACACCGGACTCGACGACGTGCGCGAGCCGAGTCCGCCGTCCACCGCGCTCGACGAAGAGGAAGCGCGTCCCGCTGCTCACCCCCTCTCGCACGAAGGGTTGCTCGTCCTTGATGCCGTCCGGGTCGTCGAGCGCTTCCACCCGGTCGAACTGGTCGATGGCGTCGCCGACCGTCAGCACCTTACCGTCGAGGAAGCGACAGGTGTTGGAAGTCACCTCGTCGAGCACCGCGGTGATGACGTAGCGCTCGACGCCGGCGTCGCGGTAGGCGGAGACCTGCGCGTAGGAGCGGGCGCGGCCGACGAAGACACCGGCGACGAGGTCCCAGTAGTCCCGGCCGCGAGAGATGGCGCTCTCGCCGAGCTTGGTCGCCAGGTCGCGCGCGATGTCCGAGCGACCGAGACCGGCTTCGAGTCCCTCGGCGACGATGTCTCGCGCCCGCGCGCTCAGCGCCTCGGCACGGCGGCCGTACTCGTCTCGGATGAAGTGACCCTGCGAACGGCGGAGGAAGTCCGATGCCCGCCGGTCGAACTCCCCCAGGCGACTTCCAACCTCGAGGCCGAACCGGCGCTTCGTTTGCACCCGCGCGGCCTGGACGAGCTTGTCCACCTCGCCGCCGAAGACCTCGTCGAGTCGGGGAAGCACGCGCGCGGGGACGTTCTCGAAGGCGGCCCGGGCGGCGGCAATCACCTGGTCGCGCTGCAGCGCGGAGAGGTTGACCCAGTCCACGTCGAGCGCGCGCAACGCCCGTCGCAGCGCGTGTGCTTCCTCCTCGTGCGTGACACCCGCGAGCGCCCGGGCGAGGCGGCGCGAGAGGGCGAGGAAGTCGGTTGGGTCGAGCGGGTCCAACGCCTTCTCGATCCCGAAGACGGTATGCAGCAGGTCATCGGCCGCGTCGGCGCCGGCTGTCAGGAGATCAGGCGGCATCGCTCTCCTCGAACCAGGACGCGAACTCCTCGCCCGGAACGTGGACGACCTCCTCCGCAAGCCGAGCCCGCTTCTCGGTGCGCTCCTTCTCAGCGCCCGCGCGGCGCAGCGTGTCCCGGAGCACAATCAGCCGCTTCGCCTCGGCCGGCAGCGCGCGCTCCTTTGGTGTGCCGGTCTCGCCCTCGGTCGGACCGACCATCGCGCTCTGCGGGTCGTCCGCCGCGGCGAAGCCAGCGAGCGTCAACGCGATCGGCTGCTTCACCCACTCGGCGGCGATCTTCTTGAAGTCGCGGTTGAAGATGTCGCCCGCGAGGTGCCGACCTTCCTCGGGCGTGAGCACGCCCGCCTTCACCAGCGCGACGACCATCTCGGTCATCGTCGCAGGATCGCGTGTCAGCGGCGCGTTGGAACGGAAGCGCCAGAAGCCGATGCCCATGTCGGAGAGGAGCTTCCGGTTGATCAGGAAGTCGAACTCGTCTCGCTCCGGCTGAAAGACCTGGGTCTCACTAAAGTGCAGCGCCGCATCGGCGGTGTTGCCCTGGATCGCCACCTTGCCGTTGCGGCGGGTGACGAAGAAGCCGGCACCCGGGCACTCGAAACAGTAGACGTCTCCCTCGTAGGGAACCCTGCAGACGTGCCTGCGCGGGTTGAGCTGGGTGGTCCGACGCTCGGCCCAAAGGATCCGGTAGACACCGCCCCCGTCGCTCCACTTCATGTGCGCGCGGAGGCTCAGCCGGACGCAGATCGCAAGTGCCTGGTCAGCCAAGACCTCAGATGCCGAGTAGTAGGCGCCCGACAGCAGGTCCATCGCGCGCGTGCCATCCCCCTCCATCATCGTGCGAAAGAGGATCCGGAGCTGGCGCACGGGAAGGCCCGTCACGTAGGACCACGGGAGATGCCGGCCCGGGCTCCGGCCGCCGCAGTGCTCGGTAAGCCAGGCCCGGAGGCAGCGGTTGGAAATGCAGAAGACGCTCGTTCCGTCCTCCTTGACCTGCGTCGAGAAGCTCCAGCCGATTGCCTCGAGACACCTCCGCATCCTCCCCTCGTAGAGCGGCTTCTTCTGACGGACGAAGACCAGGTACGGCGCCGTCGGGTGGTCCGTTTCGAGGAGCCCGCCATCGGACATGAAGTAGCCCAGGAACTCGAGCCACAGGTCCCCTGGAATCGGCACGTGCCGGTGACCCCGTTCGATCTCGCAGACCTTCGGGAGGACGAAGCTGGGAAGCTCCGCGCCAGCGCCGTCAGTGCCCGGAGCGCAGAGCAGCTCGAAGCGGGCGCGCTTCGCCACCTGGCTGGCAGGCTCCTGCTGCCACAGCCGTCCGGGGCACCGGGCGAGCATCTTGTGGTCGGCGGTGACCAGGACGTCCGTGTGGAGGCTCTCAAAGTGGAGGAGGTCCTCCTTCACGTGCGCCACGTGCTTGCGCGCCGGCACCTCGAAGCGGAGCTCGTCCTTGGCGGGGTCGTAGACGGCGATTCGTTCGCCCGGCCCGATCTCCGGGAAGCGCTTCCAGCCGTCCTCGGTCAGCGTCTCGGTGTCCGCCGAGTAGCAGGATCGATTGAAGTCGCGGATGTCCCCGCGCAACAGCCGGGGTAGCCGGAAGGCCTGGCCGACCTTGTCGATGTTGCGCTCATCGTAGGAGCTGAACAGATCGTCTTGCTGCTGCGCGGAGGTGAGCGGCTTGAGTTCGATGCGCATCCGCCCGCTGTGCGCGAACTCCGGAGCGCCCTGCGCCGGCTCGGCCTCAAGCACCAGCACCTTGAAGAAGTTCCGCTTCCCCTTGATGTGGTTCTCGATGAAGTCCTCGATGCGCGGGATCGACGACTTCGACAGCCGCCCGCCGGAGACGAGCAGCGCCAGCGGCGGCACGCTCTTGTTCTCGCAGTAGAGGAAGTTGATCTCCTCGGTCTGCCGCGAGCCGAGGACCGCAAGCAGGTTGCCGATCCAGCGCGGCGTCCCGTAGGCCGAGCGGGGGTTGTGCAACTTGAAGTGGAGAATCTCGGTCGCCGGGCCATCAGACGGATCGCGCCGGCGCAGCTCCTCGACGCTCGGCACGAGCTCGCCGGTCTTGCGCGAGAGGATGCGCGGGTCGCCGAACTCCTTGAAGTAGACCACCTGCGTCTCGAGGATCTGAACGTAGCGGCGGAAGCGCCGCGGCACGGTCACCGCGTCGAACGCGAGGTCGCTGACCTTGACCTTCATGTCGACCGGGACCGGTTCCGGGTCGAGGCGGAGCAGCCGCATCGTGAAGCCGGGCACGTAGACAAACTGGACGATCTCGCCCGAAGCGTTGCGCAGGACCTCCCAGTAGCCGTTGCCGAGCGTCTCGATGTCCTGGCGCGTCCGGCGGCGCAGCGTCACGAACGACAGGTCCACGCAACAGAAGTCGAAGAAGGTCTCCAGGCGCGAGCGCTCCATGCGGATCGTCTCGGCGACCTCCTTCTTCCGCGCCGTCACCTCGGCCGCGGTGGGCACGAGTGGCTTCGCCTGCACCACCGGGTCGTCGCGCTCGGCCTCCTTCGCGGCCAATCGCTCGACATAGATGGCGTTGGCGATTCGCTGGTCGGCGTCGTCCGCGTCGAGGTCGATGACGGGCTCGAAACGGTGGCCGAAGGCGTCGATGTTGGTGACGTAGGCGTCGATGTTCTGGCGCAGGGAGTTGGAGTTCTCCAGGAGCAGGCAGAGCGCTTCCGGGTCGTAGGGCGGCACGATGGCGCCGGCCTCGACGAAGAGCCGCTCGTTCTCGTCGACGGAGCTGCGGGCGTTCGAGTCGGGCATCGCGCCCAGGACGTGCGCCTTGAGGATGGGGACGTTGGCGCGGTCGAAGGCGCGCGCCGCCCGGCTGGCCAGCTCGCGCGACATCAGTGCGCTCCAGACGTCCGCGGCTCGCTCGCTGCCGGCTTCTCCACGACCGCGACCAGGCTGCCATCGAGCGTGAAGCTGAGGGACAGCAGCCGGCCGCGACCGGCGAGCGAGCGCCGCGCCTCCTCGCGCGCCTCGGCGTGGGTGTGCGCCTGGAGCGGGATCGTCGCGGCCGCACGAGGGTGCTCCTGCCCCGGCGCACCGGGCGGCAGCTCGAAGATGCGCAGCGTCCGCTTCACGCTCACGGCGTCACTCCCCGCTCCGCGCAGGCCATGGCCAGCCGCTTCTCGGTCTCGGCGCCCGGGATGCCGTCCACCGCGATGGCGTCAGCCGGGTGCGCCTGGTTCCAGGCGGCCTGGAAGGCGCGCAGCGCGGCGGCCGTTTCTGCGCCGACTTGGCCGTCGGCGCCGAAGCGGGGCAGCGCGTAGCCGAGCGCGAGGAGCGCCTTCTGGACCTGGCGCAGGCTCGCGACCGGGTCGGCGAGCGCGGCGAGGTCACCCTCGCGCGCGCTGACGGCAGGCGCGTCTGTGGACTCCAGACACGCCGGCAGCGGCCCCGCCGCCGGCAGCGTCTTCACCCACGCGAGGTCTGCGACCGGCGTGGTCGAGAAGGCCGCGGCGTTGATCTCGGCGATCGGCCAGAGCGGCCCGCAGTCGAGCTTGTCCGTGCGCCAGTCGGAGTGCTGCGACATCCGCTCCGGCGCGAGCCGCCCGGGCTGCGCGGCCATCACCAAGCGCTTCAGCTTGATGTTTGCGACCACCTGCCGCGCGTCGTAGGGCTGCATGAAGCGCGTGCCGCGCCAGGGTGGCGTCAGCTCCGCCGGCGGGTAGCTCTCGACGTAGGGGTAACGGCCGCACCAGGTGCGCCACTCGCCGTTCTCCTGGTGGAGGTCGAGGGCGTTGACCATCTCCACCGACCAGGAGTCGCGGTTGCGCTTCGGCTCGTGCCAGGCGCCGTCGGCCAGGTCGATGAGATAGAAGACCGTCCCGTCGAGCGCGATCACGAAGTGCGTCGAGCCGCCCTGGAGCTTCAGCGTCGGCTTCCCGTCAGGGCCGAGGAGCGGCTTCCCCGTTGCCGGGTCGTTCACCGGCCAGCGCCGCGACGAGAACCACGCGAGCGTCCCCTCGTGCGTGAGCCCCTCGGTGCCATGGTCGGTCCAGTAGAGGTCGTGCCGCGTCTTCAGGATGCCGGGGTTGCGCTTGCACGTCGGGAAATCGGCGACGTAATCGGGCATGTGCTGGGCGATCCAGAGGTGGGTTCGGCGCCGGAGGCACGCGAGCGCGAGCTCCGCCTCGTCCTGCGTGAGCGGCGCCTCGCCGGCCTTCTGCCAGAGCGCGTTCCAGGTGGCCTCGTCCTCGGCGGCGAGGGGTTCAAGCTGTTCCACGTCGATCATCTTTGGCCTCCAGAAACGAAGAGCCCCGGGCGGGCGGAGAAGGTCTCCGACCGGCCGGGGCTCGAGTGACTCGACGACCCGTAGGTCTACTGGCTCCAGATACTAGCGCAGGGTGCGGCGGTTGTCCACGACCTCATAGGTCGAATCGCATCGCCCCATTAGGCACGCAGAATCGAATCCGTGGAACTGACGGCAGAGGTCAGCACGGTACTCGTTGCGATGGCGTCTTGTTGCTCGGCTCGTCGGGGGCCACTTGGCCGATGGACTTCGGCTGGGGTTCGTTCCGGAGGATCTCCGGCGGAGAAACCGCCCGGCGTGCAAGTCCGTGCCTCTCTGCCAGATCGAGCAGCTCGCGTCGAAGATCCGCAGGTTCATGAGCGAGCCGAACATGGCGATGCGACATCTGCCGATTCGTCGTGCGCAAGGTCGTGCGTGACACTCCCCTGAAAAGCAGATCGTGAAGCTCCTTCGCAAGCGGGTCATTCGCGCGCCACGTCTCGGGCTTGCCATTGGTGGCCGCCTCTGCGACCAGAGGCGGCTCCTCCGCGATCCATGTGAGCGAACGATCACCGGCGAAGATGACGTAGTTGGGCGCGACATGGATACGCGTCCCCTTGATGCACGCGCTCCCGGGGTCGTAGTGGTGGGACGCATGGACCTGGTCGAAGTCCGCCTTCTTCAGCGAGGTTGAGCGCGGGTCCACGAGCCGCCAGAGCCAGTCATCGTGATGCTGGGGACGGTTGCACCTTCGAGCAAGTTCTGGCTCGAAGTGCTGGAACACGCCGGAGCAAATCGGCCGGATTAGGAGGTTCGGGTACTGGCGGAGGCTGGCGAGGTCCGTCTGCTGGAATAGATCGACTTGCGAGACCTTCCTCTCGACGGTGGCGAAGCCCACCCAGACGTACCGGGCGGGCTTTCTGGAGGCGATCGAATCGGCTGCAAAGAAAACGACAACGCCATCCTTCACGATGGGGTTGCGGACGTCCGGACGACAAACGCCCCATGTGAGGGGCCCGCTCTTGTCGTGGCTCCAGGCGAACGATGGATCGTCCCCGATGTCGGCTGGCCATTCTGCAGCCGAATCCCGAAGGTAGACAGCCGCGTACGTCTGAGCCGTGGGCATGCGAGCCTCCCATCGACTCTAGCGCTGCGGGAGGCACATCGCCACCACGCGAGGTAGATCACAGCTCGTCGAGCTTCTTGGTCTGCTCGATCTTCACGTCGCACACGCGACCGTTTTGGAACGTGATCGTGACCTTGCCGAAGAATGCGCCGCGGGCGCAGCGGTCGAGGAAGCGCAGGAGCCTCTCGATCGGGCTGCGGACGACGACCTCGTCGCTGTGGATTGACGCGCTCACTCCTGCACCTCGGCGCAACCCTCGCCGCGGTGAATCCGCCGGTGCTCAACCTCGTCGGCGCAGAGATCGAGGTTCTCGGGCCGGTTATCGTCCTTCTTTCCGTTGCGATGGTGAACGACTTCCCACGGGTACAGGAACCGCCCCACGACGCTCTCCATGACGAGGCGGTGCTCGCGGACGTAGCCGGCGGAGTTGGCGCCGGGGTGGTTCGGGCGCCGCACGAGGACGTAGCCGTCGGGGTCGCGCGTGCGCCCGCCGTTGCTGAACCAGTGGCCGTTGCGCAAGCGGGTGGCGTTCTTCTTCTGATTCACCTCCGGACGCTTGGAGGGGTTGGCCTCGCCTCGGAACCGCGCAGCGATCTCGGGTCGGCGCATTGGGTTGTGGTCGCCGCGCATGCGTTCCTTCGCACCTGGCTTGGACCATGCCGTGCGTACCCCCTCCGAAAGTGACCGGATTGGGATCCTCGCACGGAGCAACCGCTGGCGTGCCGTCTCGGGGTGAACGCCAAGATCTCGCGCGATCTCCGCGATCGAGCACTTGTCGATGACGTACCGCTGGAAGAGCCAATCGCTATTCAAGGACGCGAACTCCGATCTCCGGGAGTGCCCCGGGTGAAAAGCCTCGCTCCTTGCGGCAAGCAAGCGCCACAGCCCAGTAGCGATCGGAGTGCCCGCGAGCGTCGCGCTCGGCGTCGAACATCGCCCGGCCCGCTGGCGTGACGTGCTTCTTTATGGAGTGGATCTGCGAGACGAGGTCGCGGTCGCGCGGCAGCACCACCTCGTGGCGCTGGAGCAGGATCTTGAAGTCGGTCGCCCACAGCTCCTTCGACTCGGTGGTGAAGCTCTCGGGGACCACCTGCGGGTAGTCGCGCCGCAGGTCCTCGGCGAGCTGCATGCCGAGGCCGCTCTGGTCGATGGAGAGCCGGGCGACGGGAAGCAGGTCGAGAAGCTGGCGCAGCTCCGCGGCCTGCGACGCGAAGGGCACCCGGTCGTAGCTCCGGAGCATCCGGCAGAGCTTGCGCCCGGCCACCTCCTCGAAGACCGCCAGCTCGGACCGGTCGCGGCGCCGGCCCACGTCGAAGCCGGCAACCAACCGACCCTTCACCTCGCCGAAGGTGGCGAAGTCGTCGGCCATCATGAGGTCGTCGCTGGTGCAGGGGAGGATCAGCTCGTAAGGGTAGTAGGACATGGCCTCGTCGCTGTAGAGCACCTCGAACTCCTGCTGGAACTCGTCCACCACCAGCGAGGCGAGCTGGTCGCGGATGCCCTTGGTCCCGAAGGCAGCGACGCGCGCCTCGGTCGGCATGTCCGGAGCCTCCTTCACGGCGCGCTTCACGTCGGTGCAGAAGAAGGAGCAGAGCCACCAGGGCACGCGCTGCCGCCAGTAGGCCGGGTACGGCCGCAGCTCCTGCCGGGCGATCTCCCAGAAGGCGCCGCGCCGGCCGAGAGGCGACGAGCAGACCGTGAGCTGGCCCTGCGCTCGTAGGATGAGCGCCGTCGAGCCCTGGTAGACCTCGCGATCGTTGGAGTAGTGCGCCAGCTCGTCCAGGTAGATGTCCCCCTTCTTGCCGCGCGGCGCCTTCGAGGGGTTGGAGATGATGCGCGAGATGCGCTTCGACATCCCGTTCGACTGGAAGGCGATCTCCAGCTTGGAGTCGACCACGCGCTTCTTCTGGTAGGCGAGCGGCAGCTCCTCGTGGAGCTGCTGGCAGTAGGCGACCTTCTCCTTGCTGTCGGCCAGGTTGAACGAGACGAAGACCGCGGTGTGGGCCTCGCGCAGGTGTGCGCGCGCGACTGCCTCGGCAGCAAAGAGCCATGAGTACCCGACCTGGCGCGCCTTCTCGACGCAGCGGTAGCGCGCCGGCGTCGAGAGGAACTCGAGCTGGTAGGGTTCTAGCTTCAGCTCCGCGTCCTGGTAGCTGCCGAGCGCCGAGAGGAAGCCCACCTCGGTCGCCAGCCAATCGGCGAGCTCCTGCTCCGTCCGCTTGACCACGGTCAGCATCGCTCACCCCGGCATCTATCGCCTCCAGAGCTTGACGGCTGCCGCATGGCGAGCCAACGTGGCAATTGAACACCTCCGGAGGCGATAGAATGAGCAGCTACGCAGAGAGGACGAGGAAGCCGCCGCGCACCCTGACCGAAGTCGAGCAGGCGAAGCTCCTCAAGGCGACCGGCGAGCACCGGGACGGCTTCCGCGACCACGTCCTGTTCTCGCTCGCACTCGGGACCGGGCTGCGCGAAAGCGAGCTGCTCGCGCTCGACGTGGGCGACGTCTCGGCCGACGGCAAGAAGGTCCGCCGCCGGGTCGAGCTGCGCGTCTTCAAGCGCGCCAGCGCCGACCCGGCACCGCAGGAGGTCTTCCTGCCCGACGCGGTGCTCTACAAGCTCACGAAGTACCTGACCTGGAAGGCCGGCCGCGGCGAGAGCCTCGCGCCGGACGCGCCGCTCTTCGTGAGCCGCAACCACCGCCGGCTCTCGGCGCGCATGCTGCGCGAGGCCTTCCGGGTCTGGCAGGAGCGCGCGGGACTCGAGCGGCACTTCCGCTTTCACGACGTCCGCCATAGCTGCCTGACCAATGCCTACCGGGCGACGCGCGACATCCGGCTGGTCCAGCGGCTGGCGCGCCACAAGAACGTCCAGACCACCACGATCTACGCGGCGCCATCCGACGAGGACGTGTTCCGGGCGGTCCGCGACCTGCCCTGCTGACTGTCCAGGCTGTCCCGATGTGGCCAATTCCCGGAGGCCAACCATCCAATTCCGGGGGGCCTGCCGTCCAATTGTCGGAGGGGACGTCCAGTTCCGGGAAATGGGCGTCCAGGACAATGGTTCGATGGCCGGGTTCATGTGCAAAGCGGCACCTGGTCTATCGGCTCCGGAGTGCGACGCGATGGTGGGCTGAGGGCGCCACGGCGCGCGAAACGGGCGTTTTGGACCGGGGGGGCACCTTGGGCTCGACTGTCCCGCGAACGTCGCCCACGGAGCCAGCGTGCGCGCGACAGGGGCCTTGTGTCGGGTGGTCCGGCATCGAAAGGGCGGGCGCAAGCGTCGGCGAGTCGTCCTGGACAGCTGGTCTGTCCAGCCCAGAGTGCGGACCGAACGGCCTCTCCTTTCGGCCAGTTAGCCCGTCGGGCGAGGAAATGGGCGGTTCGCCCAACCCCGAAATCCGCTCTATATTCGTCCAACGTCGCGGAAGCTCGTGGGCGTCCATCGGCCGAGCCGCCGCTTCTGACGAGTCCCGGCGGTTCGCGGCCGAGGACGAGAGGACGTGCCCGCGCCGTCACGACGCACCCTCCGGATTATGGTCGTCCGAATCCTGAGAGGCCCCGCCGTCCATTTTCTCGGGCGCGGGAAGCGCGGCCGGCCCCTCGGCCATCGACTCGTCCGCGTCGCCGACCACGCCCGCGAGCTCCGCGTCCATCGCCGCCACCTGCTCACGGAGCTTCCGGTGGCGCTCCTGCATCACCTCGAGCGAGACGAGAACGTTGACCTCCTTGCGGCTGTCGGCGCCGCCGAGCAGGAAGTGCTTCAGCCGCACGGCGACGTTGAGGTCCTGCACGCTGTCGACGCGGATGCGCCCGTCGTCGAGCGCCGCGCGGAAGCGCTCGATGTAGGCGTCCAGAACGGCTACGGCGTCGGTGATCTCGGCGGCCCGTGCCTTGGCGCACGAGGTGTCGGTCTCCTTCTGGACCTGCCCCTGGAACTCGGCGCGGCGGCGCGACCACTCGAAGCGCTCGGCGCGGTAGCCGATGAGCGACTTGCTGACGCCGTACTTCTCGGCCAGCTCGCGCGTGGACGGGAACGTGCGCTCGAA
>DAIDIT010000153.1 GCA_027451705.1 Pseudomonadota bacterium
AGGGGACCGCGCCGCCTCGCGCGGCGCTGGGGCGGCGCCGCGAGCGCGGCCGTGCTGGTCCTCGCGGTGGCCGTCGTCGGCGCGGGACTCCTGCGAAGCGGCAAGCCCGCGGAGACGAAGGGCGGCACGTCGATGACGGCCGCGCTGGGGCTTCCCCAGCCGGAAGCGAAGCCCCCCGCCCCGACGGCACCGTCGGGTCCGCCGCCGCTTCCCGCGTACCGGCCGCCGCCGCTGCCGACCTACGACCCGAAGGCACCGGCACGGCCCCCGCCGCGCGCATCGCATGCGCACGAGCGGTCCGGCCCGCGCTTCGGCCACGGCGCCTGGCTCAGCGTCGAGGCGAACCGCGTGGCCCGGGTCTTCGTGGACGGCCGCGACACGCGGCGGCTGACGCCGCTCGAGCACTTCCCGATCAAGCCGGGGAAGCATCGGGTCCGGCTGGTGAGCGCGATGGGGGACGGGAGCCAGGAGTTCCGCGTCACCGTCCGGCGGGGCAAGACGGCCTACCGCTTCGGCAACCTCGATGAGTGAGGGCAGCGCGCCGCCCACCCGGGTCTCCGTCGTCGAGGACCAGCCGGCCCTCCTGCACGGCCTCGTGAAGCTCCTCGGCGGGTTCCCGCAGATCGACGTCCGCGGCGAGTACTCGACCGGCGAGGCCGCCGTCGCCGGCCTGCTCGCGCAGCCGCCCGACGCGGTGCTGCTCGACCTCGAACTGCCCGGCATGGGCGGGATTGACGTCATCCGGGAGGTCAAGCCGAAGCTCCCCGGGGTGGCGATCCTCGTGCTCACCACGTTCGACGACGAGGCGAAGGTCTACGAGGCGGTCGCGGCGGGGGCCTCGGGCTACCTCGTCAAACGGATCCCGGTCGAACGGATCGTCGAAGCGATCGGCGAGGCGGTCGACGGCGGCTGCGTCATCGAGGCGGCGATCGGGCGCCGCTTCTGGAACTACTTCCAGAGCCTGCGGCGCCCGCCGGTCGAGCAGGATCCGTTCGGGCTGTCGCCGGAGGAGCGCGCGGTCCTCGCGTACATCGCCAAAGGGCTGTCGAACGCCGAGGTCGGCTCCCTGCTCCGGATCGAGCGGCGCAAGGTGCGGACCCACCTGCTGCACATCTACCAGAAGCTCGGCGTCGCGACCCACGTCGAAGCGGTCGTGAAGGCGCTCAAGGCTGGCCTCGTCGAGCTGTAACAAGACCCTCCGCCACGGAGCGGGGGAGGGCAGGGTGGGGGGAACAGCTCCCCACCCCGCGGCCGTCTCGAACGCGCGCAAGGTTCACTGCGAGCAGTAGCCGCTGCGGGGGGCGCAGTAGGCCTGGTAGTTCTTGGGCTGGCCGGTCGTGGGGTCGGTGCAAAGGTACTGCGGCAGCGCCTCGTCGACCGTCTGCCAGCCGTGGCAGATCGTCCCGTCGGGGCAAGGCGTCCCCTCGAAGGCGGTGCAGTTGTCGACCGTCGCGCCCTCGGGGTTGTCGCAGCAGGCGGCCACCGTGGGCGAGCAGTCGAACTGGCTCGGGCAGTCGGTCTGGACCGTGCACGGCTGGGCGCACCAGCCGACCGTCTGTCCCTCGATGATGCTCTGCAGGCAGGTCGCCCCGGTGGGGCAATCGCACCCGGGCGTCCCGCAGGAGCCGCACGCGGGGACGACGCAGTAGTCGACCCCGTTCGAGTAGCAGGAGCCGTTGCCCGCGTTGCAGTCCTGGCCCACGGGGCAGAAGTCGTTGTTCGTGCAGAAGTTCTCGCACTGGGAGCCGGCGTCGGTGGCCTGGCAGCTCTGCTCGAGCGGGCAATCGGCCGTCGAGTGGCAGCCGGCCACGCAGGTCTGGCTCCCGGGGTCGCAGATCTGGCCGAAGGCGCACTGCGAATCGAGCGTGCAGGCGGCCTTGGTGCAGATCGGGACGCGGGTGTCGCAGAAGTAGCCCGCCGGACAGTCCTGGCTCGTCGCGCAGCCCGAGAGCGACTGGCACGAGCCCGACCCGTTGCAGAAGTAGCCGGACGGGCAGCCGGTGTCGTCGAGGCAGCGGCAGCTCCCGGTGGAGGTGTCGCAGGTCTGACCGGACCCGCAGCTTTGGTCGCTCGTGCAGACGCAGCGGTCGCCGCTGCGGGTGAAGCCGGCCGGGCAGCACGACGGGCCGGTGCAGACGCAGGCGCGGACGGTCGGGTCGAAGGTGTGGTCCGGCGGGCAGCACGAGTCCTGCCCGCAGGTGCAGTTCTGGCGCGAGCTGTCGTAGATGAAGCCCTCGGGGCAGCAGGAATCGCTCTCGCACAGGCAGCTCAGTGCCGCGTCGTCCCAGGCCGTGCCGATCGGGCAGCAGGCGTCGGAGGCACAGACGCACTGCGCGCCGGCCGCGTCGAACCGGTAGCCCTCCGGGCAGCAACTGCTCGCCGCACAGGCGCAGGCCGCTTGATCGGAGTCCCAGGCGTAGCCGGTTGGGCAGCAGACGGAGGCCCGACAGCCGCAGGCCTTGCCGGCTTTGTCCCAAAGGTAGCCCGTCGGGCAGCACCAGTCGCTCGCGCAGACGCAGACGCCGCCCTGGCAGGCCTCGCCCGCCGGGCAGCCGTCGTCGGTCTGGCAGACGCAGAGCCCGGAGACGTCGTCCGTCCCCTGCGGGCAGGAGGCGCCCGACGGCGTGACCCCGCACGCGGTGAGCGCGGCCGCGGCGAAGGCGGCGGCCGCCCTCAAGGCCCACCCACGGCGTAGGTGATCTTCACGTCCGCGTCGGGATCCGGAACGTAGCTCCCGAGGAAGGCCACGCTGTTGATCCCGGCGAGGTACTGCCAGCCCTGCTGGGGGTCCTCGGCCACCGGCTGCCCGTCGACCGTGACCGCGATGGAGGTCGGGTCGGGCGGCGCCGAGAGCGGGAAGTAGCGGCGCAGCGTCTTGATGTCGAGCGCGATCTCTTGCAGGGAGGGGACGAACGCCGCCTCGTCGCAGATGCTCTCGAAGACGCCCCCGGGCGCCTGCACGAGCTGCTGGAGCCGCACGGTCGGGGCGACCTGCGCGCCGAAGAGCTGCGACTGTCCCGGCGGCGTGCAGCCGCTGTTCGGACCGCCGAGCGCCGAGAACGTCACGAGCTGCTCGTTGCCCTTGCCCTTGAGGCCCTGGAGCCAGCGGGCGTACCAGCTCGGCTCGCCGAACGACTGGTCGTCGGTGTTGGCCGCGGCGATCACCGCGAGCGAGGCGGTCGGTCGCAGGAATCCCGCGTTCGGCCCGCCCGGAGCGGCGTTCTGGATGGCGAGGAACATCGAGCGGAAGATCGACGTCTCCGCCGGCGCGCTGTCGCGCTGGATGTTCCAGGTCAGCGCCGCCTTGAAGTCGGCGACGTAGTTCGCGTCGGCGGCGGTCAGGATCGGCACCGGTCCGTGGAGCTGGCCTCCGTCGCCGACGTGGGTGCTCCCGTCGGGCAGGACGTAGGTCGACAGGTCCGACGAGGTGACGCCCATCTGCCAATCGACCTTCGACGCCGCGAGGACCTGGATGAAGGCCGAGACGGCGTTGGCCAGCCGGTCGCGTTCGTCGGCCATGATCCCCGCGTTCGAGACCACCCAGAGGACGTCGACCTGCGCCGAGCGCTGCTTGAACTCGTCCGTCTGGAGCGCCGCGCGGACCCGCGGGTCGAGGATCGCCACCCGGTTGATCGCGCTGCGGGGCAGCGCGAAGGTCGCGAGCGGCGGCGGCTCGAGCGGCGGCGGCTGGCCCTGGGGGTAGAGCGCCGGCGGCTGCGCCTGCGTGTCCGACGGGGCGACGCAGGACCAGAGGCCCAGCAGCAGGAGCGGGGTCAGGCGCTTCATTCCGGGCGCGGACGCTAGCACGGCCGCAGCGGACCCCTCAACCGACGGGTGGCGCGCCGCTGCCCCGTACGGTAAAGTCGCGGCCCCGATGGCGATCCGCATCTTCAACACGATGACCTCCGAGAAGGAGATCTTCGCGCCGCTCCACCCGCCGGCGGTCGGCATCTACGTCTGCGGGCCCACGGTGTACGACATGAGCCACGTCGGCCACGCGCGGGTCTACGTGGCCTTCGACGTCGTCGTGCGCCACCTGCGCCGCCGCGGCCACCGGGTCACCTACGTCCGCAACTACACCGACGTGGACGACAAGATCATCAAGCGCGCCCTGGATCTCGGCCAGAAGCCGTCGGAGGTCAGCGAGCGCTTCATCCGCGAGTACCAGACCGACATGGCGACGCTCGGCGTCGCACCGGCGGACGTCGAGCCCAAGGTCACCGAGCACGTCCCCGAGATCGTCGCGCTCATCGGCCGGCTCGTCGACGCGGGCCTCGCCTACCCGTCGGAGGGCGACGTCTACTTCGCCGTCCGCAAGTTCCCCTCGTACGGCAAGCTCTCGCACCGCCGCCTCGACGACCTCAAGGCCGGGGCGCGCGTAGAGCCCGGCGAGCAAAAGCGCGACCCGCTCGACTTCGCGCTCTGGAAGGGCGCAAAGCCCGGCGAGCCGTCGTGGCCGTCGCCGTGGGGCGCGGGCCGGCCCGGCTGGCACATCGAGTGCTCGGCGATGTCCGAGAAGTACCTCGGTACGACGTTCGACATCCACGCGGGTGGCAAGGACCTCGTCTTCCCGCACCACGAGAACGAGATCGCGCAGAGCGAGGGCGCCAGCGGGCAGCCGTTCGCGCGGATCTGGATGCACAACGGCTTCGTGACCCTCGACGAGGAGAAGATGTCCAAGTCGCTGGGCAATTTCTTCACGATCCGCGACGTCACCGCCAAGTTCGAGCCGGAGGCGCTGCGTCTCTTCCTGCTCGGGACCCACTACCGCAGCCCGATCAATTTCTCCGACAAGGCGCTCGCCGAGGCGGAGCGCCGGCTCGACTACTTCTACGAGACGCTCGCGAAGGCCGACGCGCTGGCGGCGGGCGCGGTGCCTGCCGATCCAGCGGCCGCGGAGGCGATCACCTCCGCCTTCGACGAGGCCCTCGACGACGACTTCAACACCCCCGAGGCGCTCGCGGTGCTCTCGCCGCCGTTCACGAAGCTGAACGAGCTCGCCGAGAAGCCCGGCAAGGGCACCCAGCGCGCCGCGAGCCAGGCGCTCGCCGCGACGCTTTCGAAGGCCCTGCGCGAGGTCGGCGCCGTCCTGGGCCTCTACCAGCGCCCGCCGCCCGAGTACCTCGCCGAGCGCCGCGCCCACCTCGCCGTCCGCCGGGGCCTGGACGTCGCCCGCGTCGAGGCGCTCATCGCCGAGCGGACCGAGGCGCGAAAGGCCAAGGACTTCGCCCGCGGGGACGCCCTCCGACGCGATCTCGCCGCCCTGGGCGTCGAGATCATGGACGGCCCGACCGGCACGACCTGGAAGATCGTCGCGTCGTAGTCGTGTCGTTGCGCCGTCGCAGCCGTTGCTGCTGCGCTCGGGTACCTTGGCCCTTCAGGCGGCGGTCGCGCCGCCGACCCGGGCGCGGCGCGCCCGCATCTCGCGCCAGACAGCGTCGCGCGGCTCCTGCTCCATCGTCTCGACGAGGGGAAAGATCTCGCGTTCCTCGAGCGCGAGGTGAGGCTCCCAGAGCGCCGCCATGCGGGCGGTCAGCCCGGCCAAACCGCGATCTGGCGCGCCCTGCCGGCGGCCGAGCGCCTGCCAGTGGGGGCGGAGGGTGTCGAGGGCCTCTTCGATGCGCCGGTGCTGGCCGGCCATCTCGGAGAGGGCCGCCGCGCAGGGGGTCCGGCCGAGCCGCGGCGCGAGCGATTCCTCCTCGTCCGCCACGTGCTTCGGAAGCGCCACGAAGAAGTAGCGCTCGACGGCGGCGGCGGCTTCGGCGACCGCGGCATCGTCCGCCGTCGCCGCGGCGATCCGGCCGGCCATTTCGGTGAACAGCCGGATCCGCCTGTGACACGCGCGCAGCAGGGCGAGCGGTGCGTTCGGAGCCTCGCCGTCGGGCCGCTCGAATCGAACGGCGGGACCCCCGGCGGCGATGATGGGTAGGACGCGTCGGCCCATGCCACGACGAAAAGCAAGGACCGGGCCACCCGCCAAGTTCCCGTCCCGACGGTGGCCCTCGGGCGAGCTGCGTTGCAGGATGGAACAGACGGAACGCCTGCCGGATCAGCTGGCGCCCCAGTCGAGGGCCGGGCCCGCCGTCCGGGTCTGGAGCGCGATCACCTGCTTGGCGAGCAGGCCGTGCAAGATCTCGAGCGTCCGCGGCTTCGGCAGCCCGCTCGCCTGGATGACCTGCGCGGCCGTCATGTCGCAGCCCGAGAGTCGGGAGGCGACGAAGGCCTCCTGCGGCGTCAGCGGGAGCGGCGT
This sequence comes from Pseudomonadota bacterium, assembly GCA_027451705.1. GTDB lineage: Bacteria > Myxococcota > Myxococcia > Myxococcales > JAKAPL01 > JAKAPL01. The sequence goes on from DAIDIT010000153.1 coordinate 6,251, forward strand.
CAGCTCGCGGACGACGAGGCGCAGCGGACGGGTCTCGCATTCGAGCGAGCGGGGATCGTTCGCGCGGGGCGGGGGCGAGACGAGGGTCGGCGCGAGGTGGGCGGACGGTTTCGTGGCCGCCGGCCGGGGCGTCCGCCGCGCGGGAGGCGGGGAGGGCGGCAGGGTTGCGAGCTGGGCGGCGGCCTGCCGCAGGACCGCGAGGCAGTCGGCCATCCGCTGCGGCCGGTGCGCGGGGTCCTTCGCGAGTGCGGTGCGGATCAGCGCGAGCAGCTCGGCCGGGACGCGCAGCCCCGGCCGAAAGCCGTGCAGGCTCGGCACCGGCGCGCTGCGGTGGAGGAGGAGCACCTGCACCGGGTTCGGATCGGTGAACGGGGGGCGGCCCGCCAGCATCTCGAACAGGAGCACGCCGAACGCGTAGATGTCGGCCCGCCGATCGACGGGCTGCCCGGCCGCCTGCTCGGGGGACATGTACTCGGGGGTGCCGAGGATCGTGCCCACGCGGGTCAGGTGCTGGTCGCCGACCGCGATCTTCGAGATGCCGAAGTCGAGGACCTTCACCCACTCGGCGCCGTCGCGAGGGACCACGACGACGTTGTCCGGCTTGATGTCGCGGTGGACGATGCCGGCCACGTGGGCCGCCTCGAGGGCCCGGCCGACCTGCGTCGCGATCCGGAGGGCGCGGGCGCAGGAGAAGCCGGGTTCGTCCGCGAGGAGCTGGGCGAGCGAGCGCCCGCGCAGCTCCTCCATGACCAGGAAGGCCAGTCCGTCGTCGGTCCAGCCGAAGTCGGTCACGTCGACGATGTTCGGGTGGCCGATCCGGCTGGCCGCGATGGCTTCGTTGTGGAATCGGGTCGCGAGCTCCTGGTTCGCGAGAAGGTCCGGGCGGAGGATCTTCATCGCCATCCGCTTGCGCAGCGCCACGTGCTCGACGGCGTAGATCGATCCCATCCCGCCCTCGGCGATCTTCTCGATGATCCGGTAGCGGTCGATCTGCCGTCCGACAAAGGAATCGCGCAGTTCGGGCCCACCCGCGGGCCGTGTCCCCGTCCTCTCCACGCAAGAGAGTTAGGATCGCCCCCGGCCGACCGGAAGCCGTCCTGCCGGGCCGCCCCACGTGGCCCGACGGCTCGACGAGCGGCGGGTCAGTTCAGCGGCGCGCAGGTGGACACGCCCGCGCCGACGATGTCCCGCCCGGAATCCTGGACCGCGGTCGTGACCGCGCCGGTCGCACGGTCGACCTCGAAGATCGAGGGGCCGAGGAAGATCCAGAACGAGCCGCCCCAGAATTTCGTGGCGAAATCCCCGACGGTCGTCAGGCTCGGGAGGGGATAGGTCGTCAGGACGGCCCCCGACGCGGGATCGAACCGATACATCTCGGAGATGCCGGTCGCGCTCACGAAGCTCGGCACGAAGCCCCAGAGCTGCCCGTCGCCCGTCCCGGTCAGCTCCGGCCAGCCGACATCGAGCTGTCCGACGGGGCTGAGGACGAGCGACGGGAAGGCGATCGTGGCCAGAGTCGACGGGCCCGCCGACTCGGCGGAGCCGCCCGCGACGAAGAGGGTGTCGATCCCGGTCGAGGGGTCGAAGACGAAGCCCATGCCGAACTCGAGCATCCCGTCCTGGTCGGGCTGGAAAGACGTCGCGGTACAGGCGGCGGTGGTCGTGTCGACACGGAAGAGCTGCCCGTCCGAGAAGCCGACCCACGCGACCGCGTCCTGGTCGACGGCCATCGAGAACGGCGTCGAGGCCGTGCCGGGGCAGTTCAAGGGCCCGATGTCGGTGAATGTCAGCGTCTTCGGGTCGAACCGCGAGAACATGTCGTCCACGTTGCTGACCGTGTAGATCCACTGGCCCGCCGCGGTGCACGGGGTGTCCACGGTCGCCGCGAGCGGCACGGACGCTCGCGGGGCCGCGAAGTCGCCGGTCTGGAATTCCAGCGTCCCGGTGCGGCGCAGGGGCGGAGCCGCTCCGGACGCGTCGTCGAACGCGACCGTGACGCCCGCCTGGGCGCCAGGCGCGACGGTGAACGCGGTCGGCTGCGGCGGGAGCGAGAAGTCGGGATCGCTCCCGGCCGCCAGGGCCAGTCCGGAGACCGCGCAGGCGACGTCGCCGCCGTTCACGAGCGTGATCTGCCGGCTGGCGGACGCGTTCAGGAGGACGTCGCCGAAATCCAGCGGGTTGGGCGAGACCGAGAGCGTGCACTTCGGCACGGCCGCGGACAGCGGCACGGAGGCGTTCGGGCGGTCGGGATCCCCCGTCGCGAACTCCAGCCTGCCGTTGCGCGTCTCCGGCGGCGAGCTCGCCGCGATCGAGAACGTCACCGCGATGCCGGATGTCGCGCCTGGCGCGAGCGAGAACGCGGCAGGCTGCGATGCGGGAACGGCGAAGCCCGGGTCCGAGCCGGACGCGATCGCCACGCCCGCGACGTCGCAGGCCGCCGCGCCGCGGTTCGCGACGGTGACCTGCGCCAGCTTCGGCGTGCCGAGGACGACCCCGGGGAAGTCGAGCGAGGCCGGGGTCACCTCCAGGGTGCATTTGGGCAATTCGGCCGTGAGCGCGACCTCCGCGCTGGGCGACTCCGGGTCCCCCGTCTGCAAGCTCAACGCTCCGGTCCGGACGTACGGAGGGCGGTCGGCGGGTCCGGTGAAGGCGAGCCACAAGGGGACGCTTCCGCCCGCCGGGATTTCGAGCACCGCCGGGACCGCGACGCCGAAGGAGAAGCCCGGGTCCGAACCCGGCACGAGCGCGAGATCCGAGACGAGGCAGGCGTCGTTGCCCTCGTCCGTGAGGGTCACCGGCCAGCGGGCGATCGCGCCGGGCGCGACCGTGCCGAAGTCGAGCGTCCCGGGGGCGACCTGGAGGTGGCAGTCGAACGCGATCGAGCGGCCGCAGCCCGCGAGGCAGGCGACGGCGATCCCCAGCCCTCCCTTCACCGCCCATCGCATCGGCCGCGCGAAGCCGGTCTTCAGAACTCGGCCAGGCAGGGCTTGGCGCAGGTCACGCTCTCGGGGTTCTCGAACGCACTGCAACGCCGGACGCCCGTGGGCTGTCCGGTGCGATCGTCGACGACGACCAGGGCCCTCATCCGCTCGTGGCGTACCGGGCAGAGGACGTCGCGCTCCTGCTCGCGCAGGTGGCGCGAGAGCATCCGCTCGAGCCACTCGATTCCGAGGACCGCGGCCCCGCCGACGAGCATCCAGACCACGGGAAACCAGTGCGACTCTCCGTGCATGACGGACTCCTTGAGGCGGGCCCACGCCCGCCCGCCGAGCTTCCGATTCGGATCACGCGCACGACGGCCACGGTCGGTCAAGCGACCCGATCGAGGATCCGCTGGAACGGCTCTGGACGGAAGGCGCGGGTGCCTTGACTCGGGTCAAGGGGATGCCCTATTGGCGACGCGGGCCGGTGGGTCGGCCGGAGAAGGGACGTCAAATGAAGAGACTGTTCGCGGCGGTGGCGACGACGGTGCTGTTCGGGCTGGGGGCGTGCGCGGGTGCGACCGGCCCCCAGGGTTCTGCGGGCCCGACGGGTCCGACGGGCCCGGGCGGCGTGAACGGTGCCACCGGCGCGACGGGAGCTGTCGGCGCGATCGGGGAAAAAGGCGCTGCGGGCGCGACGGGAGCCTCCGGTGCGCCGGGAGCCACCGGTCCGTCTGGCGTGGACGGCGCGACGGGACCCAGCGGGGCCGACGGCGCGACCGGCGCGACCGGTGCCACGGGCGTGTCGGGCGCCACCGGCGCCACGGGACCGGTGTTCCAGTGCTCGGCCGATGCCGACTGCAACCCGGGCGGCGGCACGGCGAACGGCTGCTGCGGCGGGAGTTGCGTGGCCCTCGACACCCTCGACAACTGTGGCGCCTGCGGGGTCGCTTGCGAGCCCGCGAACGCGTCGGGAAGCTGCGCGGGCGGCAGCTGCGCGGTCGCGGCGTGTTGGCCCGGCTTCAAGCACTGCGGGTCGAATTCCAGCAGCGGCTGCGAGACGAACATCGCCGCCGACCCGGCGAACTGCGGAGGCTGCGCGCAGGCCTGTCCGAACGGCTGCGGCTGCGCGGACGGCACGTGCGTCCAGCCGCACGGCTCGCAGATCTTCAAGGCTGCCGGAGGTGCGACCTTCACCGTTCCGGCCTGCGTGACGTCGATCACCGTGAAGATGTGGGGCGGTGGCGGCGGCGGC
>DAIDIT010000154.1 GCA_027451705.1 Pseudomonadota bacterium
GCTCAGCGGGCGACGCCAGGCTCAAGCAGATCTCGCGCAAGCTCTCCGGCCGCCCGCTCCTCCTGGAGGTCTTCGCCCGCCACGCCAGCCAGCCCGGAGCCTCCCTCGATCGCTCCCTCGACCTCGTGCTGAAGGCCGCCGCCGACGAACTGGGCGAGTTCCTCTACGCCGACGCCTGGGAGCGGCTGCCCCCCGACCACCGGGACGTCTTCTTCGTCATCAACGAGCTGGGCGGCCAGGTCGACAGCCAGACCGTCGCCTGGGCCTGCACCGAGGCCGAGGTGCCGCAGTCCGTCTGGACCGACAAGGCGTTCGAGGAGGCGCGCTTCGGCTCGATCCAGAGCTACGGCGCGACCTTCGACCTCCAGCTCGAGCTGGGCACCCAGAACTTCCTCCAGCGCCGCCTCCAGGACCTGCCCGCCGAGGCGCAGGAGCGCGTGCGGGGCATCGCGAAGCGGCTCCGGCGGCGCGAGCAGCAGCTCCTCGCCGGCGCCGCCACCGAGCGCGTCGACGACCGCATCGCCCAGGCCTTCCGCACCTCCCCCGCCAAGGCCGCCTGGCTCGCCGCCAAGGCCGGCAACATCGACGACGCCCTCCTCTGGTACGACGAGGCCGTCAAGGCCGACGCCGAGAACGCCGCCCTCTGGGAGCGCTACGCCCGGTACGTGCGCATGAAGACCGGCAACGCCGCCCGCGCCATGGCCTGCGCCCTCAAGGCCTGCCAGCTCGCCCCCGGAGACCCCGACGCCACCTTCACCGCCGGCTGGATCGCCGCCAGCCAGGGCGAGGTCGCCGAGGCCGACCGCCTCCTCGCCCAGGCCCTCGCGGCCGGCAAGCCCGCCCACCTCTGCGCCCTCCAGCGCGCCAAGGCCCGCATCGAGCGAGCCGCCCAGCGCGGCGACCTCCCCGCCGGCGAGGTCGCCGAAGCGAGAGCCCTCCTCGCGAAGGCCCGCGAAGGCGCCGGCAAGGGCCCGCAAGCGCAGAAGCACCTCAACGAATGCGACCGGGTGAACTTCAAGCTCGGCAGGCTGACGGCGAGGAGGCGGAGGGGATGAGCAAGATCACCGAGGCGGCATGACGGACGCCAGGCTCGACTGGGGTGCGATCCGACCTCTGAATGGATCGCGAGCAGCCGGATTTGAGGAGCTGTGCGCCCAACTCGCACGCGCCGAGATACCGGCCGGAGCCCGTTTCGAGCGCAAGGGTACACCCGATGCCGGCATTGAATGCTATGCGGTCTTGAGCGACGGTGCGGAGTGGGGTTGGCAGGCAAAGAACTTCGAAGGACTGGGGGACTCGCAATGGGCCCAGCTCGACAAGTCGGTGAAGACCGCGATCGAGAAGCACCCGCGACTCGTCCGCTACTTCGTCTGCATTCCCCTCGATCGCCCGGATGCTCGTGTCAACGGGCAGAAATCCGCAAAGGAGAAATGGGACGAGCACGTCGCGAGGTGGACGTTGCATGCCAAGACCCGTGGCGTGATCGTCGAGTTCGTCTACTGGGGCAGCCACGAACTACTCGATCGCCTGGCGCGTTCGGAGCACGTCGGCCGCGTTCGGTTCTGGTTCGACGTGCGGGGATTCGACGCCGCTTGGTTCACGGCAAGGCTCGACGAGGCGCTGCGGACCGCAGGGCCGCGCTATACCCCGGAGGTTCACGTTGATCTGCCGATTGCGTTGGAGTTCGATGCGTTCGGACGCCTCGAGCGCTTCTTTGACCGCGCAAAAGCCAGTGCTCGAAGCATTCGCGACAGCCTGAGGACGGTCGAGTACTCAGGGCGAACGCCCGACAGTGCGGTAGATGCAGCGGTGGCTGCCGTGTCGTCGAAAGTCCAGACAGTTCTCACTGCGTTCGGCGCCATTGAGGCGCATGCGACGGGTCCCCTTCCGTTCAAAGCGATCGCCGAGGAGGCCCGCGCGGCAGAACTTGCCGCCGAGGAGCTTTCGCGGCTTCTGGAGGAGCACGGTCGAGATCTCGGCGCGAACCCCAGGTCGACGGATGCCAGGGCGCCTCGGGCCTCCTACCGGAGCGATCCCCGCCGAGACCTCGGACTCCGGCTGCTCCGTCTCACCTCCGAGCTTCGAACAGCGCTGGAGTCGCTCGTCCACGCGGACCGCATCGCGGGCAGCGCGTTGATGCTCCTCCGCGGCGACGCAGGGACAGGCAAGACCCACCTGCTGTGCGACGTTGCACGGCAGCGTGTCGCCGCAGGCGGTCCAACGGTACTACTGATGGGCCAACGGTTCGTGAGCAATGATGAGCCCTGGTCCCAGGCGCTCCAGCAACTGGATCTGGCCGGTCTCTCTGCGGAGGAGTTCGTCGGGGCGCTGGAGGCCGCGGCGCAGGCCGCTGGTTCACGAGCGCTGCTCGTGATCGACGCGATGAATGAGGGCACCGGACGAACGATCTGGCCAAGCCACCTTGCGGCCTTTCTGGCACACCTGGAGCGCTCCCCCTGGATCGGGGTGGTGCTCGCCGTCCGTTCGTCCTACGAGGAGATCGTCGTCCCCGCGGATGTGCGATCCCGCGCCGCCACCGTGACGCACCAGGGATTCGCGGACCACGAATACGACGCCACGAAAGCGTTCTTCCTTCACTATGGACTTGAGCTTCCGTCGACTCCCCTCCTTGCGCCGGAGTTCCGGAGCCCGCTGTTTCTCAAGACGCTGTGCGAAGGCCTCAATGCGAAGGGCGAGCGCCGGCTCCCTCGTGGGTTCCAGGGCATCACGGCCGTGTTCGAACTTTACCTCAGCGCGATAAATGACCGTCTCGCGCGGACCCTTGGCTTCGACGCGCGAACCCCGCTTGTGCGTCAGGCCTTGGAGGCGGTGACAAGAGCCATCCTCAACTCGGGGGAGTCTTGGCTGTCTCTGGCGAAAGCGAAAGAGATAGTGGACGCCCTCCTTCCAGGGCGCGACTTCGAGCGGTCCCTCTACCATGGCCTGGTTGTGGAAGGCATGCTCGTAGAAGAGGCCGCGCGACACGACGGCGTGGAGGCCGAGGAGCTCGTGTTTGTTGGCTACGAGCGATTTGCCGATCATCTCGCGGCCAAAACGCTCCTGGACAGTCATCTCGACATGCGTGATCCCGCGTCTGCGTTCGCGCAGGGCGGTCAACTGGCCTTCATCTGTGACGCGAAGAAGTATGTCTCGCCCGGCCTCCTGGAGGCCCTTTGTATCCAGGTCCCTGAGCGGATCGGGCGGGAGTTAATCTCCATCGCGCCGGCTTGCGCGGAGAGGTGGGGGCTCGCGGATGCCTTCCGACAGAGTCTCGTCTGGCGCGCCTGCACGGCCTTCTCCGACGGCACCCGCGACGCGCTAAACAAGCTGTCCCGAAGCGAAAACGACCTGAACGACACCATCGACGTGCTGCTCACGGTGGCTACTTTGCCGGGGCATCCACTCAATGCGCAGTTCCTTGACGGGCGGCTGCGAAAGGACGCGATGCCTGATCGCGATGCCTGGTGGAGCGTCTACCTCCACCAGACATGGGGTACTCACGGTGCTGTCGACCGGCTGGTGGACTGGGCATCCTCGCTGGGCCAGGACACGGCGATCGACGACGAGGCCGTGGTGTTGAGCGCGACCGCGCTCTCATGGATGCTGACGACCTCTAATCGGTTCCTGCGCGACCGAGCTACGGAGGCTCTGGTGAGTCTCCTGACTGGTCGTCTGGCGGCGGTAGTTCAATCGGGTCGAGTGCAACTTCAACGCGGGCGAGTGCACGTTCAATCAGGCCGAATGCAGCTTCAATGAGGGCGGGTGCACGTTCAAGCGGGTCGAGTGCAGCGTCAACGAGAGCGGGTGCACGTTCACGAAGGCCGCGGGCAGCGCGTGCTTTGCCGAGCGGTCGGGCTGCTCGGCCCGCGGTGCGCTCTCGGGGGACCGTCGGCCGGTGCGGCGGGGCGGGCGCACGGCGGCGTGGCATGGACGGTGCTTCCCCACGGTGGCGGTGCCGAGCTCGCTGCACGAGATCCTGGTTCAGCTCATCCGCGACCGGCCGGCGCTGGCGGCCGATTTCGTCGCGGCGCGGCTCGGCGAGGACTGGCGCGCGGGGAAACGGATCGAGCTGCTCTCGGGCGAGCTGTCGCAAACGTCGGCGCCGCAACACCGCGCCGATGCGGTGCTTTTGCTCGATCGCGGGCAGGGTGACCACCGGCTCGCCGTGGTGGTCGAGGTGCAGCTCGCCGCCGACGCCGAGAAGCTCTTCACCTGGCCGGTGTACCTCGCGGGCATCCGGGCGAAGCTGCGCTGTCCGGCGGTCCTCGTGGTCGTCACACCCTACCGGGCGGTTCGAAACTGGGCCTCCCGTCCGATTTCGCTCGGGCCCGGCGGTGACGCGGTGCGTCCGCTCGTGCTCGGGCCGGAGGCGATTCCGGTGGTCACAGCGGTCGAGGCGGCGCACGAGGATCCCGAGCTGGCGCTGCTCTCGGCGGTCGCCCACGCGCGAGGCCCGCAGGCGACGCCGACGGCGGTCGCGGCGCTCGTGGCGGCCCGGTCGCTCGACGAGGACCGGGCCAAAGTCTATGTTGATCCCGCCTTATTCACCGAGTGGCTGGGATGATGCTGCGGTAGGGCCGAAGGCGAGGGGAAAGGGTACCATGGGGCGAAGAGGCGGTGCGGGTCGGGGGCTGTGGGCGGCGGCGAGGGGGTTGGCGATGGCGTTTGTGAAGGA
>DAIDIT010000155.1 GCA_027451705.1 Pseudomonadota bacterium
GTCCCCATCGGGATGCCCGAGTAGAGGCGGCTCGTCTCGTAGACCACGACCGCGAGGCTGACCACGCACCAGAGCGCGAACCAGCGGAAGAAACCGGAGCGGACCGCGTGCCCCCAGGAGACCTCGCGCCGCACCGCGAGCGGCTGCGTGATGCCGCTGCCGCGCCGGTAGACGAGATCGAGGCCGAGCAGGAGCCAGAGGACAGCGAGGGTCGTGACGAGCGCGGCCTCGGGCAGGGTGAAGGTCTCGGCGCCCACGTTCCAGACGCTGGACGCGGCGGCGTTCCCCACGACCGCGACCGCGGCGGCGACGATCCCGAGCGCGGTCCAGCGGGTCACGGCGACGGCCTTCTCGAAGACCACCATCACGGAGAACGTCACGAGCAGGCAGAGGAGGATGTCGACGTAGTCGCGCGCGATCGTGTGGAAGCCGAGGACCCAGCTCCAGTCCGGCCCACCCTTGTCGAGGCGCGTCTGGAATCCGGTGTAGGCGACGTAGAGGGCGATCATCGACGACGCCCCCGCGAAGCCGGTCACCGGGCTCTGGGGGCAGACGAAGGCCGGCTCTGCAGCCGCTTCCGGTGCCGCGCGGCCGGACGGCGCCGCGGCGGCGACCTCGGCGAGAGCCCTGGACATTCGGCGTGGCATCCTAGTTGGACCTTCTTTCGGCGCTCTTGACGGGAATCAACACCGGCTCCTAGCCCGCGTCCGCGGCGCCGGCGTCGGCGCCGGCATCGGCCTGGGGCTCTCCTGCATCCGGACCTGCATCGGTCGAAGCGGCATCGACTCCGGCGTCGGCGGGCCCGGCGTCGGCTTCGGGCGCGCCCGCATCCGCCCTGCCGGCATCCCCGGGACCGGCGTCCGGCGCGCCCGCGTCGGCCAGCCCCGCATCGACTCCGGCGTCGCCGGGGCTCCCGGCGTCGGGAAGGCCCGCGTCCGGCGGCTCGCAGAAGCCGTCGTCACCGCAGACGAGGCCGGCGTCGGCCGGGCAGTCGCCCGGCGCGTGGCAGGCGTACGCGTGATCCGCGTCCGGCGGCGGAAAGAGAGTCAGGACGTTGCAGCCCGCGAGGCCGAGCACGCACGCGAGCGGCCGCGCCTTCACGGCGACGCGCTCCCGTGGGCGGGCGTCGCGAGCCCCCAGGTGAGTCCCCCGACGAACATGGCGAGCCCGGCCACCGCCAGCCCCTCGCTCGCGTACCCGATGTCGTCGAAGAGCTGCACGCTGCCCGCGCCGATCCCGCGGTACCTCGTGACGCCTCCCGCCGTGCTCGGGGAGGCGATCGCCTCGAAGGCGCCGATGGTTCCGCCACCCCCGAGGACGAGGAAGAGCCCGGTCGCGAGCAGCGAGCCCGAGCCGTTGTCCCAGCGCGAGGTCGAGCCCTGGTACGCCCCTTGGACGTTCGGCGACAGCGCCGCGGCCGGCGCCGGCTCGGGGGCCGGCTTCGGGCCAGGCGGCGGCGGCAAGCCGTAGAGCTCGGCGACCGCGCCCGGCAAGATGTCGAGCACGGCATCCTGCCGGGCGGCGACGAGCCGCCGCGTCACTTCGTGGACGACTTTCGCCTTGTGCACGTCCACGGCCCGCAGGACGAGGACGAGGCTCTCCCCGAGCTTCGCGATCGACCCGGTCACCATCTGGTCGACGCCCAGCGCCCCGCCGATCTCGGCGAGGCAGGACGCCTCGGCGCACTGGAGCATCTGCCGCTGCCGGTCGAAGCCGATGAGGCTTTTGATGTCATCCTGGCTCGTGACCGTGAACGCCGGGACCTTCCGAAGCTCCGCGGTCACCAGGGTGGTCACGAGGTGGGCGAACTTCTCGTCCGTCCCGAACTCGGCGTCGAGCTCCGAGACGGCAATTTTCGTCGGCCGGACGTGCTTTCCCGGCGCCGGCGGCGGTGGCGCCGCGAGGGACGCCGCGACCGCGATCCCCACGAGCAGAGGCATTGGTGCCCTCTATACCACCCGGTTCCCCCGTCGAGAAAGCCTCGGTGCTTCCGAGCGCTTGGGCCGGCCCGCGCAAACCGTTCGCCGCCGGCGCGGCCGGGGCGCTTTCTCGGCGGGCCGCCCTGTGGCTACAATGCGGCATGACCCTCTCCCGCCGGGCCGCGCTGGCCGGGGTCGCCGCGGTTACGGCCGTGGCCGCCGCGGGCGCCGTCTTCGCCTCGCCGGCGGCGGCCTCGATCTACCGCGAACTGGACATCTTCACGCGCGTGCTCGCGGACATCGAGAACAACTACGTCGAGCCCGTCGACGAGCGCGCGCTGGTCTACGGCGCCATCCGGGGCATGCTGGCGACGCTCGACCCGCACAGCCTCTTCATGGACCCCAAGCAGTACGCGCAGATGAAGGCCGACACGACCGGCGAGTTCGGCGGCCTGGGGCTCGAGGTGACCATGCGGGACGGCGCGCTCGTCGTCGTCTCGCCCATCGACGACACGCCGGCCGCGCGTGCCGGTATCGAACCGGGCGACGCGATCCTCGCCATCGACGGGACACCGACACGGGACCTGACCCTCACCCAGGCGATCGACCGGATGCAGGGGGCGCCGGGGACGAAGGTGAAGCTCCTCCTGATGCGCAAGGGCTTCGCGCAGCCGCGCGAGATCCCGATCGTCCGAGAGCACATCCACGTGAACCCCGTGGAGGGCCGGCTCGTCGAGAACAACCTCGGCTACGTCCGCATTCGCAGCTTCCAGGACCGCACCGACGTCTTCCTCCGCGACGCCCTCGGCAAGCTGCACGCGCAGGCGGGCGGGCCGCTCGGCGGCCTCGTCCTCGACCTGCGCAACAACCCCGGCGGACTGCTCGACCAGGCCGTGCGCGTCGCCGACCGCTTCCTCGAATCGGGCGTCATCGTGACGACCGAGGGGCGAAACAAGACCCACGTCGAGACCGAGATGGCGCACCCGAGGGGGACGGAGCCGGAGTACCCGATGATCGTCCTCGTCAACGGGGGCTCTGCCTCGGCCTCGGAGATCGTCGCGGGCGCGCTCCAGGATCACGGCCGGGCGGTGATCATGGGCACCCAGACCTTCGGCAAGGGCTCGGTCCAGACGGTCATCGAGCTGCCGGACGGCAGCGGCCTCAAGCTGACGGTCGCGAAGTACTACACGCCGAAGCACCGGTCGATCCAGGAGTCGGGCATCACCCCCGACGTCGTCGTGCACGAGATGGCGGCGAGCGGCTCGGAGGAATCGGCGGTCCCGCGCGAGAAGGATCTGCCGCACCACTTCCCCCACGAGGGGCCGCTCCCCGACGCCAGCAACACCTCACAGGTGGTGGTGAGCCCCGCGACCGGAGAGGTGCGCACCGACTTCCAGCTCCGGACGGCCCTCGACTACCTCAAGACGTGGAAGATCTTCCGCGCCGAGGCCGCGCGCGGCAAGGGTACGTGACGCTCCTCGCGCTCGTCCTGTGCGCGGCGCCGGTGCGGGCGGGCGGGCCGACGGCCGCGGCGGTCGCGTTCGCGCTGTCGCCGGCGGAAACCCCCGAGGTCCCGGCGCTCCAGGCGCAGGCCACGCAGGCGCTGCTCGGAGCGAGGTCGCTGCGCGGGATCGATCCGGCGGGCCGGCTCGATGCCGCCGGAACGGCCGCCCGTGCCGCGGCGGCTCGAGCGGCCGCTGCGCTGCTGCGGCGGGGGCGCGAGGCCTTCGACAACCTCGACCTTCCCGCGGCGGAGCGCCTCTTCGGCGAGGCCGCCGACCGGCTCGCGCCCGGCGCCGGCATCGGGCCCGCCGGCCCCTACGTCCGGGCGGTGGTCTGGCAGGCCGCGTCGCGCTGGGTCTCGGGCGACCGGGACGGCGCGCAGGAAGGCCTCACGCAGGCGCTCACCGTGAAACCGGACGCGGTCCTGGACCGCGGAGCGTTTCCGCCCGACTTCATCGCGGCGGCCGAGCGCGTTCGAGGGGAGATCGCGCGCGCCCCCGAGGCGACGTTCGAGGTCGAGACCGATCCCGTCGCCCTCGTCTGGATCGACGGCCGCGCGCGCGGCCCGGCGCCCGTTCGGATTGCGTTGCCTCCCGGCGCCCACCTGGTCGGCGCGACCGCCCCCGGAAGCGGCCTGGCCTCGTCGTTTTCCTCGGACGCCGCAGTCGCACTGAAGTTGCCGTCCGCGGGTGTGGCGTGGTTTCCGCCGGCGCTGCGCACGCTCGCCACGGACTGGCGGAGGCCCGCGCGCGCCGCGGCGCTGGAGGGACTGCGCGCGCGCCTCGACGTCGATGAGCTCGTCGCGGTCGGCCTCGAGGGGAGGGGCGGCGATCGGGCCGTCGCCGCGATCCGCGTCGCCACGGACGGCCACGTGCTCGGCTTCGCGCGACAGGCGGTCGCGGGCTCGGTCCGCGACGCGGCCGCGGCGGCGCTGGCGGGCGCGCTCGGCCGGGACCTTCCGCGCGGGCGAGGCGGCGCCCCGGTTTCCGACACCGGGCTCGAGGACGGCCTGGGATTCCGGCCGCTCGGGAGGCCGCAGGTGGCGCTGCTGTCGGCCGGCGTGGGCGCCGCGGCGCTCGCGACGGGGGTCCTCTTCGGCGTCGCCGAACTGCACGACCGCGCGGCGTTTGCCTCGACCGCGCAGACCGACGCCGGGCGGAGCGCGTTCCTGCGCGGGCTCGGCGAGCGCAACGGGACGATCGCGGACGTCCTGGACGTGCTCGGGATCGCGGGCGTGGCCGGCGCCGCGGCCATCTGGTACTGGCCCCGAGGTCCCGCCTCGACCGAACGGTCCGAGGTGATCGGCACGGTGGCCGTCCCCCTCCCCGGCGGCGGCGCCGCGGCCGTGGCCGGGGCGTTCTGACGGCGAACGGCTTGACGCCCACCCCAGGCATGCCTAGCTTCCCCCGTCCTTTTCAAGGGAGGCCCCATGGTCAACGTGAAGTGGAAGCCAGAAGGGATGCACACCGTCACCCCGTCGTTCGCGGTCGAGGGCTGCGCCGACGCCATCGAGGCGTACAAGAAGGTCTTCGGCGCGATCGAGAAGAGCCGTGCGCCGGACCCCTCCGGCAAGAAGGTCTGGCACGCCGACCTCGTCATCGGCGACAGCCACGTCTTCGTCAACGACTACTTCCCCGAGATGGCGGCGCAGATGGGCGACGCCGTCCGCAAGGGCGGGGCAGGACTCTGGCTCTACGTCGAGAACCCCGACGAGATCTTCGAGCGCGCGAAGGCCGCGGGCTGGAAGGTCCTGATGCCGATGGCCGACATGTTCTGGGGCGATCGCAGCGGCACGGTGATGGACCGCTGGGGCAACCAGTGGACGCTCGCCAAGCGCATTCGCGAGATGACGCCGGACGAGATGCGCAAGGCAGGGGAAGAGGCCGCGAAGAACTCGGGCAGGCGGTAGCAGTTCGACCCGCGGCAGGCCGCACGCCTGCCGCGGGCCTCGCGACGGGCCGTCCAGGCACGGGACGGCGCGACGCGGCTGTCAGGGTTTGGAACGCGGCGGTCGCTGGAAGTCGGCAGATCCACTGGAACGGGTCCGACGGCGCGAAGTTTGCGTCGCTGGCGCGGGCCGGGAGAACGGCGCTTCGTCGTCCCGGGGGAGAGCGCACATGAGTCGCGGTCCGTTTCGTTGGACGCTGCCAGTCGCCGCAATCGTTCTGACCTCTTGTTTCGAGCCGACGGGGACGCCCGGCCGGACCGGGGACGCAGTGGACGCCGGAGCGGATGGCGGGGCGCAGGGCAGCCCCGGCACCGACGCCGGTCCCGCGATTTCGCACGAACCGGGCGGACAGAACGGGCGGCCCGGCTCCTCCGATGCCGGAGCCGTCCACGATGGCGGGGACGCGGGGGGAGCCGCCGACGCCGGGGCCTGCGCGATCGCGTCGGCCGCCTGCACCGTCGACGGAGACTGCTGCAGCGGACACTGCGCGACCCTCGGCCGGTGCGAAAACGGCTATCCCGAGCACTGCTCGGTCGACGGCGACTGTCCCCACGGGATGAGCTGCCTGACCTGCATCCACGCGTGCGTCTATCCCGCGGGAGGCGCCTGCGACACGGCGGCCCCCTGCCCCTGCGGCTACGGCTGCCGCGACGGCGTCTGCTCGGCCAATCCCGCCGACGCCGGAACGGTCGATTGCGCCGCCAGCGCGGGCTGCCCCGCCGGACTCGCCTGCAACCCCTTCACCTTCCAGTGCCAGTACCCGATGTGCATGGTCCCGGTGGGAGTGGACCTGCCGGACGGCGGCCGCGCCACGCCCGCGCCCTGCACCCCCGACGGCGGGGCGTGCGCGGCCGGCGAGCAATGCCAGCAATGGGGCGGGAGCTGGCTCTGCCAGCGCGGCTGCAGCGCCAACGCCGATTGCGGCCCGGATCAGATCTGCGGTGGCGGCGGGGGCGGGAGCCCGACGACCTGTTATGCCGACTGCTCGCGGACCTGCGGAAGCGACGCGGACTGCCTGGACGGCGGGTTCAACGGGCGCTGCGTCGTAGGCAACTGCGAAGGCTACGGCTGCTGAGCGACTCCCAAGCGGCGCATCCGCAGGTTCGGCCGGGCGCTTCCTCAGCGCGGCAATTCGATCCCGTACTCGGCGATCTTCCGGGTCACGGTCGGATAGGAGATGCCGAGGACGCGCGAGACCTCGGCGCGGTTCCCGTGGGCGTGGCGGAGCACCGCCTCGAGGTAGCCCTTCTCGACCTCGGCGAGAGTCGGCAGGGCATCGCCCCGGCCCAGCCGAACGGCAAAGAAGGACTCGCCCGCGTCCCGCGGCCCGGACTCGATCCGCAAGCTCGAGGCCTCGACCGTCTCGCCCTGCTGGGCGATGAGCGCGCCCTCGACGACGTTCCGCAGTTCACGAACGTTGCCCGGCCAATCGTGGGCGAGGAGTGCCGCCTCGGCACTTGCCGAGAGCGCCGGCACCGGGCGAACCCACTGCCGCGCGAACTGCGCGAGGAAGAAGCGCCCGAGCGGCAGGATGTCCTCCCGGCGCTCGCGCAACGGCGGCACGAGAAGCCGGAAGACGTCGAGCCGATGGAAGAGATCGGCGCGGAAGCCCCCCTTCCGCACCAGGCGGCCGAGGTCGGTCGTGCTCGCCGCGATCATCCGGGCATCGAACGGCTGGTCGCCGACGCCGCCGAGCCGGCGGAAGCGCCCGGTCTTGCAGACCCTGAGCAGTTCGTTCTGGACCTGCGGTGGCAGATCGCCCACCTCGTCGAGGTAGAGGGTTCCCCCCGTCGCCCGCTCGAGGGCGCCCGCGCTCGCCGGTCCCGGCCCCGCACGCCCGAGCAGTTCCGCGAGCAGCCGGTCCTCGCCGCCCCCCGAACAGGCGACCGCGACGAAGGCGGCCTTCCGGCGCGCCGCCGTCCGCTCGTGGATGAAGCGGGCGAGGACTTCCTTGCCGGTGCCGACCTCGCCCTCGATGCGCACCGGGGTTGCGGGCCGCTCCGCGACCCGTGCCGCGAGATCGAACACCGCGCGCATCGCCGCGCTCGCGGAGGC
>DAIDIT010000156.1 GCA_027451705.1 Pseudomonadota bacterium
AGGGCGCCGCCCTCGTGGCCCCCCTTTCCGAACTGCTCCCGACCGCGCCGGAGGCGGCGCGGCCGCAGCTCCTCCACCTCCTCGGGGGGCTCGGTCCGGCGGGCTGCGACGGGCTGGTCGCCGCGCTCGGGGATCCGTCGACCGAGGCGCAGGCCGCCGTCCGCGCCGAGCTCGCGAGGTTGCCCGCGGACGCCGTCGACCGCGCCCTCGAGCACGCCCTCGCCGGCAGCGCCTTCGCCGTTCGCGCGGCGGCGGCCGGCCTGCTGGGCGAGCGACACGACGCGGCGGCGTTGCCGAGGCTCGCCGACGCCGCCACCGACCCGACGGAGGTGCCCGAAGTCCGCGCCGCCGCGCGTCGGGCCCTCCAGGCGATGGCCGGGTCGATCGACGCGGGCGAACAGGCGCGCCTCGCGACGACGGAGACCGAGCCGGCGGGCCGCGTCCGGGCGCTCGCCCTGCTCACGGCCAAGGCCGGTCGGGGGGCGGAGGGCGTGCTGCGGACGGCCCTGCGGGACGAGAGCGAACCGGTCCGCGCCTATGCCGTCTCGGCCCTCGCGGCCCTCGGAGACCCTGATGCGCTGACCGCGCTTCGGGCGTTGCTCGGCCGCGAGGGAAACGGGCCGCTCGTCGGCCCCATCCGCGACGCCATCCAGAAGCTCGAGAAGGCCGCCCCGGGGGCGGCCGCCCATTGACGATCAGAGCGCCGACTGCGGCGAGCCGGGGAAGACGATGCCGCCCGCCACGTAGGCGGCGAGCGCGGCGATCGTCAAGCTCGGGTTGAAGCCCGACGACGTCGGGAAGAGCGCCCCGTCCGCCGCGTACAGATTGCCGACGTCGTGGAAGCGGCCCGTCGGTTCGCAGACGCTCTGCGCGGGATCGGTCCCGAACCGCAGGGTCCCCATGATGTGCGCGGACTCGGGGACGTCGGTGATCGGGTCGACGAAGCCGTACTTCGCGCCCGCCGCCCCGAGCAGGTCGAGGAGCTTCGGAATGTAGAACTCCCGGCTCGAGAGCTCGAAGGGGTGGTTCTGATAGGTGATGCGGGCGACCGGGAGGCCGTCGACGTCGCGCACCGCGGGATCGAGGTCCACGATGTTCGTCGGCTGGGGCGCGTCCTCGCCGTGCATCGTGAGGCCGAGGACGCGGTCGCGCAGCGGGCTCTGCCGCATCAGCGCCTTCAGCCGCGCGCCGGACATTCCCAGGCCGCCGACGTAGGCCCCGCTCGCCTCGGCCAGCGGGCCGACCGGCCCTCCGACCTCCACGACCCCGCCGAGCGGGTGGTTCGGATCGCCGGGCACGCCGCGGAACTCGGTCACCGCCATGCACGTGCCCTTGCCGCGGTATGCGTGCACCCGCTCCTCGAAGATGCCGGCCGCGTCCGTCTCGAGGTGGAACATGAGGTTCCGGCCGACGAGGCCACTCGAGTTGCCGACGCCCCCGCCCCCGGGATCGGACAGGAGCAGCAGGCGCGCGTCCTCGATCGGGCTCGCCGCGAGGAGGTAGCGATCGGCTTGGAACTGAACCGGCTTGCCGTCGTATCCGAGCGCCTGGACCCCCACGACCGCGTTGCCGCCCGGGGACATGAGCAGCTTCACCGCGCGCGTCTGCGGCCAGAGCTGGCAGTTGCCGGTCAGCAGCGCGCGCCGGAGCGTCGTCACCGCCGGCGAGCCCTTGGCGTTCGTCGGGCAGCCGTAGCCCGCGCAGAAGCCGCAGTCGGCGCAGGGCGGCCGGCCGTCGTACGGCCGCGACGTGACCGCAGCGGGGAAGGGAAACGCCCCGTAGCCGAGCTTCTGCGCGCCCGCGGCCGCGAGGAGCCCGACGTACATCGGCTGGCCGGGCGGCATCGGGTACGGGCCGCTGCGCGTGGGCTCGGTCGGATCCGCGCCCACCTGCCCCTGCACGCCCATGGCGTTCTCGACGTGCAGGTAGAACGGCTCGAGCTGGTCGTAGGTGACAGGCCAATCGGCGAAGCTCGCGCCGGAGACCGCGCCGAGCAACGTGCCGAGCTGGAAGTCGGTCGGGCGGAAGCGGATCATTTTGAGATCCGCGTGCACGGCCCCGCCGCCGACGGTCTTCGGCAGCCCGTTGACGTCGCCGACGTAGCTCCGGTCGCCGTCCTGGGGCGAGCTGCGGAACGTCCTCGGCTCGGCGAGGGGGTCGGGATCGATGATCCCGCGCACGTCGCACTTCACCTCGTCGTTCGAGAGGTGGCTGACGAGGTGCGTCGGGTCCGGGTCGTCGAGCCCGTCGAAGCGGTTCGCCCCCGCCTCGAGCATCAAGACCTTCAGCCCCTGCGCGCAAAGAATCTCGGCCGCCGAGGATGCGCCCATCCCGCTGCCGACGATCAGCATGTCGAACTTGCTGAGCGAGGCATTACCGACGATCGGGGCGCTCAATAGAATTTCCTCCCGCCCGTGCCGGCAACCAGGGCGTCGAGAAGCTGGAGCGTGGTTGCATCCATCGGATCCGGATCCGGCCCGGGATCGGCCTGGCTCAGCGGCAAGTCGCTGCGTTCCACGTACCCGCCCATGGCCTGATCGAACTGGCTGTAGCCGAGCGGAAGCTGGTCGCCCGGGAAGTGGCTCTGGGCCCAGCCCCCGAGATTGGCATTTCCGCCATACTCGGGCGCGCCGAATACCGCCTCCATCACCAACTCGGTGACGAGCGAGCGTTGATCGGACGAGAGCCCGGCCCAGACCGCGGCGACCGCCGCGTCGTCGAGGCCGGCGATCCCGGGCGCGGCCGCGACGACCTGGTCGAGGGCCTGCCGGAGCTGGTCCCGCATCCCGACGGTCGGGCCGACGTCCGGGACCGCGTCGTTCGGCCCTCCCCCCGGGACGGCGTTCGAGCCGTAGAGGCGCAGCTTCCAGGCCGCAAGCTGGATCCGATCGGGCGGCAGGAAGCCGTCGAAGTCGTCGCTCGGAAAGTTCGTGGTCGCGGCGCCGTCCGCGTCCGGAAACGGTGCCCGTCCGGAGTAGGGGCCGTCACGGAAGACCTGCGGCGTGGGACCGTCGAGCGCGCCGAGGAGCTGCTCCACATAGGCGACGGTTCCGAGGCCCGCCCCTCCGGGACCCGAAGAATCCGGCGGGAAGACGAAATCGGCGAGCCGCCCGAGCGCGACGGCCTCTTGCGCACCCAGCAGGCCCGTGGTCGTTGGCGAGGAGGGCGCAGGGACCGGCCGCCCGCACGCGAGCGGCGGCAGCGCGACCCCGACCGCCCCCACGGCGACACCGTGGAGGAAGTCCCGTCTGGACCAGCTTCCCCGGCGGTGGTTCGCCACGGCGACCTCGCGAGCGGCCCAAGTGCCGCCCATCTTTCACTGCACTAGTCCGAGGGGAAGCCCGGCGACATGACGGCGGTCATCTGCTACCGCTGCGCGGACTCGCCGCGACGGCGGAGCACCTCGCGGTGGACCGCCTCGACGAGGTCGGGGATCGTCTGGCGGCTCACGACGTTGACCGCCCACGCCGGCAGCGCGCCGCCCGGGTCGGCGGCGCAGCCGAACTCGATCCGCACCGTCCGCGGCCCGAACTGCGCGATGTGCCAGAAACCGTCGTTCTTCGGCAACCGCACCAAGCCGGGCTTCGGCGGGACGCGGCCATCGAGCTCCGTCCAGCGGTTGCGGTACTCCCCGCTCCCGTCGGGCGCGAGGTCCTCGTCGACGACCCGCCGTGTGACGTAGTCGCGTGGCTGCAGCGGCCACGGCAGGTCGTAGCGTACGTACGCGATCTCGACCCCGTCGGGCGTGCTCGAGAGGACTCTTGCCTCCTTCACGTTCGGCATGAAGTGGGGGAAGTTCGGGACGTCGGTCACGACCGACTTGTACTCGGAGGCGCGCCCTTCGAGAGTCGCGACGGCCATGACCTCCTCGATGGCCGTCCCGGGAAGCGCACGCCGCCGGACCTCGACGCCGTTGATCGTCCCGACGTAGATCCACCCGCCCTCGGCGGAGATCGCCCCCGACGCAGGCAGGCCCAGCGCGGCGATCAAGAGCAGGGAGGACGACGGGCGCAGGCGCATGGCGATCGAACCGGCGGCCGTGCCAGGCCATTCCGGGTTGCCGCATCATGTCGGCATCAGGCAAAAAAGTCGAGGGCGGGCGTCAGCGGTGTCCGACGAACAGCCGGCCACCCGCTCCTGCCGCGTCGAGGACGAGACGGCCCTGCGTGTCCACCGGCGCGGCCGAGCCGGAGTGGACATCCCGAAGCCGAGTGCCCGCCGCGCCCGGAACCCCCGACAGGTCGATCGCGGCACGGCCGTGCGCGGCCCGATCCGCGATCGCGACCGCCCATCCGTCCACGCCGGCGCGGACCACGACGATCCGGTCGCTCCCTTCCGGCCAGAGCCAGAGCCCTCCCTCCCGCAGCGCCTCCGAGCCGCGGCGCGCCGCGACGCCCGCGGACAGGAAGCGGAAGGCGTCCTCTCGGAGCGCCGCGTCGGCGGAGGCCTCGGGCGCGCCGTCCGGCCACGGCATCGGCCGGCGGTTGTCCGGATCGTCGCCGCCGGGCAGTGCCCACTCGTCGCCGTAGTAGACGCACGGCACGCCGGGGAGCGCGAGTTGGAGGACCGTGGCGGCGCGGAAGGGCGCCTCCCCGGCCGTGCTCCGAAGCCTCGGCAGATCGTGGGTGTCGACGTGGAGCATCATCCGCTGCGCCGTCTGCCAGCCGAGCGCAGCCAGGACCTCGCCGATCTGCGCGCAGGCCTCCCCGGCATCGAACCCCTCCGCGCCGCCGCCGAGCCAGCGCCGTACCGGGAAGGTGAATCCGAGGTAGCTCATCGCGCCGTCGAGCCGGCGCGGGCCGACGAGCGGAGTCGGGTCGAAGTAGTGCTCGCCGAGCAGATAGGCGTCCGGCCGCTCCTGCCGCAAGGACGCGCACAGCTCCGGCCACAGCTCGCCGTGGAGTTGGACCTCGCCGTCGCGCCCCAGCATGTTGGCCGCGTCGAAGCGGTAGCCGTCGGCGAGGAACGGGGCGCGCAGCCAACGGCGCAACGGTGCATCGCCACCCCGCCAGAGCGCCGCCCGCAGCCCCTCCGAGCGGTAGTCGAGCTTCGGGAGCAAGTCGATGCCCTTCCATGCGCGGTAGCGGTGCGGCCATTCGTCGAAACGAAAGTAGCCGGCCGCGGGCAGCGCGCGGTTCTGGAAGGCACCGGGCTCCGGGAAGAGCCCCTCGCGGTTGAACCAGCGGTGACCGCTGCCGACGTGGTTGAGGACCGCGTCGAGCAGGTAGCGGAAGCCGCGGCGGCGCAGTTCGGCCGCAAGCCGCTCGAGCGCCGCGTCGCCGCCGAGCGTTGGATCGACCGCGCCGTGGTCGACGACGTCGTAGCGGTGGTTCGTCAGCGCCGAGAAGATCGGCGTGAGGTAGAGACCCGAGACGCCGAGCGCTTCGAGGTGGTCGAGACGCGCGCGGATTCCGTCGAGGTCGCCGCCGAAGAAGTCGAGGTTGCGGCCTTCCGCCCACGGAAGCGGCAGTTCGTTCCAGCCTCGGCGCACGACGTTGCCGAGCCGGCCGCGCGCGCCGCCTGCCGGCGGGCCGTGGTCGACCGGGCCGCGGGCGAAGCGGTCGACGAAAACTTCGTAGAAGATGCGGCCGTGGAGCCAGGGCGGCCCCGCGTCGTCCGCCCGAACGAGGAAGTCCGTGCCATCGAGCGGCGTGTGGTGCGTCGCGCCACGTCCGGTAAGCCAGCGAGAAGGCCCGCCGCCGCGCAGGAGGAATCGGTAGCGCAGCTCCGGCCAGTGCAACCGCAGCGAGATCGTCCAGCGCCGCAGGGGCCCGAGCGCGACGGACGGCTCGAGCGGCCACAACTCCTCCTCCCCGTCCGGCGCCGCGCGGAGCAGGACGCTTTCGACCCCCGCGTCGGCCCAGAGCGCGATCGCGACCTCGTCGCCGAGGCGCGGCGCCGCCGGCGCGACGAGCGATCCGTCGTGATGTTCCCGATTCACGCGAGGGAGTCTACTTTGGTTCGCGCCGCCTCGTGTCGAGGCTGATCTCGCCGACGTCGCCGTGTCGGGGCTCGCGCCGCTTTCGGGCCTCGGGGGACGAGCGGAAGCCCGGATGAACGCTGTTTCCGGCTTCGCGTCCTCCGTGTAAGCTGCCGCCGCCGCGCGCCATGGACATCCTGTACCTCTCCCAGTACTTCCCCCCCGAGATCTCCGCGCCCGCGGCTCGCGTGCACGAGTTTTCGCGCGAGTGGGTTCGGCTCGGGCACCGCGTCCAGGTGGTGACGGCGTTCCCGAACCACCCGACGGGGGTCGTGCCGCCGGCGTACCGGGGGCGGCTGTGGGACCGCGAGGTCGTCGACGGCATCGAGGTCTTCCGCAACTGGACGCTCGCGGTTCCGAACCGTGCCCTGCCCTTGCGCGTCGCGAGCCAGATCTCGTTTCCGCTCTCGATTACCCTGCTCGGCCTGCCGCGGGTGCGGCGACCCGACGTGGTGCTCGCCACGAGCCCCTCGAGCTTCACCTCGGTCTCGGGCCTCACCTTCGCACGGGTGCTCCGGGCGCCGTTCGTCTTCGAGGTCCGCGACCTCTGGCCGCAGCTCTTCATCGAGATGGGGATGATCAAGAACCGCGCCCTCATCTCCGTGCTAGAAGCGGCTGAACTCTTGCAGTACCGCCGGGCACAAAGGATCGTGGTGGTCACCGAGCGCTTCAAGGAGGTCCTTGCCGGGCGCGGCGTCCCCCCGGACAAGGTCGACGTCGTTCCGAACGGCGTCGCCCTCGAAGTCTTCCGCGAGGACGGGGCGAAGCGCGCGGCGCTTCGCCAGCAACTCGGGCTCGGGGACCGGTTCGTGCTCGGCTACGTCGGCACCCACGGGCTCCTGCAGGGGCTCGGCAGCGTCCTCGACGCCGCCGACATCCTGCGCGGCGACGACCGGATCCGCTTCCTCTTCGTCGGGCACGGCCACGAGCGCGAGAAGCTCTTGAAACTGGCCGCGGACCGCGCGCTGCCGAACGTGGTCTTCGTGCCGGGGCGGCCGCGGGAGGAGATCCCCGGCTACTATTCGGTTTGCGACGCCTGCCTCATCGCGCTGCGCAAGGAGCCGTTCCTCGCGCAGAACTTCGTGCCGAGCAAGCTCTTCGAGATCATGGCCTGCGGCCGCGCCGTCGTGGCATCGCTCGCAGGGGAGGGCGCCGCGATGGTGCGCGAGGCAGGCGCGGGCGTGGTGGTGCCACCCGAGGACGGGGCGGCGCTCGCGCGCGCCGTGACCGACCTCGCGGAACACCCGGAGCGGACTCGCACCTACGGCCGCGCTGGGCGCGAGCGGGTGCAGGCGCGCTACGCCCGGCGCGCGCTGGCCGAGCGGTACGCGGGGATCCTCGCAAAGGTGGCCACGTGAAGACCGGGTTCGTCGCCTTCGTCGTCGCGGCGCTCGTGGCCACCATCGCCACCCCGCTGATGCGCGCGCTCGCGAAGCGCCTCGGCGTGCTCGACCGGCCGATCGAGGCGCGAAAGGTCCACCAGATCCCGGTGCCGCGGCTCGGCGGCCTCGCGATCCTGCTCGGGACCGCGGCGCCTTTCATCGGCCTCTATTTCTACCGTAACGGCGTCAGCTACCTCATCTTCCAGGACGGCCGCCGCATCGCCGCGCTGGCCGGGGCGATCCTGCTCGTGGTCGTGGCCGGGCTGCTCGACGACGTTCGCGGTCTCTCGCAGCGGCTGCGCTTCGCGGTCGAGGCGCTGGCCGGCGCGCTCGTCTACTGGGGCGGCTTCCGCATCGACGGACTCTCGCTGCCGTGGCTCGGCCACCTGAACCTGGGGCCCCTGGCGCTCGCGGTGACGGTCCTCTGGGTGGTCGCGGTCATCAACGCGCTCAACTTCACCGACGGCCTCGACGGGCTGGCGGCGGGCACGGCGGTCCTCGCCGCGGGCACCCTCTTCGTCCTCGCGCTCCATTACCAGAACTTCGTCCCCGGCGTCTTCTCGGCGGCGGTCGCCGGCGCGGCCTTCGGCTTCTTGCTCTTCAACTTCCACCCGGCGACGGTCTACATGGGGGACACGGGGAGCATGTTCCTCGGCCTCGTGCTCGCCGTGACCGCGATCGGGGCGGGCGAGAAGAGCGCGGCGGTGGTGGCGATACTCGGGCCGCTGCTGGCGCTCGGCCTGCCAATCGGTGACACCGTCCTGCGGATCGTCCGCCGGATCATCCTCGGCCAGCCGTGGTTTCCCGCCGACCGCAAGCACGTCCACCACCGGCTGCTCGACCTCGGCCTGTCGCACCGCAACGCGACGCTGGTCCTTTACGGCGCGACCGCGATCTTCTGCGCCGCCGCGCTGGCGATCGCGCTCGCGAGCCCGTGGCTCGCAGCGGGCGTCGGGGTCCTGGTCGTCGGCTGCCTGGTCTTCGCCGTACGGGCCCTGGGCTTCGCGGAGTTCAACCGCTTCGCCGAGCTGCGGCAGCGGCAGGTGAGCGGAAGCATCGAGCAGATGGTCTGCACCGCGGAGGAGAAGATCTCGGCGCTGCGCTTCGGCGGGGACCCGGACGCGCTCTGGGAGAAGACGATCGAAATCGCCCGCCTACTCGATGTCGACCGGCTCGAGTGGACGCTCGGCCCCGGCCTCGGCGGCACCCCGCGCGTCTGGGAGAACTCCGGCGGGGCGGAGGGGCTCCCGCTCGTCTGGACGCCGCAGGAGCGCGAGAGCTTCGTCCTCTCGCTGCCGCTCGACGCGGGCGTCGTCCGCGTCGGCGTCCTCGTCTTTTCGCGGGAGCCCCGGCGGAGCCTTCCCTTCAACGGGGTCGAGCGGCTGGTCGCTCGCCTGTGGGCCGGGCGGCTCGCCGCCGCGATCGAGGGCGGCGCCACCGCCGCCCCCGCGCAGAGCGCGTAGCCGAGCAGGTTCTAGCTGGCCCGAACATGCCGGCAACCCTCCCAGCCGGCAGGGCTCTGCGCCGCCGGCAGTTCTCGGATGCAGCTTTGTGGCGATGGCTTCGGGAAAGAGCGACCGGGCGGGCAGGCCC
>DAIDIT010000157.1 GCA_027451705.1 Pseudomonadota bacterium
TGGCACCGGTGCAGCCGAGGCTGCGCGAAGTGCTCGGTCGAATCGCCTGGAAGGCCCCGGCGGCCCCGATCGTCACGAACGTCGAGGCGGCGCCGAACGCCGATCCGGGCCGGTTGAACGACCTGCTGGTCGCCCAGGTCACGGCGCCGGTGCGCTGGACCGAGAGCGTGAAGCGCCTCCGGCAGGATGGCGTCGATCGCTGCGTCGAGGTCGGGCCGGGCCGGGTCCTGTGCGGCCTGGTCAAGCGGATCGACCGGGAGATGGCCTGCTTCAACGTCGAGGACGGCGGGTCGCTCGACAAGACCCTCGGGGCGCTGGAAGCCGCATGAACGACTTCGACGGACAGGTGGCGCTCGTCACGGGTGGCTCGCGGGGCATCGGGCGCGCGTGCTGCCTCGCGTTCGCGCGCCGCGGGGCCAAGGTCGCGATCAACTACGCCGGCAACGAGGCCGCGGCGTCCGAGACGGCCAGGCTCGTCGCCGAGGCCGGTGCCGAGGCGAAGCTCCTGCGCTTCGACGTGGCCGATCCCGCGGCCGCGGCGGGCGCGGTGGACGAGTTGGTGAAGGCCTGGGGTCGGCTCGACGTCCTCGTGAACAACGCCGGGGTGGCGATCGACGGACTCCTGCTGCGCCTCAGGGAGGACGACCTGCGGCGCCAGCTCGCGGTCAACGTCGAGGGGGCCTTCTGGCTCGCGAAGGCGGCGGCCAGACCGATGATGAAGCAGCGCAAGGGCGCGATCGTCAACCTGTCGTCGGTGGTCGGCGAGATGGGCAACGCCGGTCAGTCGGCCTACGCGGCCACCAAGGCCGCCCTCTTCGGCCTGACGAAGAGCCTGGCGCGCGAGCTGGCGTCGCGGAACATCCGCGTCAACGCGGTGGCGCCGGGTTTCATCGACACGGACATGACCTCCGGGATCCCGGAGGCGCAGCGGCAGAAGATGCTGGAGATGATCCCGGCCGGGCGGCTGGGGAGCGCGGACGAGGTGGCGAGGGTGGTGTCGTTCCTCGCTTCCGAGGACGCGGCGTACGTGACGGGCGAGATTCTTCGTGTGAATGGCGGTATGTACATGTAACGGCAGTGCCCCGGCCGGGCCGGCGGACATAGGAAGCGCATTCGCCGGCACGGAGACCGGGCCGGTGGCACAACGACAACATCCAACGGAGGAGGAGGCCGCACATGGCAGAGACGACGGTGGAGCAGAAGGTGAAGTCGATCATCGCGGAGCAGCTCGGAGTGGGCGAGGAGGAGATCAAGCCCGAATCGTCCTTCATCGAGGACCTCGGGGCGGACAGCCTCGACATCGTCGAACTGGTCATGGCGATGGAGGAGGAGTTCGAGGTGGAGATTCCCGACGAAGAGGCGGAGCACATCAAGACGGTCGGCGACGCCATCAATTACGTGAACAGCCACAAGAAGTAGCCCGCCGCCCGGGCGGGCCGGTGGTGCGCGAGAGACGCTCACGCCGGCCGACGGGACGGCGGTTCGGAGGCAAGGGATGGATCGACGGCGCGTGGTCGTGACCGGTTTGGGGCTCGTGACGCCCCTCGGGACCGGCGTGGAGAAGAGCTGGCAGGGACTGGTGAACGGCCGGTCGGGTATCGGTGCGATCACACGGTTCGACACCAGCGAGCACACCACGCGCATCGCCGGCGAGGTGAAGGACTTCCGAGCGGAGGATCACATCGACCGCAAGGAGGCCCGCCGCATGGATCTCTTCACCCAGTACGCGGTGGCGGCCGCGCGAATGGCCCTCGCGTCCTCGGGCCTCGAGATCGACGACGCCAACGCCGAGCGGATCGGGGTGATCGTCGGCAGCGGCATCGGCGGCATGTCGATCTGGGAGGAGACCGGCAAGATCGTCGCGGAAAAAGGCGTGCGCCGGATCAGCCCGTTCTTCGTGCCGCAGATGATCATCAACATGGCCGCCGGGCAGATCAGCATCCTCTTCGGGGCCAAAGGACCCAACTGGGGCACGGTCTCGGCGTGCGCGACGGGCGCGCACGCGATCGGCGAGGCGATGCGGACGATCCAGTACGGCGATGCCGATGCGGTCATCGCGGGAGGGGCCGAGGCCTCGGTCACGCCGCTCGGCATCGGCGGCTTCTGCGCCATGCGGGCCCTCTCGACCCGCAACGACGCCCCCGAGCAGGCGAGCCGGCCGTTCGACCGCGACCGGGACGGGTTCGTGGCCGCGGAGGGCTCGGGTATCCTCGTGCTCGAGGAACTCGAGCACGCCCGGCGCCGCGGTGCTCCCATCCTCGCCGAGATCTGCGGCTACGCGGCAACCGCGGACGCCTACCACATCACGGCGCCGGCCGAGAACGGGGAGGGGGCCGCCCGCTGCATGCGCCGCGCGCTGGCCGACGCCCAGATCGCGACCGACGCCGTCGGCTACATCAACGCGCACGGGACCAGCACGCCGCCCGGCGATCCCTCCGAGACCGCCGCGATCAAGGCCGTCTTCGGAGCTCATGCGAGCAACGTCGCCGTCTCCTCGACGAAGTCGATGACCGGCCACATGCTCGGTGCCGCCGGCGGAGCCGAGGCGGCGATCACCGTGCTGGCCCTCCAGCGCGGCGTGCTGCCTCCGACGATCAACCTCCAGAACCCCGACCCGCTCTGCGACCTCGACTACGTCCCGAACTCTGCACGCGAGGTCAAGGTCGAGAACGCCCTTTCGAACTCCTTCGGCTTCGGCGGCACCAACGCCGTGCTCGCCTTCCGGCGCTGGAAGGGCTGAACCGTGCCGGCCGAGGAGCGCGGGGGCGTTGAAGCCGAGATCGCGCTGGGCTGCGATCACGCGGGGCTCCCGCTCGAACGGGCGATCGCCGCACGGCTGCGCGAGTTGGGCAAGTCCATCGTCGAGCTGGGGACCGACACCGAAGCGTCGGTCGACTACCCGGTCTTCGCGCAGCGGGTGGCGGATGCGGTCGCGGCCGGGAAGCAGCGGTACGGGATCCTCGTCTGCGGTACCGGGATCGGCATGTCGATCGCGGCCAACAAGGTTCCGGGAATCCGGGCGGCCCACTGCACCTCCCAGTACGACGCCTATCTGGCCCGGGCCCACAACGACGCCAACGTGGTCTGCCTGGGTGGACGCGTGACCGCGCCGGAGCATGCCTGCGCGATCGTCGAGACGTTCCTCGCCGGCAAGTTCGACGGCGGTCGCCACCAGCGCCGGATCGACGAGATCGCGGCGATGGAACGGCGCGGCGGGCGTCAGGAGGCCTAGATGGGCGCGCTGGAGAACAGTGATCCGGAGGTCTTCCGGGCCATTCGAGCGGAGACCGCACGGCAGGCGGAGGGGCTCGAGCTGATCGCGAGCGAGAACTTCGTCTCGCGGTCCGTGCTCGAGGCGCTCGGTTCGACGCTGACGAACAAGTACGCCGAGGGCTACCCCGGCAAACGGTACTACGGCGGCTGCCAGTGGGTCGACGTCGTCGAGCAGCTCGCCATCGACCGGGCGAAGCGGCTCTTCGGTGCGGAGGCCGCGAACGTCCAGCCGCACAGCGGCTCGCAGGCGAACATGGCGGCCTACTTCGCGCTCGCCAAGCCGGGGGACACGCTCCTCGCCCTCGATCTCGCCCAGGGCGGTCATCTCACCCACGGCGCGTCGGTCAACTTCTCGGGGAAGCTCTTCCGGGTCGTCCACTACGGGGTCCGCAGGGACACCGAGACGATCGACTACGACCAGCTTGCCGCGCTCGCGCGGGAGCACAAGCCCCGGATCGTCGTCGCGGGGTTCTCTGCCTACCCGCGCACGCTGGACTTCGCGGCGTTTCGGGCGGCGGCGGACTCCGTCGGAGCGGCGCTGGTCGTCGACATCGCCCATGTCGCGGGCCTGGTGGTCGCCGGCCTCTCTCCTTCGCCGGTGCCCTACGCGGAGATCGTCACCACCACGACCCACAAGACCCTGCGCGGACCTCGGGGGGGGCTGATCCTCTGCCGCGAACCGATCGCGCGGACGCTCAACAGCCAGATCTTCCCCGGCATCCAGGGCGGCCCTCTGATGCACGTCATCGCCGCGAAGGCCGTGGCCTTCGGTGAGGCGCTCCGGCCCGAGTTCTCGGACTACCAGCGGCGCATCCTCGCGAACGCACAGTCCCTCGGGTCGGCGCTCGCGGCGGGAGGCCTGCGGCTCGTCTCCGGCGGGACGGACAACCACCTGCTCCTCGTCGACGTCCGTTCCGTCGGGTTGACCGGAAAAGCTGCCGAAGAGGCGCTCGGCCTCGCGGACGTGACGGTGAACAAGAACATGATCCCGTTCGACCCGGAGAAGCCGACGGTGACGAGCGGCATCCGCGTGGGAACGCCCGCCTTGACGACGCGGGGGATGGGCCCTGCCGAGATGGAGGAGATCGGCAGGCTGATCGTGCGAGTCCTGAAGGCGCCCGCCGACGAGCGGGTCCGGCGGGAGGCGAAGGGCGAGGTCTCCGAACTCGCGCGCCGGTTCCCGCTCTATCCGGAGCTGCTCGCGGGCTGACCGGCAGTGCCCTCGCGAGCCACCGCCGTGGGGAGGCACGCGCCGCGCGCGCGCGCGCCCGACGACCGCCACATGCTCGAGGCGATCGCCGAGGCGCGAAAAGGTCTCGGCCGTACGAGCCCGAATCCTGCGGTCGGAGCGGTGGTCGTCCGGGACGGGCGCGTCGTAGGACGCGGCTGGCACCGCAGGGCGGGCGAGGCCCACGCCGAGGTCGTCGCGCTCGCCGCGGCCGGCGGTCTCGCCCGCGGCGCGACGCTGTACTCGACACTGGAGCCCTGCGACCACCAGGGTCGCACGCCGCCGTGCACGCGGGCGATCCTCGCCGCCGGAATCGGCCGCGTCGTGATCGGCAGCGACGACCCCAACCCACTGGTCAGCGGCCGCGGCGTGCGGCGGCTGCGGCAGGCGGGCGTCGAGGTCGTTCGCGGCGTGGCCCGCACCGGGTGCGACGCGTTGAACGCCGAGTGGTTCCACTTCATCACCTCCGGACGGCCCCACGTCGTCCTAAAGGCGGCGCTCACCGCCGACGGCAAGATCGCCTCGGGTTCGGGTGACGCCCGCTGGATCACCGGGCCGGAGGCGCGGAAGAGGGTCCACGCGCTCCGGTCGGCGGCCGACGCGATTCTCGTCGGTGCCGGCACCGTCCGGTCCGACGACCCGCACCTGACGGCCCGGCTCCCCGGGGCGCGCTCGCCGCTGCGGGTCGTCCTGGACGGGCGGCTCGACGTGAGCCCTTCCAGCCACGTCTTCGATCCGGTCCAACCCGGCGCGCTGGTCGTGACGGCGGCCCGAGCCGACGCCAAGGCGGCCGTCCGGCTGGCGCGGAGGGGCGTCGATCTGCTCGAACTGCCGGGTCGGCGCGGGCGTGTCGCGCTTCCGGCGCTGCTCGCCGCGCTCGCGCGCCGGGGCATCGTCCGCCTCCTCGTCGAGGGTGGGCCGGACGTCCACGGGCAATTCCTCGAGGCCGAACTCTGGGACCGCCTGCTGCTCTTCGTGGCGCCGAAGATCCTGGGTGCGAGCGGCAAGCCGTGGCCCGCCCTCTCGGGCGGGCGCACCATGGCAGAGGCCCGAACGCTCGGAGCGTTCCGGGTAGAAGCCCTCGGAGCCGACGCGCTGCTCTCGATCGATCGCACGGATTCCCGATCCCGCCGTGCGGCTGGCTAGGGTAGGACCGTCGTGACGACCCCTCGCGTCCACCACCTGAGCTGCGGAACGATGTGCCCGTTCTCGGCGCGGTTGATCAACGGCGAGGGTGGGCTCTTCCAATCGGCGCGGCTCGTCTGCCACTGCCTCGTGGTCGAGACGTCGGGAGGGCTCGTCCTGGTGGACACGGGCTTCGGGACCGAGGACCTCCGCGCGGCGGGCGAGCGGCTCGGACGCTGGTTCGTCGCGACGGTGCGGCCGGGGCTCGATCCAGGCTCTGCGGCCGTCCGGCAGATCGAGCAACTCGGTTTCCGCCCCTCCGACGTCCGGCACATCGTGGTCACCCACCTCGATCTCGACCACGCGGGCGGCCTCGCCGATTTCCCGGATGCGAGCGTGCACGTCTACGCGCCGGAGCACGCGGCGGCGCTCGCCCGGGGGAGCGCGAACGAGCGGATGCGCTACCGCCCCGTGCAATGGTCACACGGCCCCCGGTGGCGGCTCCACGCGCCAGGCGGGGAGCGCTGGCTCGGATTCGAGGGCGTTCGGGCCGTCGAGGGGACCGGCGACGACGTCTTGCTGGTGCCGCTGCACGGTCACACCCGCGGCCACTGCGGCGTGGCGATTCGAATCCCGGGCGGCTGGCTCCTCCATTGCGGCGACGCGTACTTCTTTCACGGGGAGGTCGAGGCGGCCCCACGCTGTCCCGCCGGCCTCGCGGCCTACCAGCGACTCGTCGCGATCGACAACCTCACCCGGCTCGAGAACCAACGCCGTCTGCGGGAACTCGCGCAACGGCCGGGCGGCGCGGTCCGGCTCTTCTGTGCCCACGACCCCGTCGAACTGGACCGCGAGCAGCGGGCAGCCGCGGCCTGACGATCCGGGGCTCGTCTAGAATCCAGACCGCCGGTTTCGTTTCCGCACCGCACCCCCGGTTCGGCGTGCACCTGATTTCAGCTGCTTACGCATGGCACGACCGTTGATGTGTCTGACCTCCGAGAGCGCATGGAGCGCTACGGAGGTTTCACGGACATGGAACGGATCATCGAGGCGACTTGGGCGTGGCTCCTGGCGGGACTTCTGGCTGCGGCAGGCTGCGGCAGGGGCGCTTCGGGCCCCCTCGCCCAAAATCGGCTCTGCGAACTGGACCTGCACTGTCCGGCCGGGACGTACTGCTCGGCGGGCGTCTGCGACGCGGACTGTCGCGAGGATGCCGACTGCCCGTCGGGACAGACGTGCGATGCGCGCGGCCGTTGCGCGCCGGCAGGGTTTCGCGCGCCTCCTCCGCGGTTCGCCGGACACCTCGCGTCGAGCGCGACGCACCTCGATCTCTCGCCCGAGTCGCCGGACGGCAGCTTTACGCTCGGCGACGACGGGACCGAGGACATCCAGAGGTTCCACGTCCTCTCGGACGATCCGGACGTCGTCGCGACGCCCCAGAGCGGGTCGATCGCGTCCGGACAGAGCGTCGAGATCGACGTGACCGTCCACCCGACCTATGGCGGACACAGCACGACGATCCACGTCCTCTCGACGGGCGGGCGGTTGGACGTCCCGGTGACCTACTGGAGCAGCCTGATCGGGCGGCTGACGGGCACGGTCACCATCCAGAGCCCCTTCGCCCTGGGGACCGCCCCGATGGCAATGGAACTGGCGGCGGCCGCGGCCGGCGCGGGTCCGTCCAATGGGGCGACGCGCCTGTCGGGGGCCGTCGACGGATCGAATTCGCTGCTCTGGCCGGTCGACGCGCCGGTCAAGGCGACCGACGACGGCACGCATTTCACCGCGACGTTCGTGCTCGTGGGCCAGCCGGGCAGGCCGGTCGACCCGCTCTTCGACGTGCCCATCCGGCGGACCGTGACGCTGGACGGAGTCCACGACACGCCCGTCTCCGTTCACGGGAGCTACCTCGAGAGCATCGAGGGGCTCGGGACCGTGGCCCTGCAGACGGCCGGAGCTTTCCAGCTCTCGCGCACGGTCGACGCGACGGGCGTGAAGCCGGCGCCGCAGGCGGTATTCCAGGCGGCCGCGCCCCGACCCTTCCTCGCGTGCACCCCGCTCGCAGTCTGCGCGGCGAACAGCAATCACGCCCAGTGCTACTTCCAGGCGGCGTTTCCGTTCGAGCAGCTCACCAACGTCGATCAGTTCTCGGCCGGCCAGTGCGCGCTCCCCGGCGGGACCGGCCGCTGCGTGGAGCCCAACGCCGTCCCGTGCGCCTTCTCGGCTTTCGAGAGCGGGCCCGGCGCCGATCCGGCGGGCGAGCTCGACGTGTTCCGCGCGGCCGCGACCTACGGCCTGCTCCAGGGCAACGATGCGATCGCCCAGGTCCTCGGCTTCGGGGGCGCGGACATCTCGACCGAGATCGGCCTGTTGAGCGACGCGGCCGGCTTCCTCGCCGCCGGGCTGCACGGGGCGCCTTCTTCGCCCGTCGCGCTCCTCGCCTCCGCGGGCTTCGCCGCCGCGCAGTCGATGCCCCCGAGCACGTTCCAGAATCCGTCGACGCGGGACGATCCGGGCAACCCGTCCCTCGACGACACGCAGCGCTTCGCGGGGGCTGTCGCGGCCCGCCTGCTGGCCGGAGCGCAGCTCGTCGACCGCGAGCTGCGGAGCGGCGGAGCGGCGGGGGCCCAGGCGGACGCCCAGCAGTTTGCCGGAGCCGCGCTCCTCGACCTCGCGGCCGTCGGCGACCTGCTCGGGATCCAGATCGCCGACGGCACGGCCGACGGCGGAGTCGCGGACGGCGGCACGGTGGCCGAACCGGTCTACGGCCTCTCGACGTCCTTCGCGAACGTCGCGGCCACCTTCTCCGACGTCGTGGCCGGGCTGAATGCGGTGGGATACGGACCGGACTACGTCCCGTTCTCGTACGAAGACTCCAATCCGCAGGACGACGTATTCCAGCAGGCGGTCGCCTTCGCCCAGGGAGGTGCGCAGCCTGGAGCAGGGTCGCTGCCACAGGCCGTCGCCGCGCAGGCGGCGCTGCAAAGCGCGAACCTCGGTTCCGGCGGCAACGCGAACCAGGTGAACACGGAGCTCGCACAGCTCCAGGCGCAAGCGGAGACGGCGCTCGGCCAGCTCGGTGGCAGCGATTGCGTTCCCTCGAGCCTCGCCGGCTGCGCCCACGGAGGCATGATCGCGGTCGACATGGACGTCGCGAAGGCGGCGCAGGCGGCCTACCAGGCGGCGCGCGACCGCGCCTCCGCCGACGGGCAGAAGATTCAGATGCTGGAGCAGCAGGAACAGGCGCTCACCGCGCAGCAGAACGCCGAGCTGCTCGCGGTCGAGGAGAACGGCAAGGTCGTCCGCGAGGTCGCCGCGCACCAGGCCGAAACTCAGATCATCGATCAGGGCCTCGCCTGCCTCGCCTCCGAGATGTCGGACATGGATTCGATGGGAATGGCCATCGCATCGGCCGCCCTCGGCGGTGGTGTCGGCCAGGGCAGGGGCCAGTTGGGATACGCCGCCGATTCGGTGGGGGCGTGCGGACCGTCGCTCGTGGCGGACTTGAGCGGGTTCTGGAACGACCCCAACTCGGCCGCGCGCGCGTCCACGAACCAGGCCGAAGTGCTGGAGATCGGCCAGGTGCAGATCCAGGACGACGCGATGGCGAACGCCGTCTTCGACGCGAACCGGGACTACGACGCCGCGCTCGAGGCCGTGACGCAGCAGGCGGACCTCTTCGACGCTGCGACCCAGAAGGTCGAGAACGACTGGGTCCAGGTTCGAATCGAATTCGACGCCTACCAGTCCCAGATCGAGGCCCAGCGGCGGAACGTGGCCCACGACCTCGCCTGGCGCCTGTACCAGAACGCCGCCGCCTTCGACTACGCGCGCAAGCTGCGGCTCGCCCGCCGCGACGTCTTCGCGGTGGTCCGCGCCTACGAATACCTCGAGAACTTCTCCGACACGACCTACGAGGGCCTCGTCCTCGAGACGGAGAGCGCCCAGGACCTCGCGTACGACGTCAACCAGATGGCCGAAGCCCTGAGCGGCTATTCCGGCACGGACGGGAGGATCCAGACGCGCGATGATCTGATCTCCCTGCGGCGGGACGTCCTCCACATCGCGGGCGACGTCCAGGATCCCGTCACCGGCGACACGCTGACCGCTGCGCAGCAGTTCCAGGCGCTGCTGGCGCTGCCCTCGCACCACGACGCCGCGGGCAACGTCCAGTTGCAGTTCGCGACGTCCATCCTTCCCGGCAACGGCATCTTCGCCTCCGACGTCGCCGAGGACGTGCTCGAGGGCATCTCGGCGAGCGTCGACGGCAGCCTGATCCAGTCCGATCGGCCCGTCTACTTGCGGCTCACGCAGTCGGGCCGCAGCCGGCTGCGCGGTGGCGACGGGACGGTGTCGAGCTACAGCCTCGGCCCGAAGACCGCGTCGGTCGAGGGCCAGGTCAACGCCGGCAGCTTTCCGGATCCGTCGCTGCCGCTCGACACGGAGTTGGCCAATCGGCCGGTCGACGACGCCGAATGGACCCTGACCTTCGATCAGCAGGACGAGCCGACGAACGCCGCCGTCGACGTGTCCCAGATCGAGGACATCGAGCTGTGGATCGAGCACGCCTGCCGGACGATCCAGCAGGAGTGATCCGCGTCAGTGGACCGACGGGTGTCCGGGCGGCAGCGCGGGATGGCCCATCATCCCCATGCCCGCACCGCCCGGTTCGATCGCGAGCAACTCGACCTTGAAGTCGAGCGTCGCGCCGCCCGGGATGACCGGCGGCCGGCCGCGGTCGCCGTACGCGATGTCCGAGGGGCAGACCAGGCGCGCGGTCTCGCCGACCTTCATCTTCTGGACGCCTTCGGTCCAGCAGGGGATGACGCCGTGGAGCGGGAAGCTGATCGGCTGCCCGCGCTTGTACGAGCTGTCGAACACCGTGCCGTCGCTGAGCTTGCCTTCGTAGTTGACCTTGACCGTGTCGGTCGCCTTCGGGCTCTCGCCCTTGCCGGGCGTGAGCGTCTTGAACACGAGTCCGCTCGACGTCACCTGCGCGCCGGATTCCTTCGCCGCCGCCTCGGCGAAAGCCTTGTCCTTCGCCTTGCGGTCTGCCGTCTGGGCCGTATCCGCCGCCGATTCGTGCTGCGACGAGGCCCGCTGCCGCGACATCATCATCATCTGGACCTTCGGACCGTAGGTCTGGAGGTCGATCTGGAGCGGCTTTCCAAGGGCCTGGTCGGTCAGACCCTGCTTGACGAAGTCGAGGTCTTCGGCCTGGAGCTTCGCGCTCTTGAGGTTTCGGCCGATGAGCGCGCCGAGGGCGTAGAACGTCTTCTGGTCCTCGGTCTGCGCGGTCACGTTTCCGCCGCCTCCGCCGCCCGCCTGCTGGCAGCCGAGGAGGGTGGCTCCGGCGAGGGCGGCCAGCTTGGTGATCTTCGTCATCTTCGTCTCGTCCTTTCGTGCGCGTGGGCGCGGGCCGCGCGGGGTCGGCGGTCGGTGGAGCCGTTGGCCTTACCACACGCGCGCCGTGCGTGGCCAGCGCGAACGCGCTCAGCGCGCGGGCGGGGGCCGGGCCCGCAGCTCGCGGACCAGCCAGGCGCCCAGGGCGTCGAGGACCTCCGCGGGCAGCCGCGTCGAGGCGAGGCGGGGGTACTCGGAAATCGCACCGGTCTTCGCGGGAAGGAAGAGGTGGTTCAGGTCGGGAAAGACGCGCACGGCGACGTTCGCGTTACCGGCCGCCTTCGCGGCCTCCGCGAGCGCCCGCGCGTCGCGTGCCGGAACCTGCCGATCGAGCGCGCCTTGGAGGATCAGGAGCGGTTGCTTCACCCGCCGGACCTCCGCCAGCGGGTCGTAGTTCAGGAAGCCGTGGAGCCACGGGCCGGGCTGGCCTCCCGCGGTTACATTGCGCCCGTCCTTCACGGCGCGCAGCTTCGCCTGTTGTTCGGCGACGCGCTTCTCGCGCTGGTCCGGTGTCAGCGAGGGGTCCTCCGCCAGGATCGCGCGGAGCTGGTACTCGAGGATCTGCATCCCGCCCTCGCCGCGTCCGGCCAGGAGGACGACGGCGTGCAGCCCAGGGTCGGAGGCCGCCGCCATCTCCGCGATGTCCGCGCCTTCGCTGTGGCCGACGATCGCGATCCGGGTCGGATCGAGATCGCGCCGGCCCCGCAGCCAGGCGACCTCGGCGCGCGCGTCGTCGGCGAAGTCCGCCGTCGTCGCGGTCGCGAGCGTGGAGGCGCCCGTCGACTCTCCGACGCCGCGGTCGTCGACCCGCAGGACGGCGATACCCCGCGCGGCCAGCGACTCGGCGATCTGCCGGAACGGCCGGTAGCCCGAGAGGCCCGGAATCGGAAGCGGCTCGTCCCGCGTCTGCTGGCCGGAGCCGGTTTGCAAGAGGACGGCGGGGAAGGGTGGAGGTCCCTCCGGCGTCAGCAGCGTTCCGGCGAGGACGAACCCGGGCCGGCGGATCTGGATCTCCTCGGCGCGGAAGCGGGCTCCGGGCGGAGAATCGTAGGAGACGTGCTTCTCGTCGGGGAGCAGCAGCAGGCCGGCGATCCGTCCGCTGCTCACCCGGTACGTCACCCGCGCGAGGAGCGTCCCCTTTTCGAAGTCGAGGCCGTAGACCCGCCGCACGAGATCGCGGCCCGCCGTCTCGCGCGTCCGCAGGGACCAGCCCCCCAAGGGGCCCAGCGTTTCGAAGAGGTTCTTCCAGAGGCCGTCGAGCTGCGGCAGGGGGACGGCGTGCTTCATCTCGGTGTCGAACCGGGCCCAGGCGCGTGCCGTGTCGTCGACCTCGAGCGCCCGGAAGAGCAGGTCGCAAGGGTCCTCTCCGGAAGCGGCCGGCGTGTGAGCCACCGTTGCGTCGTTCCCGAGAGCCTTTCTGGGCGCGGAGGCGCAGGCGAGCAGCGGGCCGAGCGCCAGCAGGAGGGAGATCCGGATCGTCATGGCGGCGGCAGCTTGCGGGAGCCGCCGGGGAAGATCAACGTTGCCGAGGGGTGCCCTCCGCGCCCCGGGAGGCGGTCATGATCTCCGGTGGCAACCCGACGCTGTACGTTTCGAACCTCGGGCGATCGATCCATTTCTTCACCGAGGTTCTGGGGCTGCGCCTTCGCGCGCACCCGAGCGACGGCTGGGCCGAGATCGACGCGGGGGATGGCCTGATCCTCGGGTTGCATCCGGAGTCCATCCACGCCGCCTCCCCCGGCACGCGCGGGGCCATCACCATCGGCTTGAACGTCGACCAGCCGCTCGAGCAGGTGGTCGCCCGGCTCGAGGCCCGCGGCGTGGTCTTCAAGATCCCGATCCTCGACAACCCCAAGTCCCCGGTCCGCCTCGCCTTCTTCGGCGATCCGGACGGCAACGAGCTGTACCTCTGCGAGGCCCGCAAGGCCTGAGCGCGTGGCGGTTCGGAAAGTGGAGGAGGGCGTCGGGCCTGGTAGGATGCCGGGTGATGGCCTCGACTCCTCCGCTCCGGACCGCGGTCGTGCTCTCGGGCGGCGGCGCGCGCGGCGCGTACGAGGCGGGCGTCGTCGCCTATCTGCGCGAGGAGCTCGAGCCCGAGCTCGGCCGGGAGCTTCCGCTTTCGATCATCTGCGGCACCTCGGTGGGAGCCCTGCACGCCTGCTTCCTCGCCGCCTCGGCGCACGAGCCGGCGTCGCAGGGCCGGCTGCTCGCCGATTTCTGGCAGGGCCTCTCGCTCGAGCGGCTCCTCGATTTTCGGCTGCGCGACGCCCTGTCGCTCGGCCGCGATCTCATCTTCTCGCCGAAGGCGGGCCCCGCCGCGCGCCAGGTCGGCCTCGTCCGGCCGCGCTGGCTCGAGGAGCAGCTCGTCTACCACGTCCCGTGGCGCTGGATCGGCCGGAACGTCCGCGCGGGACGACTCCTCGCCCTGAGCGTCACCGCGACCCACGTCGGGACCGGGCGGCCCGTGGTCTTCGTCCAGGGCCGCGACGAGTTGCCGCAGTGGCCGGCCGAGGCGAGCCTCTACTCGGTCGCGGCGCGGATCGGCCCCAAGCACGCGCTCGCGTCCGCGGCGATCCCGCTCATCTTCCCCCCGGTCTCGGTGCGCGGCCGCCTCTACGTCGACGGCGGGTTGCGCGCGAACGTCCCGCTGAGCCCCGCGCTCCGCCTCGGCGCGCAGCGCGTCCTGGTCCTCTCGGTGCGCCACGGCGACGGCCGGATGCCGCCGCTGCCGGCCGACG
>DAIDIT010000158.1 GCA_027451705.1 Pseudomonadota bacterium
GCGAGCGCCACCGGCTCGTGGCCGCGCCCTCGGCCGCGCGCGGCGGGCTTCGCCTCGAGGTCGAGCTGGACCTGCGCGCCGTCGCAGAGCACGAGGGCGTGCTCCGCCTCCCCGGCCTCGAGCGCCCGGAGCAGCGCCAAGCCGCTGCCCGTCAGCTCGCGGAGCATCAGGAAGAGGTAGCCCTCGGAGGCGAAGGCCGGCGCTCCGGGCCCCACCCGCAGCGACAGCCGGCCGCGCACGAGCAGCGACTGGAGATCCGGCGGACCGCCCCGGAACGTGCCCAGGGCTTCCGCCCCACCGGTCAATTCGAACTGGCAGACCGGGGGCCGCCCCGGCCGGCCGATCTCCGCCGGTCCCTCCTCGGCGGCCGGCGCGCGGCGCCGCGCCGGCGGCCGGGGCGTCGCGAGCGCTCCGAGCCGTCGCGTGGCCGCCGCGAGTCGCCGTCCCGGCGCGCTCCGGGTCAGGGCCGGGTTGAGCGCCGCCAGCTCGCGGAGGAGCGAGCGGCCCGATTCGAGTGCCGCGCGACGCAGCGCATCCAACTCCACCTCCACCCCCTCGAGCACGACGCCCGCGGGCCGCCGCAACTTGACGAGCGACAAGCGAACCGTGCCGGACCGCCGCTCCAGCAGCAGATCGACCCCGGCGGCGCGAAACGCCACCGAGGCGCGATCGCCTCCAGCGGCCAGTCCGGCGACCGCGGCGGCCAACTCCGCGGTCACGTGCAGGACACTCTCCTCGGACAGGCCGGCGGCCAGGTCGACGCCGTCGACCTCGATCGCGATCGCGTCGTGGATCTGCAGCTCGCCCTTGGCCGACCGCAGCTCGGAGAGGAGCCGGGGGTTCCGCCGCCACGCGCGTCCGGCCTGGATCCGGATCATGCGTCACAGTCTATCCTGTCGACCGGGACGCAGGTCCAGGGCCGGGATCGGGCAAGCGGCCGGCCGGAAGGGGCCTCGATTGACTTTTGCGGCGCCGAGGCACTCGCGCCGGGCGAGGCCGTGGCCCTGGCGCGCGGGTGCCGAGGCGGCTAACGTTCGGGAAGCCATGAAAGCCCCTCCCAAGATCGACGGGCCGGCCGTCCCCACGCCGCGGGAAATTTACGAGCGGCTCGACCGGTACGTGATCGGCCAGGCACGCGCCAAGCGCGCCGTCGCCATCGCGGCCTACAGCCACGTCAAGCGCTGCGCCCAGCGGCGCCGCGAGCGGCGCTCGCTCCTCAAGAAGAGCAACATCCTGCTCATCGGCCCCACCGGCAGCGGCAAGACTCACCTCGCGCGCAACCTCGCGGAAATCCTGTCCGTTCCCTTCACCGTCGTGGACGCGACCGAGTACACGGAGGCCGGTTACTACGGCAAGGACGTCGAGGTGATGGTCGCCGAGCTCCTCTTCAAGACCGACCACTCCATCGAGGAGACGCAGCGCGGCATCATCTTCATCGACGAGATCGACAAGATCGCCCGCCGCTCCCAGGGCGGGCGCACGGGCGCCGGCGGCCGAGACATCGGCGGCGAGGGCGTCCAGCAGGCGTTGCTCAAGCTCCTCGAGGGGCGCGAGATCTTCGTCCCGCTCAACGTCACCCAGCACTGGAACAAGCACGACTTTGTCCAGGTCGACACCTCGGACATCCTGTTCATCTGCGCCGGCACCTTCTCCGACCTCCACGTCGCCGGGGGGCGCGCGGTCGGCTTCGGCAGCACCGGCGAGGCCCGGACCGGCCGCCGCCGCATCTCGCAGCGGGACCTCCTGGAGTTCGGCATGCTCGCCGAGCTGCTGGGCCGGCTGCCCGTCGTGGTGGAGCTCGAGGCCCTGCGGCCGCGGGAGCTGCGCGCCATCCTCACCGAGCCCCCGGACTCCCTGACACGCGAGTACCGCGACCTGCTGGCGCTCGACGGCATCGACCTCGCGTTCTCGGAGGGCGCCCTGGACGAGATCGTGCGCTACGCGATCGACAAGGGCGTCGGCGCCCGCGGCCTGCGCGCCATCATCGAGGAGGTCCTCGCCGAGATCCTCTTCGAAGCGCCGGAGCGGCGCGGCCGGAAAGCCTCCGTCGACCGCCGCTACGTCCAGCGGCGACTCCAGACGCTCGACGCGTCGAGCCTGCGCGAGGACTGACGGGAAAAAAAGAAGTGCAACGCGCAACTGAGGTGTGGCGGGGGGGGACCAACTCCAGTCAAACGCGTTGCACTTCTCGGGCGGACTTCATTGCAATGCCGGGGCCAACGTCCGCAATCGAGCAACCCCTCGATTCGACGATGGCGTCACGGCAGCGCCGCGGCGGCCGTTGCGCAGAATTCACGCCGCGCACCACGCGGACGCGAGCGTTGCGCGCAGCGCGCTTCTCGCACAGCCAGATCGGGAGAGACCGGCGGTCGCGCGGGGGCGGCGGGGAGGGGAAAGCGGGACAAAAAAAGAAGTGCAACGCGCAATTGAAGTGTGGCGGGGGGGGACCAACTCCAATCAAGCGCGTTGCACTTCTCGAGACGATGCTCAAAGCAAGTTCGGGGCCAACGCCACCATCGGGCCAACCCATCGATTCCACGGGAGGCGGCCGAGCGCTCGGGCATCGAGCGCTGCGCACAATTCACGCGGCCCGGCCTTGCCGCGAATCCTGCGCGGGATCTTTGCGGGCGGGGCGAAGGGGTTGGGGAGGGGAAGCCGAAGACAAAAAAAGAAGTGCAACGCGCAATTGAAGTGGCGGGGGGGGACCAGCTCCAATCAAACGCGTTGCACTTCTCGGGGCGACATAAAAGCAACCTCCATGCCAGGCCCGACTCGGCCGCAACCCATTGACTTTACGTGGACGAAAAGGAACGTCGAGGGTTCCACATTTCACATCTGAAATGCAGTCTTGCAATGTTGCCCGCCCTGGGGCGATTCAATCTCCGGGCGTCGACCCGGCCGGCCGCGCAGCCTGCGTGCCGAGACCGAGCTTCTTCATCTTCCGCCAGAGCGTCGTCGGCGAGATCGCCAGTTCGCGGGCGACCGCCAGGAGATCGGCCGAATGCCTCAGGATCGCCGCCTCGATGGCCCTGCGCTCCGCCGCGTCGACGACGAGGGCGAGCGGCCCCGATTCGTCCGCGGGCGCCTCGGCGCGGCCCGTGCGTGCCCCGTCGAGGGGAAAGTCCTCGGGGCCGAGCAGGTCGCTCTCCGCGAGCGCCGCCGCCTGCTCGACGGCGTTCTCGAGCTCGCGGACGTTGCCCGGGAACGGGTGGGCCACGAGGCGCGCGACCGCGCCGTCGGTCAGGGCGCGCGCCGTCCCGGCACGGGCGTTGTAGCGTTCGATGAAGTGCTGGGCGAGCAGCGGAATGTCGTCGGCCCGATCCCGAAGCGGGGGAACCCAGAGCGGGACCACGCTGAGCCGGTAGAAGAGGTCCTCGCGGAAACGCTTCTCCGCGATCTCGCGGCGCAGGTCGCGGTTCGTCGCGGCGATCACGCGCACGTCGACCCGGATGTTGCTGTTCTCGCCGACGCGCCGGATCTCGCCCTCCTGGAGCGCGCGCAGCAGCTTCGCCTGGAACCCCGGCGACGTCTCGGCGATCTCGTCGATGAAGAGCGTGCCGCCGTCGGCCTCCTCGAACAGGCCGTGGCGCGCCTTGACGGCGCCGGTGAACGCCCCCTTGGCGTGTCCGAACAGCTCCGACTCGAGCAGCGTCTCGGTGATGGCCGCGCAGTTGACCGCGACGAACGGCCGCGCCGATCGCGGGCTGCCGGCGTGGATCGCCCGCGCCACGAGCTCCTTGCCCGTTCCGCTCTCTCCCGTCACGAGCACCGTCGCGTCGCTGGCGGCGACCCGCCCCACCTTGACGAGGAGGTCGCGCATCGCCGCCGAACGGCCGACGATGTTCCGCAGTCCGAAGCGCTCGTGGAACTCCCCGGCCCAGGCCCCCACCTCGCGGATGAGCCGCCGCCGCTCGAGCGCCCGGTCGAGGCGGATGAGCAGCTCCTCCTGCTCGAACGGCTTCGCGACATAGTCGGCCGCGCCGAGCCGCATGGCCTCGACGGCGCTGTCGATCGTCCCGTACGCCGTCATCACGACGACCTGGACGCCCGGGCTCAACTCCAGCGCCCGCTTGATGACGCCGAGCCCGTCGACCGGCTCCATCTTGAGGTCGGTGAGGACGAGGTCGAAGCCGCCCGACGGCAGCCGGGCCAGCGCCGCCTCGCCGCCCGCGGCCTCCTCGACCTCGAAGCCCTGGTGCGCGAGCATGAGCGCGGTCGTGGCCCGCATGTTCTTCTGGTCGTCGACGACGAGGATGCGGGCGCGCCGGTCCGGCGCCGCGACGGGCGGGGGCGACCTCACGCGTCCGCCCCCGTCGCGTACGGCAGGTTCAGGACGAAGACCGCTCCGCCAGCCGGCCCGTCGCGGACCGCGACGCTCCCGCCGTGCCCCTCGACGATGCGCTTGACGACCGCGAGCCCGAGCCCCGTGCCCGACGCCTTCGTCGTGAAGAACGGCTCGAAGATCCGGTCGCGGAGGGCGGCGGGCACCCCGGGCCCGCTGTCCGCGATCTCGATCGCGACGGCCTCCGGGCCGGGTCCGCCGGCGCGGTGGACGTGGACGCGCACGCTCCCCTGGCCGCCCATCGCCTGGACCGCGTTGTTGAAGACGTTGAGCAGGGCCTGTCGGATCTGCCGCTGGTCCATCCGGAGCTTGTCGACGCCGGGCTCCAGGGTCACCTGGAACGAGATCCCGGGCCGGAGCAGCGACGACGACGCCGCCTCGTCGATCGCGGAGGCGAGCGAGACCTGGTCGACCGCCAGGTCCGGCGGCCGCGCGAAGTCGAGGAGGTCGCCGATGATCCGGTTGATCCGGTCGGCCTCCTCGCCCAGCACCGACAGGAGCACGCCCGCCTCGCCGCGCCCGTCCACCAGGCGCGCCAGCTCGCCCGTCGCGTTGAAGATCGCGCCGAGCGGGTTTCGGACCTCGTGGGCGACGACGGCCGCCAGCTCGCCGAGCGCGGCGAGCCGCTCGCGCTGCACCAGGCGCGCCTGGGCCATCGCCAGCTCGGCGTACGAGCGCTTGAGATCCTCGTGGAGCCGCGCGTTCTCGACGGCGGCCGCGAGCTGGCTCGCGACCGCGAGCACCCGGTCGATCTCCGCCTGCGTGAACTCGCGGCGCTGGCGCGTCTCGTCGAACATCAGGCAGCCGATGCTCCGGCCGCGGTGCAGCATGGGGATCGCGAGGAGCGACTTCTCCGAGAACCTGCGCACCAGGTCCTGGTTGACGCGCGGGTCCGCCGCCGCGTCGGCGACGACGATCGGCCGCTCCTCGAGGACCGCCGTGACCGCGATCGACTTCGAGGTGGGCCCGAGCCGGATGCCCGCCACCTCGGCGCCCGGGGATCGGCCGCTCGCCGCGGCGCCCCG
This sequence comes from Pseudomonadota bacterium, assembly GCA_027451705.1. Classification (GTDB taxonomy): domain Bacteria; phylum Myxococcota; class Myxococcia; order Myxococcales; family JAKAPL01; genus JAKAPL01. The sequence goes on from DAIDIT010000158.1 coordinate 5,368, forward strand.
CAGCTCCGAGGTCGCCTGGTCGAGAAGCAGCACGAAGCAGTTGCTCGCGTCGAGGAGCGCCGCCAGCCGATCGGCGGCCTCGGCGAGGATCCGGTCGAGGTCGCGCCCCTCGTTGATGGCCCGCGCCACCTCGTGGAGGAGCGACAGCTCGGCGATCCGCAGCGTCGCCTCGCGGTAGAGATTCGCCTTCTCGACCGACACGGCGAGGTGGCGCGAGACCTGGGACGCCAGCTCGAACTCCGGCCCCTCGAAGCGGTGCGGCGCGAGCCGGCCGAGGCAGAGGACCCCGAGCGTCCGCGGCCCCGACTCGATCGGGACGGCCAGGAGCGACCGGATCCCGATGTCCCGGGTCCTCGACCAGTCGCGGTCCGGCTGATTCAGGACGTCCTCGACCGCCTCGGGCCGTCGGGACCTAAAGACTCGCGCCGCGAGGGTCGGCCCGTCCAGAGGACAGGGGGCGACGCTCCGCCAGCGGGAGTGGCACGCCGCCGGCTGGAGCATCCGTTCGGGCTCGGCGAGCAGGAGGATCGTGGCCGAGTCGACTCCGCACACCTCGGCCGCCGCCGCGGCGCTCTGGGCCAGCACTTCGGCGACCTCGAGCGAGGGGATCTCCGGCCAGCCCATCGGGACCGGGGTCGGGAAGCGCGGCAACCGGCTCATCGGCGCCCCCCGTCGGCCCCGTCCGAGCCGCGGAGCACGCGCCGGTCCCCCAACCGGAGCGTCACCTTCTCCTGGTCGAAGTACTCCCCGAGCGGAATCGTGAACTTCCGCGTCGCCCCGGTCAGCTCCTTGAACGACTGCGTCGTGATGGCCCCGTCGGCCCGCAGCCGGCTCACGAGCCTCTCGCGAAGAGACCGGATCGCCGCCGCGTCGAAGTACAGGTCGTCCTTGACCCTGAGGATCCGGCCCTCCGCCGCGAGCAGCTTGAGGAGTCCCAGCGTCCGATCCAGCGGCAGCCCGAGCGCGGCGGAGAGCTCCGCCGTCGTCGGCGGCGACAGGCCTGCGGCGGCGAGCAGGCCGGCGAGGCGGGCACGCCCTTCTCCCTCGGCCGATTGTATCGCGCTGCCGTGCTCCGGGGCGCGCACGGAGTCGCCGTCGACCACCGCCCGGCCGGCCTCGGCCTCCGCCGCGAGCAGCCGCTGGAGGAGCTTGGGGTCCAGATCCTCCCCGAGCCGGCGGCGCAGCTCCTCCTTCGGGATGCCGGGCGCGAGCGGGTTCGCCTGGTGGTGGGCGCGGATCAGCTCGCCCGCGCGCGCCCGCAGCGCCGCGAAGACCCCCGCGCCGACGTGGGCGCGCCGATCGCGGTCGAAGAGCACCGCCCGCCCCTGCGACGAGAGCAGCCCGACGGTCCGCTCGATCGCCCGGGGCGGCAGCGCCGTCCGCCGGAAGAGGTCCGCGGCATCGAGGCCGCGGCTCCCCGCGTCCTCGATCAGCCAGGCGACCTTCTCGCCCGGATCGCCGTCGCGCAGCGTCGCGAGGCCGGCGGCCGCGCCGGGCCGTCCCGGCCGCCGCTTGCGCGGCGTGATCGCGAGGACCGCGCCGCCCGCGACCGTGCGGCCGCCGGCCCTCGACGCGGGCGCGTAGCCGCGGAGGATGAAGCGTTGCCCGGGCAGCGCCGCGAGCGGCCGCGCGAGCCGGAGCTGCGCGAAGGCGCGGCGGCCGGGAGGCAGCTCGGCCGCCTCGAGCAGCAGCGCCGTGCACGGCACCGCCGCCGTCCCGAGGTGGCACGAGAGCTTCTGCCGCGCGCGCAGCGGGCGGTCGGCGCCCGGGACCGCCTCGAGCTCGACGTCGAGCATCGCGCTCTCGGTCAGCTCGCCGCGCCGGCCGAGGACCATGCCCCGCGCGAGCGCCTCCACGGCCACGCCCGGGAGGTTCACGGCGCTGCGCTGGCCCGCCGCGACCTCGGCGACCTCCTTGCCGTGGCTCTGCAGGCCGCGGATGCACACGCCGCGCGGGCCGCCCGGCACGAGGTCGACCTCGTCCCCGGCCGCGAGCCGGCCGGAGAGCAGCGTGCCGGTCACGACCGTGCCGAACCCCTTGAGCGTGAACGCCCGGTCGATCGGCAGGTACGCGGGGCCGTCGATCGGC